>NZ_CP109446.1:1340833-1682500 GCF_036227265.1 Streptomyces sp. NBC_01476 | reverse complement strand
TGGATGATCCTATGCTGTCGAGAAAAGCCTCTAGCGAGTTTCATGGCGGCCCGTACCCTAAACCGACTCAGGTGGTCTGGTAGAGAATACCGAGGCGTTCGGGTGAACTATGGTTAAGGAACTCGGCAAAATGCCCCCGTAACTTCGGGAGAAGGGGGGCCATTCCTGGTGATGGGATTTACTCCTTGAGCTGGGGGTGGCCGCAGAGACCAGCGAGAAGCGACTGTTTACTAAAAACACAGGTCCGTGCGAAGCCGTAAGGCGATGTATACGGACTGACGCCTGCCCGGTGCTGGAACGTTAAGGGGACCGGTTAGTCATGCTTTGGTGTGGCGAGGCTGAGAACTTAAGCGCCAGTAAACGGCGGTGGTAACTATAACCATCCTAAGGTAGCGAAATTCCTTGTCGGGTAAGTTCCGACCTGCACGAATGGCGTAACGACTTCTCGACTGTCTCAACCATAGGCCCGGTGAAATTGCACTACGAGTAAAGATGCTCGTTTCGCGCAGCAGGACGGAAAGACCCCGGGACCTTTACTATAGCTTGATATTGGTGTTCGGTTCGGCTTGTGTAGGATAGGTGGGAGACTGTGAACCAGTGGCGCCAGCCATTGGGGAGTCGTCGTTGAAATACCACTCTGGTCGTGCTGGATGTCTAACCTCGGTCCGTGATCCGGATCAGGGACAGTGTCTGGTGGGTAGTTTAACTGGGGCGGTTGCCTCCTAAAGGGTAACGGAGGCGCCCAAAGGTTCCCTCAGCCTGGTTGGCAATCAGGTGTTGAGTGTAAGTGCACAAGGGAGCTTGACTGTGAGACTGACGGGTCGAGCAGGTACGAAAGTAGGGACTAGTGATCCGGCGGTGGCTTGTGGAAGCGCCGTCGCTCAACGGATAAAAGGTACCCCGGGGATAACAGGCTGATCTTCCCCAAGAGTCCATATCGACGGGATGGTTTGGCACCTCGATGTCGGCTCGTCGCATCCTGGGGCTGGAGTCGGTCCCAAGGGTTGGGCTGTTCGCCCATTAAAGCGGTACGCGAGCTGGGTTTAGAACGTCGTGAGACAGTTCGGTCCCTATCCGCTGCGCGCGTTGGAGTCTTGAGAAGGGCTGTCCCTAGTACGAGAGGACCGGGACGGACGGACCTCTGGTGTGCCAGTTGTTCTGCCAAGGGCATGGCTGGTTGGCTACGTTCGGGAGGGATAACCGCTGAAAGCATCTAAGCGGGAAGCCTGCTTCGAGATGAGGGCTCCCACCCACGTGATGGGGTAAGGCTCCCAGGAGACGACTGGGTTGATAGGCCGGATGTGGAAGCCCTGTGAGGGGTGGAGCTGACCGGTACTAATAGGCCGAGGGCTTGTCCATGTATGCTCGCGTCCACTGTTTGGTTCCCGGGTTGCGAACAGTCGCACCGGTTGAACCAGTCACACAACTGAAAAGTGTGCTTGTTCGCTAGGACACTGTCGATATCCCGCTTCTGCGGGTTACCCGATAGCGTTTCGGTGGTCATAGCGTTAGGGAAACGCCCGGTTACATTCCGAACCCGGAAGCTAAGCCTTTCAGCGCCGATGGTACTGCAGGGGGGACCCTGTGGGAGAGTAGGACACCGCCGAACAATCTTTTTGGACCCTCGGTCCTGGCCTAAGCGCTGGGACCGGGGGTCCTTTTGTTTTCCCTCGAAGCGCGATCTCCTGGACGGTACGGGAGACTTGCACTACAGCAGCACGATCCGACAGGAGTCACGTCGATGTCCAACTCACCCGAAGAACGGCCCGAACGCCCTGGGCGTCGGGACTCGCGCGGCGGCGACAACCGCCGCGACGATCGGCGTGATGGCCGTCGTGACGACCGTCCCCGCGGCCCGCGTCGCGACGACGACCGCGGTGGCCCCCGGCGTGACGACCGTGGGGGCGCCGGCTTCCGCCGTGACGACCGCTCCGGTGGGGGTCCGCGTCGTGATGACCGGCCTGGTGGGTTCCGTCGTGACGACCGTCCCGGTGGGGACCGCCCGCGTTATGACCGCCCGGCCGGCGGCGACCGTCCGAGCGGCGGTGGTTTCCGCCGCGACGACCGCCCCAGTGGCGGGGGAGGCGGTTTCCGCCGTGACGACCGTCCCGGCGGTGACCGTCCGCGCGGTCCGCGCCGCGAGGACGACCGCGGTGGCCCGCGCAGGGACGACCGTCCCGGTGGTGGCGGTGGTTTCCGCCGTGATGACCGTTCCGGTGGCGGTGCTCCGCGTCGCGATGACCGGCCTGGTGGGTTCCGTCGTGACGACCGTCCCGGTGGGGACCGCCCGCGTTACGACCGCCCGCGCGACGATCAGCGCGGTGGTTTCCGTCGTGACGACCGCCCTCGTGATGACCGTCCTCGCGATGACCGCCCTCGCGATGACCGTCCGCGTTACGACCGGCCCAGGGACGATCGTCCCCGTGACGACCGTCGTGTCGACAGGCCCCGTTATGACCGTCCCCGCGACGACCAGCGCGCTGGCTTCCGTCGCGACGACCGCCCCGGTGGCGGGGGTGGCGGCTTCCGCGGTGACGATCGTCCCCGTGACGACCGTCGCGATGATCGCCCGCGCTATGACCGGCCCAGGGACGACCGTCCGCGTGACGACCGTCGTGACGACAGGCCCCGTTATGACCGTCCCCGCGACGATCGCCCGCGCTATGACCGGCCCAGGGACGACCGGCCGCGCGACGACCGCCGTGACGACAGGCCGCGCTACGACCGTCCCCGCGAGGACAGGCCGCGTGATGACCGTCCGCGTTACGAGCGGCCCAGGGACGATCGTCCCCGTGACGACCGTCGTGATGACCGTCCGCGTGGGCCGCGGCGGGACGACGACCGCGGCGGGCCGCGCCGCGACGACCGTGACTTCGGCGGCCGGCGCCCGGCCGTGCAGGGGCGTGGCCGGTTCGAGAACCGTGGCGGGCGGGACGAGCGCCGTGACGACCGGGAGCCGATCAGGCGGCTGCCGATCCCGGACGAGGTGACCGGCCAGGAGATCGACCCGAGCGTGCGGCAGGAGTTGATGAGCCTGCCCAAGACACTCGCCGACGACGTGGCGCGCAACCTCGTGATGGTGGCCCAACTGCTGGACGAGGACCCGGAACGGGCATACGCGTACTCGCGCGTCGCGCTGCGGCTGGCGTCGCGCGTGGCGGCCGTACGAGAGGCGGCGGGATTCGCCTCCTACGCCAGTGAGCGGTACGCCGAGGCGCTGGCGGAGTTCCGGGCGACCCGGCGGATGACCGGCACCGTCGACCTCTGGCCCGTGATGGCGGACTGCGAGCGTGGGCTCGGCCGGCCGGAGCGGGCGCTGGAGATGGCCGGTGCCCCCGAGGTGCAGAAGCTGGACAAGGCCGGCCAGGTGGAGATGCGGCTGGTCGCGGCAGGTGCCCGGCAGGACATGGGCCAGGCCGAGGCGGCCGTGGTCACCCTGCAGAGCTCCGAGCTGGCGGCCAACGCGATCCACCCCTGGACCGCGCGGCTGCGTTACGCCTACGCCGACGCCCTGCTCGCGGTCGGCCGGGAGTCCGAGGCCCGTGACTGGTTCGCCAAGGCACTGGAGGCCGACCACGACGGCACCACCGACGCGTCGGACCGGCTCGCCCAGCTCGACGGCCTGCAGTTCGTCGATGTCACCGATGACGTCGATGTCACCGACGACGCCGATGACGCCGACGAGACCGAGGACGACGAGGCGGTGACGGACGGAGCCACGACCCCGGCCGCCGCCGACGCCGTCGCAGCGGCGGACGACGCCGATGACGAAGACGATGAGGACATCGAGGACATCGAGGACATCGAGGACGATGAAGACGATGAGGACGACGAAGACGAGGACGACGACCTCGACGTCACGACCGACGACGTAGCCGCCAAGGCAGCCGAGGACGTCGCGGCCGATGACGAGGACGAGGAAGACGACGACAGCGAGGCCGAGGCGGCTGAATCCGCCGCCACGGCCGCCGAGACCGGCGTCCCCTCCTCCTTCCTCGCGCCCTTCCGTGAGCCCGCGCGGGACGACCGCGACGAGGACTGACCGGACCGCCTCGGCACAGGGGCGGGCATAACACCGCTGAGGGCGGCACCCCCGGATCCCGGGGGTGCCGCCCTCAGCGTTCTGCCGGGAGGAGCGCGACCGGCGCTCAGTCCAGGTCCAGGCTCCGGATGACCAGTCCGCCCGCCGGTTTCGGACCGAAGGAGGTGGACTTGCGGGGCATCATCACGCCGGCCCGGGCCAGTTCCATGACGACGTGCTCCCGTACCGGGTGCATCAGCACCGCGGTGCCGCCCTCTCGTTCGGCGAGTTCGACGGCCGCGGCGGTGTCGTGGATGTAGCGGATGTCGTCGGGGGAGTCGGGGATCTGCCAGACCCGGTCGAGCAGCAGGCTGTGCAGCACGGTCGCGTCAAGACCGCGCCACTGCTCGGGGCGGTCGTGCCGGACGGCGGACGCGAGCAGGTCGGGGTGCGGCCGGTCCAGCAGGTGGAAACCGTCGCCCGCCAGCAGGAACGCGTTGCCCTCGGCTGCCGCCTCGGCCAGGGCGGCGAGCGCGTGGTCCAGCGGGCGGGCCAGCGCCCTGACCCGGAAGGCACCCTGGGCCGCTTTGAGCGCGGTGTCCAGTCGCAGGCGCGGCAGGACACGGTGGATGGCCCGTACCCGCAGCGGGTAGTGGGCGGTGTCGACCAGCAGTACCAGGCCGTAGTCCCAGGGAGTGCCGGGCGGGTGGGCGGACTTGAGGAGGCGGTAGGTGGCCCAGCGGTGGTGGCCGTCGGCGATCAGGGCCTGCCGGGTGGCGAGGTCGGCCTGGACGGTGGCCACGTCGGCGGGGCCGGTCAGCGCCCACAACCGGTGCTGGACGCCGTCCTCGGTGGTGGTGGCGAGCAGCGGATCCCCGGTGGCCACCACGCGGTTGATGACCTGCGCGGTGGGGTCGCCGTCGCGGTAGGCGAGCAGCAGGGGTTCGAGGTTGGCGCGGGTGGCGCGCATCAGGGCGGCGCGGTCGGCGACCGGGCCGGGCATGACGTCCTCGTGCGGCAGGACGATGCCCTCTTCCGGTGCGGTGATGCGCAGCGCGCCGATGACGCCGCGCTGCAGGTGGTCGCCGTCGAGCTGCTCGTAGATGTAGAGCGCGGGTACCGGGTCGGCGGCGAGTACGCCCTGCTCCAGCCAGTCGGAGAGGGCGCGGGCGGCCTTGCGGTGCTGCTCGGCCGGGGTGGCGGCGTCGGGCAGGATGAGCCGGACCACGTTGTGCGGGTCGGCGAACTCCAGGTGCCGCTGGCCGTCGGGCCGGACCACGACGTCGTACGGCGGTGAGGTGACCGCGGCGAGGCTGCCGACGCGCTCCGGTACGTAGCGCAGGCCGCGGAAGGGCGCCAGTCGCAGACCCGGCTCGTGACCAGGACATGCGGGGCTTTCTGGACCGGTGATGCTCATCAGCGCATGCTACGTCCTGCGCCGGGCGGCGATGAGGGATGATCAGGCCATCGACACCACGACGAGGAGCGACCCCGCCATGACCCAGCGGACCCTGCCGGACAGCAGCGAACAAGCGCTCGACGCGGCCTACGACACGGCGCTGCTCGACCTCGACGGCGTGGTGTACGCCGGCGGGGACGCGATCGCGCACGCGGTGGAGTCGCTGGAGGCGGCGCGCGGGCAGGGGATGCGGCTGGCGTACGTCACCAACAATGCGGCGCGCACCCCGCAGACCGTCGCCGAGCACCTGACGCGGCTGGGTGTGCCGGCCGGGGCCGAGGACGTCATCACCTCCGCGCAGGCGGTGGCCCGGTTGATCGCCGACCAGGTGCCGGCCGGTGCGAAGGTGCTGGTGGTCGGCGGGGAAGGGCTGCTGGCGGCGGTACGTGAACGCGGGCTGGTGCCGGTGGACTCGGCGGAGGAGAAGCCGGCCGCCGCGGTGCAGGGGTACTCGCCGGACCTGCGGTGGTCGCAGTTGATGGAGATGGCGTACGCCGTCAATGGCGGGGTGCCGTGGTTCGCGTCCAACACCGATCTGACGATCCCCAGCGGGCGCGGGATCGCGCCGGGCAACGGCGCGGCGGTGGAGGTCGTACGGATCGCCACCGGGGGGAACCCGCAGGTCGCGGGGAAGCCACTGCCTCCCATGCACCGGGAGACGGTGATCAGGACCGGGGCGAAGCGGCCGCTGGTGGTGGGGGACCGGCTGGACACGGACATCGAAGGGGCGTACGCGGGGGGCGTCGACGCGCTGCTGGTGCTCACCGGGGTGACGACGGCCGCACAGCTGGTGGCGGCGGAGCCGAAGCACCGGCCGGCGTATGTGGCGGCGGACCTGCGCGGGTTGCTCGTCCCGCACCCCCGGGTCGAGGCGGCGGACACGGGTTTCACCTGCGGGGGGTGGACCGCTTCTGCCTCCTCCGACGCGCTGACGCTGGAGGGGCGGGGGGACGCGATCGACGGGCTGCGGGCGCTGTGCGGTGCGGCGTGGACCGCGGGCGGGGCGGGGTCGTGCGGGCTCGACGCCGGTCCCGCGCTGGCGCGCCTCGGCCTGTGAAGGGCCCCGCCCGCGGACCGGTGGCGGGAGGCCGGCGACCGGCGGACGGCCGTACGCCGGGCCGGCGATGACGCGCTGGACCGGTGGCCCCCGTCAGGCGGCGGCCTCCGCGGCGGCGGCCTCCAGCAGGTCGTCCTCGGTGGTGCCGCGGCGCCAGTAACCGCTGAAGGTGACGGCCGCGCGGGAGAAGCCGCGGTCGTTGACCAGGTGGCGGCGCTGGCCGCGGACGGTGGCGGCTTCGCCGGCCAGCCAGGCGTAGGGGGTGCCGGGCGGGAAGGCGGCGGTGGTGAGGTCGGCGGGGTCCCAGGAGATGCGGGCGTCGGCCTCGGTGGGGAGCGCGATGCGGTCGTCGGGGTGCGGGACGCCGATGAACGCGCGGACCGGGGTGCCCGGTGGGAGCGAGCCGAGGATCGCCGCGAGGGCGGGCAGCGCGGTCACGTCGGCGGTCAGCAGGATCCAGTCGGTGTCCTCGGGCGGGCGGAAGTCGACGCCGCCGTTGTCGGCGACGACGGGCGCGAGCAGGGAGAGGCGGTCGCCGGGCCGGGCGTGCTGGGCCCAGCGCGAGGCGGGCCCGAGGTCGCCGTGGAGGGCGAAGTCGATGTCCAGTTCGGGCGGGTCCTGGCGGACGGCGCGGACGGTGTAGGTGCGCATGATGCCGCGGACGTCCGGGTCGAGTTGGCGCCAGCGCGCGTACCAGTCGAGGTCGAGCACGTCCGGCAGCACCGGGGCGTCCTGGCCGGGGTGCGGGAGGAAGATCTTGAGCCGCTGGTCGAGGCCGCCGCTGACCACGCCGGCGATCTCCTGACCGCCGAGCACGACCCGCCGCAGCGTCGGCGAGACGTGCTCGACGCGGACCACCCGCGGATGGAAGAAGCCGTAAGGCATCTGCGACATGCCGTCAGCTCACCTTCTTCGCCGAGGTGATGGCCTGGGTGAGCACCTCGATCTGGGCGGCGCACTTGTCGTAGGAGAAGATCGGCTCGCTCGGCCAGCCCAGCACTTGTCCGGCCTTGACCGCCGGGAGCTGCGCCCAGGTGGGCTTGGCGGTCAGGTCCTTGGGCTGGAGGGTGGCGGTGCGGTTGTCCAGCATGACGACGTCGGCCTTGTACTTGTCGGCGGTCTCCCAGCTGAGGGTCTCGAAGAAGCCGCCCTCCACCTTGTCGGGGACGATGAAGTCGACGCCGAGGCTCTTGTAGTAGCTGAGGTCGCAGGCCGCGGCCGGGGTGGAGACGTAGAAGGAGTCGGCGCTCGCCGAGGAGGCGAGGACCTTGATGCCCGGGTGCGCCTTGACCGCGGCGCGCAGATCGGCGGACGCCTTCTCGAAGCGGGCCTTCTGGGCCGCGTTGGGGCCCGAGGACATGTCGGCGCCGAGCGAGCTGGCGAGTTCGGCGTACCGCTGGAGCGGGGTGGTCAGCGGGACTCCTGCGACGTTGATCCCGACACTGGGGGCCAGCGCCAGGATCTTCTTGGCGCTCTCGTCGGGGACGTACCAGAGCGTCGGCGCCTCGTACATGTGGCTGATCAGCAGGTCGGGGGAGAGGGCCGCGTACTTCTCGATGTTGAACTCGCCCCAGGTGTTGCCGATGACCGTCACCTTGTGGACGTCCACGCCGCCGGCCTGGGCGTCGGGGGAGCCGTTCTTGAGGGTGGTGGGGCCGAAGACGCCGGTGCACTCGATGCCGTAGTCGTGCAGGGCGGCCGCCGAGCCGATGTACGCGACGAGCTTGGCCGGCGTACTGCCCTTCTTCGCGGTCTGCTTGCGGTCGTCGGTGAACGACCAGGGGCCTCCCGGGGTCGTGGGTGCGGCGCCGGTCGTCGTACCGCCCTTGGCCGACCCGGCGCCGGAGTCCGGGGAGTCGGAACCGCAGGCGGCCAGGAGGGCTCCGAGACCGAGGGAGCCGCCGGCGGCGAGTACGCCACGACGCGAGATTCCGGGCATGGTTGCGAAACGGGGGGTATGCATAAACTGCCGCTCTGCTCGAAGGTGCACTAGCGAAGGTTAGGCTAACCTAATCCTCGTGTTGGTCGACCGTCACTCCCCTGCCGCCCCTTCGCTCCCGGCAGCGAAGGGTTCAGGACCGCCCGGCGGCAGCGTCTCCCGGGCGAACGCGAAACGAACGGCGGGACTGCTGCTGTCCGTTGGGCTCCTCGTCCTCGTCGCGCTGGCGAGCATCGGGCTGGGTGCGAAGGAGATCCCGCTCGACCAGGTGTGGCACGGCCTGTTCCACTACGCCGGCACCGACAACGATGTGGTGATCCGCCAGGTCCGGCTGCCGCGTACGCTGCTCGGCCTGCTGGTCGGCGCGGCCCTGGGCATCGCCGGCGCCGCCATGCAGGCGCTGACCCGCAACCCGCTGGCCGACCCCGGGCTGCTCGGGGTCAACGCCGGCGCCGCCGCCGCGGTGGTCACCGCGATCAGCTTCTTCGGGATCACCTCGGTCACCGGATATGTGTGGTTCGCGCTGGCCGGCGCCGCGATCGTCGCCACTCTCGTCTACGCCGTCGGCGGCAGCCGGGCCGCCACACCGGTCCGGCTGGCGCTGGCCGGCACCGCGGCGACCGCGCTGCTGCAGGGCTATACCAACGCGGTCGAACTCACCGACAACGCGGCCCTGGACCGGATGCGTTTCTGGCAGGTCGGCTCGCTCGCCGCCGCCGACATGGCCACCGTCCGGCATGTGGTGCTCTTCATAGCCGCCGGCACCGTACTGGCGCTCGCCTGTGCCCGGCCGCTCAACGCGGTGGCGCTCGGCGACGACACCGCCCGGGGTCTGGGTGCGCGGCTGGCCCGCACCCGGGTGGTGTGCATGCTCGCCATCACCCTGCTGTGCGGGGCGGCCACCGCCGCCTGCGGGCCGATCGTCTTCGTCGGCCTGATGGTGCCGCACGTGGTGCGCGGCATCACAGGACCCGACATGCGCTGGATCCTGCCGTACGCGGCGGTGCTCTCGCCGGTGCTGCTGCTCGGCGCCGACGTGGTGGGGCGGCTGGTCACCCGGCCCGCCGAACTCCAGGTCGGCATCGTCACCGCGGTGCTCGGCGGGCCCGTCTTCATCCTGCTGGTCCGGCGCCGAAGGATGGCCGAACTGTGAGCCCCGCCGTCAAGGACCGGGACCGCGCTCAGGCCGCCGCCGTCCACCGGACGTTCCCGGTACGCGTCGACCGGCGCACCCTGCTGGTCTCCGTGGTGCTGCTGGCCGTCGCGCTCGCGGTGTCGGTGGTGCTCATCGGCACCGGCGACTACCGCATCGGCCCGCTGGACGTGCTGCGCTCCCTCACCGGGAACGGCGACACGGGCCAGGAGTTCATCGTCCGCCAGCTGCGGCTGCCCCGGGTCGTGGTGGCGCTGCTGGTCGGCGCGGCGCTGGGGATGGCGGGCGCCGCCTTCCAGACCGTCTCCCGCAACCCGCTGGGCAGCCCCGACGTGGTGGGCTTCGGGCAGGGGTCGGCGGCCGGCGCGCTGATCGTCATCGTGCTGCTCAAGGGCTCGACGTTCGAGGTGTCGGCCGGCGCGGTGGCCGGCGGCCTGCTCACCGGGCTCGGCGTCTACCTGCTGGCATGGAAGCGTGGGGTGCACGGCTACCGGCTGGTGCTGGTCGGGATCGGCGCCTCCGCGGTGCTCGCCGCGGTCAACAGCTATCTGCTGGTCAAGGCGGACTTCGTGGACGCCGCCCGGGCGGTGGTCTGGATCACCGGGTCGCTCGACGGCCGTGACTGGGACCAGGTGTGGCCGCTGCTGATCCTCTGCGCGGTGCTGATGCCGGTGCTGCTGCTGCACAGCCGGGCGCTGCGGATCACCGAGATGGGGGACGACGCGGCAGCCGCGCTCGGCGTACGGGTGGAGCGCACCCGGCTGGTCACGGTGCTCGCCGCGGTCCTGCTCACCTCGGGGGCGACCGCCGCGGCCGGGCCGATCGCCTTCGTCGCGCTCACCGCGCCCCAGCTCGCCCGCCGGCTCACCCGCTCGCCGGGCGTCAGCCTGCTGCCGTCCGCCCTGATGGGCGCGGCCCTGCTGGTCATCGCCGATCTGGCCGCCCAGCGCGCCTTCGGCTCCGGGCAGGTGCCGGTCGGCGTGGCCACCGGAGTGCTCGGCGGCGGCTATCTGCTGTGGCTGCTGATCACCGAACGGAAGGCGGGCCGGATATGAGGACGGCGCCGGCCGCCCGGTCCCTTGCCGACACGACGACACGACGACACGACGACACAGCGACGGGCACCGCCCGCACCACGTGCCGCGACGACCCAGGAACCACGGGAGCACCGCATGACCCGCAGCGACAAGTCGACCGACGCACCGGAGAGCCGGCTGCGCGCCGAGACCGTCACCCTCGCCTACGACCAGCGGGTCATCGCCGAGGAGTTGTCGGTGGCGATACCCGACCGCTCGTTCACCGTCATCGTCGGCCCCAACGCGTGCGGCAAGTCGACACTGCTGCGGGCCCTGTCCCGGCTGCTCAAGCCGTCCCAGGGCCGGGTGCTGCTGGACGGCCACGCGATCGGCTCGCTGCCGGCCAAGGCGGTGGCGCGGACCCTGGGCCTGCTGCCGCAGAGTTCGGTGGCACCGGACGGCATCACCGTCGCCGGGCTGGTCTCCCGCGGCCGTTACCCGCACCAGGGGCTGCTGCGGCAGTGGTCGGCGGACGACGAGCGGATCGTCGACGAATCGATGACCGCCACCGGGGTGGCCGCACTCGCCGATCGCTATGTCGACGAACTCTCCGGCGGGCAGCGGCAACGCGTCTGGATCGCCATGGCGCTGGCCCAGCAGACCCCGCTGCTGCTGCTCGACGAGCCCACCACGTTCCTCGACATCCAGCACCAGATCGACGTACTCGACCTGTGCGCGCACCTCCACGAGGAGCGCGGCCGGACCCTGGTCGCCGTGCTGCACGACCTCAACCAGGCGGCCCGCTACGCCACCCATCTGATCGCCATGCGCGAGGGCCGGATCGAGGCGCAGGGCCCGCCCGCCGAGATCATCACCGCCGAACTGGTGGAGCGGGTCTTCGGGGTGCGCTGCCGCATCATCGAGGACCCGGAGAGCGGTACGCCGCTGGTGGTGCCGGCGGCGCGCCGGCCGTTCGGTGTCCCGACCGCACCGTCCGCACCGTCTGCACCGTCCGCACTGGCTGCACCGTCGGACCCGGCGGGCGCTACAGCAGCGAACGCAGCCGCAGCACGTCCCGCAGGCTCGCCTGCACCCTGACGCGCCCGCCGGCCCACGCCCGGGCGAAGTTCAACTCGCCGCCGACCAGGGCCACCAGATCGTCGCCCTTCATCGACAGCCGGATCTGCGCCTTGTCGGCGGGTGTGCCGGACACGGTGGTCACCTGCGTGATCCGGCCGTCGCTGAGCCGGCCCACGAACGTGGTGTCGAGATCGGTGATCCGGCAGCTCAGCGACCGGTCCAGCGCCGCCGCGGCACGCAGTTGCCCGTCCGCCTCCGCGAGGTTCAGGGACAGTTCGTCGAGCGCGGCGCGGCACTCCTCGATGGTGGCCATCGGTGCGTTCTCCCCCGGGTCTCCTCATCGGGTGATGCGTCCGGATGACCGTACCGCAGGTGCGCTGAGCGGGGCCGGGCGGCTGGAGGCGGTAGCGTCGTGACCACATGTGTCAACGGCAAGGCGAGGAGTGAGAGCGATGAGGGACGCGCTGCGTACCTGTCTGCAGATCGCGGGCGGCCTGACCGAGGCCACCCGCCGCCGTACGGTCGACGCCGCCAGGGACCTGCTCGGTCAGGCCGGAATCGACGTCGGCGCCGTCCAGCAGCGGATCGGCGACGCCATTCCGACCGAGGTGCAGACCCTCGCCGACGAGCTGATGGCGTCCGGCCGCGCCAACCGCGACCTGCTGCTCGGGCTGATCCGTGAAGAGGTCGACAAGGGAATGAGCCGGGTCGGGCGCCTTGCCGACGAGGTGACCAAGGTCGGCGTCGTGCTGGAGACGCTGGAGCGGCGCATCCACGACCTGGAGCGGCCCTCCGCCCCGGCCGCCAAGCCGGAGCGGAAGCCGAAGGGTCCGTCCTCGTCGCCCACGGTCGAGCACGTCACCGTCGAGCCCGAGCCGGGCCAGGCCGCCGCGAAGCCGGCCCGTACCACCAGGAAGCCGG
This sequence comes from Streptomyces sp. NBC_01476, assembly GCF_036227265.1. NCBI lineage: Bacteria > Bacillati > Actinomycetota > Actinomycetes > Kitasatosporales > Streptomycetaceae > Streptomyces > Streptomyces sp. NBC_01476. The sequence goes on along the minus strand of NZ_CP109446.1, from coordinate 1,669,854 downwards.
CGTCCACGGTCCGTCCGGCGGCGCCCGCCGGTGAGCCGCCGGCCGCCCCGGCGCCCTCGGCCGCTGCGGCGAAGAAGGCCGCGGCGAGCCGTAAGACCGCGGCCAGGAAGGCGGCCACCACCCGGAAGGCCGCCGCGTCCGACGCGGCTTCCGGCACGACCAGGACCACGGTCGCGGCGAAGAAGTCGGCCCCGGCGAAGAAGACGGCCAAGAAGGCCGCGCCGGCCAAGAAAGCCCAGGCCGCGAAGAAGGCCGCACCCGCGGGGGAGACCACGGCCGCGAAGAAGGCCACTCCGGCCAAGGAGGCCGCCGCCGCGAAGACCGCGGCTACGAAGAAGGCGACTCCGGCGAAGAAGGCCGCCCCCGCCAAGGAGGCAGCCCCCGCGAAGAAGGCTCCCGCCAAGAAGGCGACGGCCACCAGGGCCACCGCGGCCGAGACCATCGCCGCGGGGACCACCCCGGCCCGCACCGCGCCGGCCCCCACCGCGCCCGCCAAGAGCGCGACCAGGGCCACGGCCAAGAAGGCGACCGCGGCCCAGAAGACCGCGAACCCCAGGCGCACCACGACCTCGGGCGCTGCGGCGAAGAAGGCCCCGGCGAGGAAGGCACCCGGCCCCCAGCCGTCCTCCGGAGCGTCCGGATCCACCGATGAGTGAGCCGGCCGGCATCGGAGAACGGCCGTACGGCGAAGCCCCCGTGGAAGCCCCCGGTGCCGCGCCCGACATGGCCGAAAGCGGGGCCCCGGAGCTGGCCGGGCCGCAGCCGCTGGGAGTCGTCGTCGCGGCCACGGGGAATGCTGACGTCGACACCGCGGTTGTCCGGCTCGGTGACGCCGACGAGTTGCCGACGCAGGCGCACATCGAGGTGTACGAGGATGTGCACCGCGGATTGCGGGACGCACTCGCCGCGCTGGACGAGAACAGGGGCTGAAACGTACGTGGCACGACGCCGACTCGACGCTGAGCTGGTGCGCCGGAACCTCGCGCGCTCCCGGGAGCACGCGACCCAGCTGATCGCCGCCGGGCGGGTGACTGTCGGCGGTGCCACCGCGACCAAGTCGGCCACCCAGGTGGAGACCAGCGCCGCCGTGGTGGTCGCCAAGGACGGCTCGGAACCGGAGTACGTATCGCGCGGCGGGCACAAACTCGCCGGTGCGCTCGCCGTGTTCACCCCGCTCGGGCTGGCCGTCGAAGGCCGCCGGGCGCTGGACGCCGGCGCCTCCACCGGCGGCTTCACCGACGTGCTGCTGCGGGCCGGCGTCGCCGAGGTGGTCGCCGTGGACGTCGGCTACGGGCAGCTCGCCTGGTCGCTGCAGAGCGACGACCGGGTCACGGTGAAGGACCGTACGAATGTGCGCGAGCTGACGCTCGACATGATCGACGGCCGCCCGGTCGACCTGGTGGTCGGCGACCTCTCCTTCATCCCGCTCGGCGTGGTGCTGCCCGCGCTGGTCCGCTGCGCCGCGCCCGGCGCGGACCTGGTGCTGATGGTGAAACCGCAGTTCGAGGTGGGCAAGGAGCGGCTGGGCAGCGGCGGTGTGGTCCGCAGCAGCGCGCTGCGGGCCGAGAGCGTACGCAAGGTCGCCGAACAGGCGGCAGGACTCGGGCTCGGCGCGCTCGGCGTGACCGCCAGCCCGCTGCCCGGCCCGTCCGGGAATGTGGAGTACTTTCTGTGGCTGCGGACCGGGGCGCCCGCGCTGGACCCGGCCGATGTCGACCGTGCTGTGGCGGAGGGGCCCCGTTGACCATGTCGTCCGAGTCTTCACAGTCTTCACAGACTTCGCAGTCTTCGCTGTCTTCAGAGGTGACCGCGGCGTCACCGGCTGCCGCCCCGGCGCCGCACGCTCCCCATCAGGACCGCACCGTCTTCCTGCTCGCCCACACCGGGCGCGAGGCAGCCGTCCGCAGCGCCGAGCGGGTGGTGCACGGTCTGCTGGCCAGCGGCATCGGCGTACGGCTGCTGGGGAACGAGGCCGCCGACCTGGAGCTGCCGCCGAGCGTGGAACTGGTCGGCGAGATCGGCCCCGGCTCGGTCCGGGGCTGCGAACTGATCATCGTGCTGGGCGGCGACGGCACCCTGCTGCGGGCCGCCGAGTTCGCCCGCGCCTCCGGGGTGCCGATGCTCGGCGTCAACCTCGGCCGGGTCGGCTTCCTCGCCGAGGCCGAACGCGACGACCTCGACAAGGTCGTGGACCGGGTGGTCACCCGCGAGTACGAGGTCGAGGAGCGGATGACTCTCGATGTGCTGGTCCGCAACGGCGGCCGCGTCGTGCACACCGACTGGGCGATGAACGAGGCATCGGTGGAGAAGGCGTCCCGCGAGCGGATGCTGGAGGTCGTCACCGAGGTCGACGGCCGCCCGGTCTCCCGGTTCGGCGGCGACGGCGTGGTCTGCGCGACCCCCACCGGCTCCACCGCGTACGCCTTCTCGGCCGGCGGGCCGGTGGTCTGGCCCGAGGTCGAGGCGCTGCTGATGGTACCGATCAGCGCCCACGCGCTCTTCGCCCGGCCACTGGTCACCTCGCCGCGCTCGGTACTCGCCGTCGAGGTGCAGCCCGAGACGCCGCACGGCGTGCTGTGGTGCGACGGCCGCAGGACCGTACCGCTGCCGGCCGGCGCCCGGGTGGAAGTACGGCGCGGGGCGGTGCCGGTACGGCTGGCCCGGCTGCACCACGCGTCCTTCACCGACCGCCTGGTGGCGAAGTTCGCGCTGCCCGTCGCGGGCTGGCGGGGCGCCCCGCAGTGAACCTCACGGACCGGTAGGGGGGCCGTCCGTCGCGCGGCGGGTGGCAAACCTCGTATGGTCGTATCCGTGTTGGAGGAAATGCGGATTCGGTCGCTGGGTGTCATCGAGGACGCCGTGGTGGAACTCTCGCCCGGCTTCACCGCGGTCACCGGCGAGACCGGCGCGGGCAAGACCATGGTCGTCACCAGTCTCGGCCTGCTGCTCGGCGGCCGGGCCGACCCGGCGCTGGTGCGGATCGGCGCCAAGCAGGCGCTGGTCGAGGGCCGGCTGACAATGGACCCCGAGGCCCGGGCCGCGGTCCGGGCCGAAGAGGCGGGGGCCGAGCTGGACGGCGGCGAACTGCTGATCAGCCGCACGGTGTCGGCCGAAGGCCGGTCCCGGGCCCACGTCGGCGGCCGTACGGTCCCGGTCGGGCTGCTCGGCGAACTCGCCGACGACCTGGTCGCGGTGCACGGCCAGACCGACCAGCAGGGCCTGCTCCGGCCGGCCCGGCAGCGGGAAGCCCTCGACCGGTACGCGGGCGACGCGGTCGCCGTACCGCTGGCCAAGTACGGGCACGCCTACCGGCGGCTGCGGGAGATCTCGGCCGAACTGGACGAACTCACCACCCGGGCCAGGGAACGCGCCCAGGAGGCCGACCTGCTGCGCTTCGGCATAGAGGAGGTCTCCGCGGCCGAGCCCCTGCCGGGTGAGGACGCGGAGCTCTCCGCCGAAGCCGAACGGCTCGGGCACGCCGAGGCCCTCGCCTCCGCCGCCACCATCGCGCACGCCGCGCTGGCCGGGAACCCCGAGGACCCCGAGGGCGTCGACGCCACCACCCTGGTGGCCGGGGCGCAGCGGGCACTGGACGCGGTGAGCGGGCACGACCCGGTGCTCTCGGCGCTGGGCGCCCGCCTCGGCGAGATCGGCATCCTGCTCGGCGACGTCGCAGGGGAACTGGCCGGATACGCCGACAACCTGGACGCGGACCCGCTGCGGCTCGCGGCGGTCGAGGAGCGCCGGTCGGTCCTGGCCCACCTGGTACGCAAGTACGGCGAGGACATCGACAGCGTGGTGGCCTGGGCCGCGCAGAGCGCCGCCCGGCTCGCCGAACTCGAGGGCGACGACGACCGGATCGCCGAACTCACCGCAGAACGCGACGCGCTGCGGGCCGAGCTGAGCGGGCTGGCGCAGGCGCTGACCGACGCGCGCGAGGAGGCGGCGGACCGCTTCGCGGCCGCGGTCACCGCGGAACTCGCGGAGCTGGCGATGCCGCATGCGCGGGTCACGGTGGCCATCGGGCAGACGGAGGCGGCGGACCCGGCGGCCGGCGTGGACGTCGGCGGGCGGGCGGTGGTCTACGGTCCGAACGGGGTGGACGAGGTCGAGCTGCTGCTCGCACCGCACCCCGGCTCACCGGCCAGGCCGATCGCCAAGGGGGCGTCCGGCGGTGAGCTCTCCCGGGTCATGCTGGCGGTGGAGGTGGTCTTCGCCGGGTCCGATCCGGTGCCGACGTACCTCTTCGACGAAGTGGACGCCGGGGTCGGCGGCAAGGCGGCGGTCGAGGTGGGGCGGCGGCTGGCCCGGCTGGCCCGTACCGCGCAGGTGATCGTGGTCACGCATCTGCCGCAGGTGGCGGCTTTCGCGGACCGGCAGCTGCTGGTCGAGAAGACCAACGACGGGTCCGTGACGCGCAGCGGGGTCACCGTGCTCGAAGGTGAGGCGCGGGTGCGGGAGCTCTCGCGGATGCTGGCCGGTCTGGAGGACTCCGAACTGGGCCGCGCCCACGCCGAAGAGCTCCTGGCCGCTGCCAAGGCCGCCCGCTGACCGCGCGGGGGATCCCCCCGCACACGGCGGGCAGGGAGGTCCGGTCATGAGGATACGCAGGAGCGGGCGGCTGTCCGCGGGGGCCGCCGCAGCCGCGGCGACCAGGGCGGCGTACCAGCAACTGCGCCGGTACCCCCCGGTGGAGGCACGGCTCTGGCAGCGCACCAACCACGCCGGCCGCGGCGTGGAACTGTACGGCGGCCTCGCGGCGGCCGCGGGCGCGGCAGCCGCGATGGGCCTGGCCGGCGGCGTCGGCGTCAGAACCCGCCTCGCCGCGGTCGGCGCCGCGCTGGCGGCCGGCGCCTGCGGGGCGTACGACGACCAGAAGGGCAGCCCGCACGTCCGGGGGTTCGCCGCCCATCTGGGCGCCCTGCGCGCGGGCCGGCTCACCTCGGGCGGGGTCAGACTCCTCGGTATCGGCGCCGCCGGCCTCGCCGCGGGCGCCCTGCTCAAGGCGCGGCCGGTGGACCGGCTGCTGGCCGGCACGGTCATCGCCGGCGCCGCCCACGCGGTGAACCTCATCGACGTCGCCCCCGGCCGCGCCGCCAAAGCCGTGATCGCGGCCGGCGCCCCGGCGCTGCTGCGCAAGGGCCCCGGCGCGGTGCTGACCGCAGCCTCCGTGGGCGCCGCCGCGGCCGTGCTCGGGGACGAGCTGAGCGAGCGGACGATGCTCGGCGACGCGGGCGCGCACGCGCTGGGCGCCGCTCTCGGTACCGCCATCGTCACCGCCAATGGACGTACCGGGCTGGTGCTGCACGCCGCCCTGCTGGTCGTCATGACGGCGGCCGGTGACCGTATCTCCACCCGGGGGCGGTTGTGGAACGCGCCCGGAATACGGCACCTTGACTCCTGGGGCCGGGTGGCACACCCGTATGGGTGATGCCCGGCCCGGGTGAGCGGGCCCGGCTGGCATCCTTGACGGGTCACCGCACCATCCCCCGATCCGAGACGTCCGGCGCCGAGTCAGGAGCCCTTCCCCGCGTGAGCAGCACCTCGCACCCCGCCCAGGGGACGCTGCACGCCGTGCACGTCCTGAGCACGGCCGCGGGAGCGCATGTCAGCTCGCTGGCCGGCGGGCTGGTCGCCCGCGGGGTCGAGGTCACCGTGTGCGGGCCGGCGACGACCGAGCGGGACTACGCCTTCACGAGATCCGGCGCCCGTTTCCTGCCGCTCGACATCGGCCGGAGCACCAGCACCGACGCACCCGCGGTCGGTTCGCTGCGAGCGGCGTTCACCGGGGCGGCCGTCGTGCACGCGCACGGGCTGCGGGCCGGACTGCTGGCCACCCTCGCGCTCGGCGGACGCCGCACCCCGCTGGTCGTCACCTGGCACGGCTCCGACGCGCCCACCGACGGCGGCCCGATACTGCGCTGGCTGGAGCGGCGGGCGGTTCGCGGCGCCGCCGTGGTGCTCGGGGTCTCCTCCGACCTGGTGGACCGGGCCCGTGCCCACGGCGCCCGTGATGTCCGGCTGGCGCCGGTCGCGGTGCCCCGGCCGACCGCGCGGCCCCCGCGCCCGCCGGCCGACGGAGAGCGGCACCGGCAGAAGACCCGGGCCGAATTCGGCGCGGTCGACCGGCCGTTGCTGCTGTCGGTGGGCCGGCTGGAGCCGGGCAAGGGCTATCACCTGCTGCTCGACGCGGCCGGTCACTGGGCCGGCCTCGACCCGCGACCGCTGATCGCCATCGCCGGGGAGGGACCGGAACGCGGGGCCCTGGAACGGCGGATCTCGGCCGAGCGGCTGCCCGTGCTGCTGCTCGGCCGGCGGGACGACATCCCCGAACTGCTCTCCGCGGCCGACCTGGTGGTGCTGCCCAGCCGCTGGGAGGCGCGCGCCCTGATCGCGCAGGAGGCCCTGCACGCCGGGGTGCCGCTGGTGGCCACCGCGGTCGGCGGCACCCCCGAACTCGTCGGCGAGGCCGCCGCCCTGGTGCCGTACGGCGACGCAGCCGCGCTGGCCGGCACGATCACCGCGCTGCTCGCCGACCCGGCCCGCCGTACCGCACTCACCGCGGCCGGCCGCGCCCAGGCCGCCACCTGGCCCACCGAGGACGACACGGTGGCCCAAGTCCTCAGCGTCTACGACGAGTTGATCCAGGGCCGGTAGGGCTGCAGGTGAGCTGCGGAGTTCTTGCCCGGTGACCGGGTAGGGGCTCTGGCAGTACCTGTACCGCAAGGGTCTGCTTGTCGCCTGCGAGCCCGCCTGACTTGTCCCGCCGACCTGTCCCGCCACGACGAGTGCCGGCGACTGTCCGGCCTCGTCACCGCCGCCTCGGAGCGTCTCGACATCCTCGTCAACAACGCGGGCGCCATGGGGGACGAGCCGCCGGCGACGGTCCCGGACGCGGCCTGCGACGCGGTCGTCGACCTCGACCTGAAGTCGCCGTTCTGGCCGGTCCAGGCGCTGCCGCCGGCACTTCGCAGGGCGGGCACCGCCGACGATGATGGCCGCGACCCTCGATGAGCTCGGCGAGGCGATCGCGGCGTCGGCCCCCCTACGCAGGATCGGGCATCGGGGTATCAGCGGTATCCCCCTTCACCTGCGGGCCGGGCGTTACGATGAGGGAGTGGCCGGCACGATGGATCTGCGCACCGAGATCCGGGAGTTCTTGAGGTCACGTCGCTCCCGCATCACGCCCGACAGGGCAGGACTGCCCGCCTACGGTGGCAACCGCCGGGTCAAGGGTCTGCGACGCGGGGAAGTAGCGCTCCTCGCAGGCGTGTCGGTCGAGTACTACGTGCGTAGGGAGCGCGGCGCCCTGGCCGGCACCTCCGAGGGCGTGCTCAACGCGTTGGCCTCGGCCTTGCGACTCGACGACGCGGAGCGCGATCACCTGTTTCACCTCGCGCGCCAGTCCGGGGCACCCAGCGGTCGACGCCGCCGCAAGCCCGTGGCGACGGCGGACCCGCGACGCCCCGCCAACACCGCGCGGTTCGTGTACCTGAACCACGACGCAGCCAGGACGTTCTTCGTCGACTACGACCAGGTCACACGGAACGCGGCCGCGACGCTGCGCATGGAAGCCGGCCGCGATCCGCACGACGAGGAGCTCGTCGCCCTGATCGGCGAATTGTCAACGTGCAGTGAGCTGTTCCGGCAGCGGCCCGCCGCCGACAATCTGGCCAGGCGGCTGAGGGAGGCTCTCGCAGTACCTGTATCAGCAGGGTCTCGCCCGCGTCCCGGAAGGCTGCCTCACCTCTGTACCGGCGCCCGGCCACACACGGAACAAGCGAGAGCCGGACGACCGATACCCCAGGAGCATCTCTCATGCGACAACGCAAACTAGGACAAGGCCTCGAAGTCTCGGCTCTCGGGCTCGGCTGCATGGGCATGAGTTTCTTCTACGGTCAGCCACATGACACAGCCGAGATGACGAAGCTGCTGCGGGCGGCCGTCGACCGGGGCGTGACTTTCTTCGACACCGCCGAGGTCTACGGCCCGTTCACCAATGAGGAGCTGGTCGGTCAGGCGCTGGCGCCGGTCCGCGACCAAGTGGTGATCGCCACCAAGTTCGGCATCAGGCACGGCGAGCACGGGCCGACCCCGCTGTCCGGGGTCGACAGCAGGCCCGAGCAGATCCGCCACGTGACCGAGGCCTCGCTCAAGCGTCTTCGCACCGAGAGCATCGACCTGCTCTACCAACACCGGGTCGACCCCGACGTGCCCATTGAAGACGTGGCCGGCACGGTCAAGGAGCTGATCGCCGAAGGCAAGGTGAAGCACTTCGGCCTGTCCGAGGCCGGTGCCGCGACGATTCGCCGCGCCCACGCCGTGCAGCCGGTGACGGCACTCCAGAGCGAGTACTCGCTCTGGATGCGCGAGCACGAAACCGAGATCATTCCGACCTTGGAGGAACTGGGCATCGGTCTGGTGCCCTTCAGCCCGCTCGGCAAGGGATTCTTGACCGGCACGATCGATTCCAGCACGTCGCTGGCCGACGACGACCTCCGCCGCCTGCTTCCGCGCTTCAGCCCTGAAGCACGGCAGGCCAACCAGGAGCTGGTCCACCTGCTGCGGCAGATCGCCGACGACAAGGGAGCCACGCCGGCCCAGATCGCTCTCGCCTGGGTGCTGGCGCAGAAGCCGTGGTTCGTGCCGATCCCCGGCACCACCAAGCTGCACCGCCTGGAAGAGAACCTGGGCGCACTCGACGTCGAGCTGACAACCGGCGACCTGGACCGGATCGAAGAGGCCGCGGCGACCATCCGGATCCAGGGTGAACGTGTCCCCGAGCAGTTGCAGTCACGCTTCGGCCGCTGAACCCCGTTGTCTGCCGGATCTGGAATCGGCCCCCGTGGTCCGTTCCAGGTCCTCCATCCCGCGAAGGCTCAGGCGCGGAAGGCGCCGGCCGCGGTCAGTCGCAGGGCCGTGTCGATCAGCGGCACATGGCTGAACGCCTGCGGGAAGTTGCCCACTTGGCGCTTGCGGCGCGGGTCCCACTCCTCCGCGAGGAGACCGAGGTCGTTCCGCAGGGCCAGCAGCTTCTCGAAGAGCCGCCGTGCCTCGTCCACCCGGCCGATCATCGCCAGGTCGTCGGCGAGCCAGAACGAGCAGGCCAGGAAGGCGCCTTCGTCACCGGGCAGGCCGTCCAGATTCTCCTCACCCGAGTCGGCGCCGCTGGACGTCGGGTAGCGCAGCACGAAACCGTCCGAGGTCGACAGCTCACGCTGGATCGCCTCGATGGTGCCTATCACCCGTTTGTCGTCCGGCGGCAGGAAGCCCATCTGCGGGATCAGCAGCAGCGACGCGTCCAGCTCGCGGGAGCCGTACGACTGGGTGAAGGTGTTGCGCTCCCGGTCGTACCCCTTCTCGCACACGTCGTAGTGGATGTCCTCGCGCAGTTCCTTGAACCGCTCCAGCGGACCGTCCACCTCGCCGGACTCGATCAGCTTGACCGTGCGGTCGACCGCCACCCAGGCCATCACCTTGGAGTGCACGAAGTGGCGGCGCGGGCCGCGCACCTCCCAGATGCCCTCGTCCGGCTCGTTCCAGTGCTTCTCCAGATAGCGGATCAGCTTCAGCTGCAGGATGCTGGCGTAGTCGTTGCGGGCCAGCCCGGTCATATGGGCCAGGTGCAGCGCCTCGGTGACCTCGCCGTAGACGTCCAGCTGGAGCTGGTGCGCGGCCCCGTTGCCGATCCGGACCGGCGCGGAGCCCTCGTAGCCGGGCAGCCAGTGCAGTTCGTTCTCGCCCAGTTCCCGCTCGCCGGCGATGCCGTACATGATCTGCAGGTTCTCCGGGTCGCCGGCCACCGCGCGCAGCAGCCACTCCCGCCAGGCGCGGGCCTCGTCGCGGTAGCCGGTGCGCAGCAGCGAGGAGAGCGTGATCGCCGCGTCCCGCAGCCAGGTGAAGCGGTAGTCCCAGTTGCGGACCCCGCCGATGTCCTCGGGCAACGATGTCGTGGGCGCCGCCACGATCCCGCCGGTCGGCGCGTAGGTGAGCGCCTTGAGCGTGATGAGGGAGCGGACGACCGCTTCCCGGTACGGGCCGGAGTAGGTGCACTGCTCGACCCACTCGCGCCAGAAGTCCTCGGTGTTGCTGAGCGCCACCTCGGGCTCGGGCAGGGAGGGCTGGGGCTTGTGCGAAGGCTCCCAGCTGATCGTGAAGGCCACCCGGTCGCCGGGCGCGACGGTGAACTCGGAGTACGTCGTCAGGTTCTCGCCGAAGGTGTCGACCTCGGTGTCCAGCCAGACCGAGTCGGGCCCGGCCACCGCCACCGTACGGTCGCCGACCTTGTGCACCCACGGGGTGACCTGGCCGTAGGAGAAGCGCATCCGCAGGGTGGAGACCATCGGCACCCGGCCGCTGACGCCCTCCACGATCCGGATCAGCTGGGGGGCGCCGTCGCGCGGCGGCATGAAGTCGATGACCCGGACCGTACCCCGGTCGGTGTCCCACTCGGACTCCAGCACCAAGGAGTCGCCGCGGTAACGGCGGCGGGTGGCGTCCGGGGTCCCGCTGCCCTCGGGATGGGCGGGCCCCAGCCGCCAGAAACCGTGCTCGTCCGTGCCGAGCAGCCCGGCGAAGACCGCCGGTGAGTCGAAGCGGGGCAGGCACAGCCAGTCGACTGTGCCGTCCCGGCAGACCAGTGCGGCGGTCTGCATGTCTCCGATGAGTGCGTAGTCCTCGATACGCCCGGCCACGAGCAACTCCAGTCGAACACGGCGCCGCCCCCGCTGGGACGGTCTTGCGGTCTAGGGAACAACCTGGTTCTGGAACTTTTCTGGATCTTGAACGAGCCCAATGATCCGGAAGAGGGCGGGGATGGTGCCGTGCCGGTCTGCTCGCGCAATGCGTCCGAGCAGAATACGTCTTCGGAAGGACTGGTGCGCATCTCTCGGCGATCTTCCGGTGATCTTCGCTGCGCCGGACGGGTGGACCTGGGCACTTGGCCGCAGAAAGGCCGTAACCGTTCGCAGAACGTATACAACGCCTGGTGGCGTGTGCCATCGGGAGGGCATGGCGTCGGCGCTGTTACCCTGGTAGCCCGTGGGCCGGTGGGCTGAACCACTGAACCGCCGCAACGGCGCTCCCAGGCAAGAACGCCGTTTCGACCCTCACCTCGCGACCACGGGAGCCCCCCTTTGGCAATTGCGCCGAAAACCACCACCACCAAGCACATCTTCGTCACCGGTGGGGTGGCCTCATCGCTCGGCAAGGGGCTCACCGCCTCCAGCCTCGGTGCGCTGCTCAAGGCGCGCGGCCTGCGGGTCACCATGCAGAAGCTCGACCCGTACCTCAACGTGGACCCGGGCACCATGAACCCGTTCCAGCACGGTGAGGTGTTCGTTACCGACGACGGCGCCGAGACCGACCTGGACGTCGGGCACTACGAGCGCTTCCTCGATGTGAACCTGGCCGGTTCCGCGAACGTCACCACCGGCCAGATCTACTCCTCGGTCATCGCCAAGGAGCGCCGCGGCGAGTACCTCGGCGACACCGTGCAGGTCATCCCGCACATCACCAACGAGATCAAGTCCCGGATCCGGCGGATGGCCACCGACGACGTCGACGTGGTGATCACCGAGGTCGGCGGGACCGTGGGCGACATCGAGTCGCTGCCGTTCCTGGAGTCGGTACGGCAGGTCCGGCACGAGGTCGGCCGCGACAACGTCTTCGTGGTGCACATCTCCCTGCTGCCGTACATCGGCCCGTCCGGCGAGCTGAAGACCAAGCCCACCCAGCACTCGGTGGCCGCGCTGCGCAGCATCGGCATCCAGCCCGACGCGATCGTGCTGCGCGCCGACCGCGAGGTGCCCACCGCGATCAAGCGCAAGATCTCGCTGATGTGCGACGTGGACGAGGACGCGGTGGTCGCCGCGATCGACGCGCCGTCCATCTACGACATCCCGAAGGTGCTGCACACCGAGGGCCTGGACGCCTATGTTGTCCGGCGGCTGGACCTGCCCTTCCGCGATGTGGACTGGACCCAGTGGGACGACCTGCTCAGGCGGGTCCACGAGCCCGCGCACGAGGTGAAGGTCGCGCTGGTCGGCAAGTACATCGACCTGCCCGACGCGTATCTGTCGGTGACCGAGGCGCTGCGGGCCGGCGGCTTCGCGAACAACGCCAAGGTGCACATCAAGTGGGTGACCTCGGACGACTGCAAGACCCCGGCGGGCGCAGCGGCCCAGCTCTCCGACGTGGACGCGATCTGCGTGCCCGGCGGCTTCGGCGACCGCGGTGTGGAAGGCAAGGTCCAGGCGATCACCTTCGCCCGTGAGAACCGCGTCCCGCTCCTCGGACTCTGCCTCGGCCTGCAGTGCATCGTCATCGAGGCGGCCCGCAATCTGGCCGGCATCACCGACGCCAACTCCACCGAGTTCGACCCGGGCACCGCGCACCCGGTGATCTCCACCATGGCCGAGCAGCTGGACATCGTCGGCGGCAAGGGCGACCTCGGCGGCACCATGCGGCTGGGCACCTATCCGGCCAAGCTCGCCGAGGGCTCCATCGTCCGCGAGGTCTACGGCGACCAGGCGTACGTCGAGGAGCGCCACCGCCACCGCTACGAGGTCAACAACGCCTACCGGGCCGAGCTGGAGAAGCAGACGGGCATCGTCTTCTCCGGGACGTCCCCGGACAACAAGCTGGTGGAGTACGTCGAGTACCCGCGTGAGGTGCACCCGTACCTGGTGGCCACCCAGGCGCACCCCGAGCTGAAGTCGCGCCCGACCCGGCCGCACCCGCTCTTCGCCGGACTGGTCGCGGCTGCGGTGGCCGCCAAGCAGGGCTGAACCCCTCTCCCACCTCCTTCCCGGAAGGCGCACATGCTCCAGGACACCCCGCAGGAATGGCGGATCACCGCGACCTCCACGCCGTTCACCGGCAAGAAGACCGGTGTCCGCAGCGATGAGGTCGTCATGCCGGACGGGGGGACGGCGGTCCGGGACTACCAGGTCCACCCCGGCTCCGTCGCCATCCTGGCGCTGGACGGGGAAGGCCGGGTCCTGCTGATCAAGCAGTACCGGCACCCGGTACGGCACAAGCTCTGGGAGATCCCGGCCGGGCTGCTCGACATCCCCGGCGAGAACCCGCTGCACGCCGCCCAGCGGGAGCTGTACGAGGAGGCACACGTCAAGGCGGGCGACTGGCGGGTGCTGGTCGATGTGTACCCCTCGCCGGGCGGCTCGGACGAGGCGATCCGGATCTTCCTGGCCCGTGACCTCTCGGAGGCGGACGGCGCGCGGTTCGAGGTCGCCGAGGAGGAGGCCGACATGGAGACCTCCCGGGTGCCGCTGACCGACCTGGTCCACGGGGTGCTCACCGGGGATCTGCACAACAACGCCCTGGTCACCGGGGTGCTGGCGGTCACCGCCGCGCTCGCCGGGGACGGGCTTGAGGCACTGCGGCCGGCCGAGGCGCCGTGGCCGGCCCGGCCGTTCACCGCGTGAGGGCGTGAGGGCGTGAGGGCGTGAGGCGGTAAGGCCGTAAAGGGCGGACCGGCCGGTGGGTCCGCGGCAGCGCACGTGGCCCGGGTGGGTAGCCGGCGCCGGGTGCCGGGCGTCCGTGGGCGGCGGTCGGTGGTCCGTGGCCGGTGGTCCGTGGTCGGCGGTGCGATGATCCGATGGGGTGATCATTGACGCTGTTGGCCGCGTCGGGCCAGGGGAACGGGCGCACCGCGTGAACTAGGCTCGGCGCACGCCCCTCGCGCAGGTGGCGGCAGCGACGACGACCACACCAGCCGGGAGCGTGCCCCGTGACGGACCAGGCACTCGATCCGCCTCCGGCACGGCCCGCGGAAGCTCCCGATGTGCCGGCCCGGACGTCCGCCTCTCCTTCCGCTCTCCCCCCGCCGGCCCCCCGCTTCGTCGGCCGCGCCCGCGAACTCGCCGAACTCCGCGCCGAGATCAGCCGCCCCGGCCTCGGCGCCACCCGCACCAGTCCCCCCGCCCGCCCCCGGGTCCTGCTCGTGGTCGGCCGGCCCGGGATCGGCCGCACCGCGGTGGCCCTCGAACTCGCCCGGCAGGTCGCCGCGGACTACCCGGACGGCCACTTCTTCCTCCGGCTCACCGGCGACCACGGCGACGCCCTCCCGCCGCAGCAGGTGGCGGCCACGCTGCTGGCCGCGGTCGGCGAGCAGCGGCACCGGTCCGCGACGGCGGTCGTGCCCCAGGGACAGGGCCCCGAAGCCGTCGCGCCCGCCGGGGAGTCACAGCCGGCCGACGCCCCGGCGGCGCTGCGCGAGGCACTGGCCGGGCGGCGGGTGCTGATCGTGCTGGACGACGTGGTGGACGCGGGCCAGTTGACCGGCCTGCTGCCTCAGACGGCGGGCAGCCTGGTGGTGGTGACCTCCGGGGGTCCGCTGGCCGGAGTGGCCGATGTACGGCCCAGCACGCTGGGCGGCCTGGACTCCGCGGCGGCGGTGGCACTGCTCGGACAGGCGGTGGGGGAGACCCGGGTCACCAACGACCCGCGGGGCGCCGAATCGCTGGTCCAGGAAGCGGCCGGGCACCCCACCGCGCTCCGCCTGGTCGGCGCCTGGCTCGCCGCCCAGCCGCGCCTGTCGCTGTCGGAGGCCGCAGCCCGGCTGCGGGCGGCCTCCGACACCCCGTTCCCGCCCGCCCCCAGGGCCACCGACGGCCTGGCCCCGCCGGACCTGGCAGCGAAGGGAGCCGGGCCGGCGAAGGAAGGCGAGCAGGCCGGGGAGGCGAAGGACGGCACGCCGGGCGGAGAACCCACGGCCGGGGAAGCCTCCGGGCCCGCCGCCAAGGCCCCCACCACCGGGCCGAAGCCCACACCGAAATCCATGCCGAAGCCCACGCCGAAATCCACGCCGAAATCCGCTCCCGCGTCCACCCCGGACCCCGCCCCCGAGCCGCCGCACGCCCCCGCGCCCCCCGCCGCCCCCGGCGAGCTCGTCCGGGCCTTCCGGCTGGTGTACGAGTCCCTGCCGGGCACCGCCGCCCGGATACTGCGCCTGCTGTCCCTCGCCCCGGCCGGCCTGGTGGACGCCCAGTCGGCCTCCGCGCTCGCCGGGTGCTCGGTGCCCGCCGCCCAGGGCACCCTGGACGACTTCGTCACCGGCGGGCTGCTCGCCCCGGGGAGTGAGCAGGGGCGCTACCGCGTGCCCGGGTGCCTGGAGCCGCTGCTGCGCGGGCTGGTGGAGACCCGGGACCGGCCCGAGGACGTACGGCTGGCGCGGGCCCGGATGCTGGAGCGGACCGTACGGCTGCTGGTCTCCTGCCGGGCCGCGCTCGCCGGCGAGGAACCGGCCGACGGGCTGCCCCGTACGCTGCGGTTCGCCACCCCCGCGGTCGCCGCCGGATGGCTCGACGCCCGGCTGCCCGGGCTGATGGCCGCGGCCCGGATGGCCGTCGCCGACGGCGAACTCGACACGCTGGCCCGCCGTCTGGTGGCCGCCCTGGTCCGGGCCCTGACCGCCGCCCCGGCGGCCACCCCCGCGCTCGCCGAACGGTACGAACTGCACCGCCTCGTCCTCGGTGTCGCCGAGCGCCGGGGCCTGCACCGGGAGAGGGCCGCCGCCCTGATCAACCTGGCCGACCTGGACGCCGAGGCCGGCCGCCCCGCGGACGCGGTGGAGAGGTACCGGCAGGCGCTCGGCGCGGCGCGGGACGGCGACGACACCGAGGCCGAGGGGCGGGTGCTGGAGGCACTCGGCGGCACCTACCTCGCCCAGCAGGACCTGCCGCGCGCCTCGGACTGGTTCGGCCGGGCGCTGGCCCTGCGCCAGGCCCGCGGCGAACTCGCCGACCAGGCCCGGCTGCACGCCAGGATCGGCGCGGTGCTGACCTACCTGGGCCGCTACGGCCCCGCGCTGCGCGAATGGCGCTCCGCGGCCGGCGTCTACCGGCGGCTCGGCGACCTGCCCTCACAGGCCCGCGCCCTCACCGAGGCCGCCCGGGTCCAGGAGTACGCGGGACACCCGGAGGACGCCCTGCGCACCTGCCGTGACGCGCTCTACTGGGCCCGGCAGGCGGGCGAGCGGCGGCTGGAGGCGGCGGTGCTGCTGCGGCTCGCCGACGCCCTGGACCGGCTCGGCGACTCCGGCGGCGCGGGCCTGCAGCGCGCCGCCGCCCAGCGGCTCTTCCGCCCCGGCGAGTTCCCGGCCTTCTGAGGGACGGCCCGCCGGCCCGGCGCCCCTTCGTCGGGTTCGGCGGCTCCCCATGGCACCCCAGCCGCCGACCAGCCTACGAAACTGCCAATGTCTTCGACTGAACCCACCACTTTGTAAGGCTGGACAGCGGCAACTCCTTCACTAAACTGGGCACGGCCGCACACAACGCGGTCAGGTCCGACGTGTCGTGCCATCCCGCACCATGTCAGGACGTCCTTCGGCATGCGCTCCCTCAGGGCCTGCCGGATCCCGCCAGTTCTCCCTGAGTGCAAGGACCGTGATCGACGTGAAGGTGGGCATCCCCCGCGAGGTCAAGAACAACGAGTTCCGTGTGGCCATCACCCCGGCCGGTGTGCACGAGCTCGTCCGCAACGGACACCAGGTCCTCGTCGAGGAGGGCGCCGGCGACGGTTCGTCCATCCCCGACCAGGAGTACCTGGCGGCCGGCGCCGCCATCCTGCCCACCGCCGACGAGGTGTGGGCCGGGGCCGAGCTGCTGCTGAAGGTGAAGGAGCCGGTCGCCGAGGAGTACCACCGCCTCCGCAAGGACCTGACCCTCTTCACGTACCTGCACCTGGCCGCCTCCCGGGAGTGCACCGACGCGCTGCTGGAGTCCGGTACCACCGCCATCGCCTACGAGACCGTCGAGCTGCCCAACCGGCAGCTGCCGCTGCTCGCCCCGATGTCCGAGGTGGCCGGCCGGCTGGCCCCGCAGGTCGGCGCCTACCACCTGATGCGTTCGGCCGGCGGCCGCGGGGTGCTGCCCGGCGGCGTGCCCGGCGTCCGCTCCGGCCGGGCGGTCGTCATCGGCGCCGGTGTCTCCGGCTGGCACGCCACCACCATCGCGCTCGGCCTCGGCTTCCACGTCACCCTGCTCGACAAGGACGTGAACAAGCTGCGCGAGGCCGACAAGGTGTTCGGCAACCGCGTGCAGACCATCACCTCCAACGCATACGCGCTCGAACAGGCCGTGCTGGAGGCCGATCTGGTGGTCGGCGCGGTGCTCATCCCCGGCGCGAAGGCCCCCAAGCTCGTCAGCAACGAGCTGGTGTCCCGGATGAAGCCGGGTTCGGTACTTGTCGACATCGCCATCGACCAGGGCGGCTGCTTCGAGGACTCCCGGCCCACCACGCACGCGGAGCCGACCTTCACCGTCCACGGGTCGGTCTTCTACTGCGTCGCCAACATGCCCGGCGCGGTGCCCAACACCTCGACGTACGCGCTGACCAACGCCACGCTGCCGTACATCGTGGAGGTCGCCGACAGGGGCTGGCGCCAGGCGCTGCGCCGGGACGTGGCGCTCGCGCTCGGTCTCAACACCCATGAGGGACAGGTCGTTTACGGCCCGGTCGCCGAGGCGCACGGCCTGCAGGCCGCCGACCTGCAAGCCCTGCTGGGCTGATCGGGCGCCGGTTTCTGGCAGCCGGTGTCAACTCCGTTTATCCGGCCGGGTCTTGGCAGCTGAGACCCGGCCGATCGCGTGGTTACGCCCTTGACAGAGGGGCGTTCGGTTGCCGACACATCGTGCCGTGTCCGGCGGATTGTGTTGCTGCGGACCACTGACACGCCATAGAGTCGCGAAGCGTCGGCTGTAGTCACGCTGACCTGTCTAGAAGTTTCCTGGTCACCAAGGAGGTAAGACGACTTGTGAATGAGTCGACATTTGCTCCCGGGGGTGGTCAACCAGGAATGACCGTCGGTTCGGTCGCGGTCCACACCTTCGAGTCCCGCCGCCCCGAGTCGAGCACAGAGACGCAACCCTCTTACGCCATGGCGCCTTACGACAACAACGACGACCTGCAGGACGGCCAGTTCTACGACCCGGACGCGGAGTACGAGCCCGATCCGGAGTATGCCGCCACGCTGGCCCCCGACGCCGCCCGGCAGCGCCGCGAGCGGGTGGGGCCCACCGGCCGGCCGCTGCCGTACTTCCCGATCCCCAACCCGCTGACCGACCACGGCCCGGCGAAGATCGTCGCGATGTGCAACCAGAAGGGCGGGGTCGGCAAGACCACCTCGACCATCAACCTGGGTGCCGCGCTCGCCGAGTACGGCCGCCGGGTCCTGCTCGTCGACTTCGACCCGCAGGGCGCGCTCTCGGTCGGCCTCGGCGTCAACCCGATGGAACTGGACATCACCGTCTACAACCTGCTGATGGAACGCGGGCTGGCGGCGGACGAGGTGCTGCTGAAGACCGCGGTGCCCGGCATGGACCTGCTGCCCAGCAACATCGACCTGTCGGCCGCCGAGGTGCAGCTGGTGAGCGAGGTGGCGCGTGAGTCCGCGCTGGCCCGCGCGCTCAAGCCGCTGATGGCCGACTACGACTACATCGTCATCGACTGCCAGCCCTCGCTCGGCCTGCTCACCGTGAACGCGCTGACCGCGGCGCACTCGGTGATCGTGCCGCTGGAGTGCGAGTTCTTCGCGCTGCGCGGAGTGGCGCTGCTCACCGAGACCATCGAGAAGGTCCGCGAGCGGCTCAACCCCGAACTCGAACTCGACGGCATCCTCGCCACGATGTACGACTCCCGCACGGTGCACAGCCGCGAGGTGCTGGCCCGGGTGGTCGAGGCGTTCGACGACCACGTCTTCCACACCGTCATCGGCCGGACCGTACGGTTCCCCGAGACCACCGTGGCCGGTGAGCCGATCACCACCTACGCCTCCAACTCCGTCGGTGCCGCCGCCTATCGCCAGCTCGCCAGGGAGGTGCTCGCCCGGTGCCACGCCGAGTGAGTCTGCCGGGCGCCGACGAACTGTTCCGGACCACCGGGGGAGCAGCGCTCCAGGCCCCGCAGCCACGGCAGCACCCCGGCGGCGAGACACAGCTGCGGCCGGTCCCCCCGGGCGGGGAGGACGAACGGCAGGACGAACGGGCGGAGTCACGGGCGGAAGAGGCCCAGGAGAGCCGCGAGGGCGAGGCGGACCCCCGGTCCGGGGCCGTGGAGCACGGCGGCCGTGACGGGGCGCCAGGCCCTCGCAGGCCGCTGACCGCCGAACGCGCCGGAGTGAAGCCGGCCTCGGCCGGGATGCCCACCGTGACCGCGACGGTCACCCCCCAGGTCCCGCCGCCCCTGCAGAGCCCGTCCCAGCAGCAGCCGCCCCAGGGCCGCCGCAAGGCGCCCCGGCAGAACCGCCGCCCCAGCGGGCGCGAACGCCACGACGAGAAGATCACCGTCTACGTCTCCGCCGAGGAGCTGATGGACCTGGAGCACGCCCGCCTGGTGCTGCGCGGCGAGCACGGGCTGGCCATCGACCGCGGCCGTATCGTCCGTGAGGCCGTCGCCGTCGTCCTCGCCGACCTCGAATCCCGCGGCGACGCGAGCATTCTCGTGCGCCGCCTGCGCGGTCGCTGACCGCTCACCTCCAGGCGTGGGGCCCGGGCCCCGGCGCCCGGGGAGGATAGCCTGCGGTCCTGGACCTCCCCGCCCCTTGGACCCCCGATGCCACCCACCCACCCCCGCCGCCCGCTCGGACGCGGCTCCGCGCCGCTCCCCGACGACCCCGGCCCCGTGACGGCGGAGCCGGTGACGACGGAGCACGCGACGGCGGAGCCGGTTCCGGACGTCGGCGCGCCCCTCGTGGAGCCGGCCGAGCAGGTCGAGCCGGCCGAACCGGTCGAACCGGTCGAGCCAGGTGTGCCGGAGGGGGCCGCCGCGCCGGCGCAGGACGAGCCGGGACCTGCGGTCGCGGACGCTTCCGCGGCACCGCCCGGTGAGGCCGCCGACAGCGGCCGGTTCACCGTGCGGCTGGTGAACTTCGAGGGGCCGTTCGACCTCCTGCTGCAGTTGATCTCGAAGCACAAGCTCGATGTGACCGAAGTCGCACTGTCGAAGGTCACCAACGAGTTCATGGCGTACATCCACGCGATGGGGCCGGACTGGGACCTCGACCAGACCACCGAGTTCCTGGTGGTCGCCGCCACCTTGCTCGACCTGAAGGCGGCCCGGCTGCTGCCGTCCGCCGAAGTGGAGGACGAGGCGGACCTGGCGCTGCTGGAGGCGCGGGACCTGCTCTTCGCCCGGCTGCTGCAGTACCGCGCGTACAAGCAGATCGCCGCGATCTTCGCCGAACGGCTGGAGCAGGAGGCACTGCGCCACCCCCGCACCGTCGGCCTGGAACCGCAGCACGCCGAGCTGCTGCCCGAGGTCGTGCTGAGCATCGGCCCCGAGCGGTTCGCCCAGCTCGCGGTGAAGGCGATGCAGCCCAAGCCGAAGCCGCAGGTCTACGTGGACCACATCCACGCCCCGCTGGTGTCCGTACGGGAGCAGGCCGAGCATGTGATCGCGATACTGCGGGCGCTCGGCGTGGCCAGCTTCGGCGAGCTGACCCGGGACGCCCCGGACACCCTCACCGTGGTCGCCCGCTTCCTCGCGCTGCTGGAGCTGTACCGCGAGAAGGCGATCACGCTCGATCAGGAGGAGGCGCTCGGCGACCTCCAGGTCCGCTGGACCGGCGCCGCCGTCGAGGAGGCCGCCGCGCTGGTGACCGACGAGTTCGACCGGGAGCCGGCCGCGGAACCTGAGGGCGGCAAGAAGACCGGCGGCGCCGCGGGCACGGGCACAGGCGGCGGTGCGGGACGTACCGACGACGAGGACGAGGGAGAAGAGCGATGACCCAGGCGGCCGACCCGGCGGAACCCGCCACCGCGGAACTGGACCCGGGCACACCCGAGGGCACCGCCCCGGCCCCGGCCGGCCTGCTCACCGCGGACCTGGCCCGGCTGGAGCTGAAGCCCGCTCTCGAAGCGGTCCTGATGGTGATCGACGAACCGGCCACCGAGGAGCACCTCGCCAAGGTGCTCGACCGCCCCCGCCGCAGCGTCACCAAGGCGCTGCGCGAACTCTCCGACGACTACACCCGCGAGAACCGCGGCTTCGACCTGCGGCTGGTGGCGGGCGGCTGGCGTTTCTACACCCGGCCCGCCTTCGCCCCGGCGGTGGAGAAGTTCGTGCTCGACGGCCAGCACGCCCGTCTCACGCAGGCCGCGCTGGAGACATTGGCGGTGGTCGCGTACCGTCAGCCGGTCAGCCGCTCCCGGGTCTCCGCGGTGCGCGGCGTGAACTGTGACGGTGTGATGCGCACCCTGCTCCAGCGGGGGCTGGTGGCCGAAGGTGGGACGGAACCCGAGACAGGTGCGATCCTGTACAGGACGACCAACTACTTCCTGGAACGTATGGGCCTGCGCAGCCTTGATGAGCTGCCGGAGCTCGCCCCGTTCCTGCCGGAGGCGGACGCGATCGAGGCGGAGTCCCAGGAGGGGCTGCCGTCCTTCGATCCCGATGCCCCGGACGACGACGTAGTGACCACCTCGATTACGGAAACTTGATGCGAAGCAGCGACAGGAACAGCGGCGGCGGCCGGAACTCCCGCGGTGGCGGCGGCGGTGGCACCGGCGGCTCCGATCGGCGTGGGTCCGGTGGCGGTCAGGACCGGCGTGGCGCCGGTGGCGGTCAGGACCGGCGTGGGTCCGGTGGCGGTCAGGACCGGCGTGGCGCCGGCGACCAGCGCCGCGGCGACGACCGGGGCCGCGGGCAGGGCCAGTCCCAGCCGCAGGGCCAGGGCCCGCAGCGCCCGAGCAAGCCGCGCCCGGAGGAGCGCCGCTACGACGTCGGCAGCACCGGCCAGTCCGGCGCGAACCGGCCCGGCGGCATGCCCCGCACCAAGGCGGAGGGTCAGCCAGGCAACCGCGGCAAGCGCGGCGGCCGGACCCTTCCGGCCCGCCCCCGCGAGCTGGACGCCCAGATCGAGGAGCGCAACCGGGAGCGGCACAGCAAGCCCAAGCTGAACCTGCCCAAGACCTTCCCCGGCGCCGAGCAGGAGGGCGAGCGTCTGCAGAAGGTGCTCGCCAGGGCCGGCATGGGCTCCCGCCGCGCGTGCGAGGAACTGATCGAGCAGCGCCGGGTCGAGGTGAACGGCAAGGTCGTCACCGAGCAGGGCCTGCGGGTGGACACCAACCACGACGAGGTCAAGGTCGACGGGCTGACCGTGGCCACCCAGACGTATCTCTTCTTCGCGCTGAACAAGCCGGCCGGTGTCGTCTCCACCATGGAGGACCCCGACGGGCGGCAGTGCCTCGGCGACTACGTCACCAACCGCGAGACCCGGCTCTTCCACGTCGGGCGGCTGGACACCGAGACCGAGGGTCTGATCCTGCTCACCAACCACGGCGAGCTCGCGCACCGGCTGACCCACCCGCGGTACGGCGTGCAGAAGACGTATCTCGCCGCGATCCAGGGCCCGTTGCCCCGCGATCTCGGCAAGCAGCTCAAGAGCGGCATCGAGCTGGAGGACGGGTGGGCACGCGCCGACCACTTCCGGATCGTGCAGAACACCGGCAAGAACTACCTGGTCGAGGTCACCCTGCACGAGGGCCGCAAGCACATCGTGCGGCGGATGCTGGCCGAGGCCGGCTTCCCGGTCGACAAGCTGGTCCGTACCAGTTTCGGCCCGATCCCGCTGGGCGACCAGAAGTCCGGCTGGCTGCGCCGGCTGACCAACACCGAGGTCGGCATGCTGATGCAGGAGGTCGACCTCTGACCCGACCGGTTCCGCGGCCTGCCGGCCCGGAACCGGAACGCGGGAAACCTCTCGCGTGCGGATGCTCCGGGCGGCTTGGATGACAGCATGACCATCCAAGCCGACCCCCTCTCCGCCGCGGGCGTCCCCGACCTCACCCCCCTACTGCCCGAACTCCTCGCCGGCCCCGACCCCCTCCTCTTCACCACCATCTCCGGCGCCCACCTCTACGGCTTCCCCTCCCACGACTCCGACATCGACCTCCGCGGCGTCCACCTGCTGCCGCTGCGCGAGGTGATCGGCCTGCGTGAGGGTGAGGCGACCCAGAGCCGGATGTGGGACCGTGACGGCCTCGACCTCGACCTCGTCACGCACGACGTGCTGAAGTTCGTCCGGATGATGCTGCGCCGCAATGGCTACGTGCTGGAGCAGTTGCTCTCCCCGCTGGTCGTGCAGACCACCGACGCGCACGCCGAACTCGTCGCGCTGGCCCCGGGGGTGCTCACCTCCGAGCACGCCCACCACTACCGCGGCTTCGCCAACACCCAGTGGCGGCTGTACGAGAAGAACGGCGAACTCAAGCCGCTGCTCTACACCTTCCGGGTGCTGCTCACCGGTATCCACCTGATGCGTACCGGCGAACTCCAGGCGCATCTGCCGACGTTGCTCACCCTCGTCGACGCCCCGGCCTATCTTCCGGACCTGATCGCCCGCAAGGCGGACGCCGAACACGGTCCGGCCGGCGCTCTCGACGCCGACCGGCTGCGTACCGACGTCGAAGCCCTGCACGCCGCCCTCAGCCAGGCGCAGGCCGGTTCGGGGTTGCCGGGGCGGGTGGGGGGCTATGACGCGCTGCATGACTTCGTCGTGCGGGTTCGGGAGGCGGGGGTATGAAGGGTGGGAAGCGGGCGGCGAGTGGGGTGATGACCGGGCTCGCGCTCGGGGACGCGCTCGGGTTTCCGACCGAGTTCAACACGGTGGCGATGATCGGGGCGACGTTCGGGCCCTGGCGGGGGATGGAGCTGCCGCGGCCCGCCATCGTCACCGACGACACCCAGATGACGCTCGCCTTCGCGCGGGCCCTGCGCACCGCCTCGGAACGCGGCCGGCTGACACCGCTGGGGCTGCTCGGGCCGCTGCGCGAGGAGTACGTCGAGTGGTGGCGCTCCCCGGAGAACAACCGGGCCCCCGGCCGGACCTGCATGGTCGCGTGCCAACTGCTCAGCCGGCCGGGGCGGATCTGGCAGGAGGCCAGCCAGACCGGCTCCAAGGGCTGCGGGGCCAATATGCGGGTCGCGCCCGCCGCGCTCGTCCCCGGGACGGATGAGCGCACCCGCTCCGGCATCGCCCAGTTCCAGGCCGCCCTCACCCATGGCCACCCGACCGGGCTCACCGCGTCCGACCTGACGGCGTACACGGTACGGCTCCTCGCCGAAGGCGCCCGCCCCGGCGAACTGCTCGCGCTGCTGCGGGAGTACGTGGCCGCGAACCGGTCGTACTACCACGAGTACTGGCTCGGCGACCTGTGGACGTACGCCCAGGACCCCACACCCGCCCACTTCGCCGAGCGCGGCTGGGACGAGTGCGCGCAGGTGCTCGTCCGCCTGGAGCAGGCACTGCGGGAGCGGGACGAGGAGGCCGACCCCTGCCTGGTCACCGGGGCCGGGTGGGTGGCGGAGGAGGCGTTCGCCACCGGGCTGCTCTGCTTCCTGCTCTTCCCCGAGGAGCCGGTGACCGCGCTGCGGCGGGCCGCCTACAGCTCCGGCGACTCGGACTCGATCGCCTGCCTGACCGGGGCCTTCGCCGGCGCGTACCTGGGCGCGGACGCCTGGCCGGCCCGCTGGGCGGAGCGGATCGAGTACGGCGAGGAGCTACGGGCGCTGGGCGGACTCTGGGACCAGGACACCGACCGGGGCTGAGGCGGAGGCGCGCCGGACCCGGAGCAGGAAGTCCTCCACCCGGGCCCGGTCCGGCTCCTGCGGCAGCGGCGTCCGGGCCGCGGCGGCGTCCGTCTCCTCGTGCAGCGTACGGATCCGCGCCTGGAACTCCTCCCAGCCCACCTCGCCCCGCTTCACCGCCAGCAGCCGCTCACGGTGCTCGCCCACGTCCACCGTGAGCCGGCCGGTCCGCAGCAGGTCACGGCAGCTGATCAGCAGCCGCAGCAGATGCATCGCGTGCTTCCAGCGCAGCTCGCCGCGGGTACGCAGATCGGCCTCCAGCTTGCCCAGCTGCTGGGCCGCGTAGCCGCGGAAGCTGCTCTCGGCCCGCCGGGACAAGAACGCCCCCCGCAGGTCGAGCAGTTCGCGGCCGGTCGCGTCGGCGTACTCCACCAGCGGTGAGTGCAGGCACTCCAGCAGATTGGGGTTGGCCCGCAGCGCGAGCACGCAGAACCGCTCCAGCTCCCAGGAGAACTGCTCGTCCAGCGGCCCGGTGACATGGGTCGGCGGCTTCTCGAAGCGCCAGAACAGCGGGGTCGGCGCCACGAAGATCCCGCGCCGGTCGGTGTCGCTGCCGTCCGTGGCGAGCCCGAAGGCGCGCGAGCCCATGACACAGGCGTAGACCGTGTGGTCCCTGACGAGGGCGTGGCCCAGGGAGTCGCGCATGAGGGCGATTATCGCCATGCCGTACGAACGGCGCGGGGAAACCGCTGCTTCCTGCGGGGAGCGGAGGGACAGGCGGGGCCCGCGGACACCCGCGTCTCGCCCTGCGGGCGCGGGCCGGTCCCGCGGGCGCGCATCATTACCTTTGTCACAGGACACCGCCGCGGGACCGCTGTCGCGGGGCGCGTGTGCCAGGACGTCCGTCGCAGGACACCGCCGCCAGACACCGGGCCGCCGCTCCGGTGTGCCCCCGTGCAGTGAGGATCGCCACAGTGAGGACCGCGCTCGTCATCGGAACCGGGCTGATGGGCACCTCCGCCGCCCTCGCGCTCACCGCCCGCGGCGTCGACGTGTACCTCACCGACCACGACGAGTCCGCGGTCCGTACCGCCGAAGCGCTCGGCGCCGGCACGTCCGGCAGCCCCGGGGCCCCGGTCGACCTGGTGATCGTCGCGGTGCCGCCGGCCCACGTCGCCGCCGCCCTCGCCGACGCCATCTCCGGCGGGCTCGGCCGCGGCTACCTCGACGTCGCCAGCGTCAAGGGCGGCCCGCGCCGCGAGCTGGAGGCGCTCGGCTGCGACCTCGGCCGTTACATCGGCACGCACCCGATGGCCGGCCGGGAGCGCTCCGGGCCGCTGGCGGCCACCGCCGACCTCTTCGAGGGGCGTCCCTGGGTGCTCACCCCCACCGCGGCCACCGACACCGAGGTGCTCAACCTCGCGCTGGAACTGGTCGCCCTGTGCCGGGCCGTCCCGGTGGTGATGGACGCCGACGCGCACGACCGCGCGGTGGCCCTGGTCTCGCACACCCCGCAGCTCGTCTCCAGCCTGGTCGCGGCCCGGCTGGAGCACGCCGAGGAGGCCGCCGTACGGCTCTGCGGTCAGGGCATCCTGGATGTGACCCGGATCGCCGGCTCGGAGCCGGGCATGTGGATGGACATCCTGGCCGCCAACCCGGGCCCGGTCGCCGACATCCTCGCCGACCTCGCCACCGACCTCGCCGAGACCGTCAGCGCGCTGCGCGCCCTGGAGAGCGGCGACGGCGACAAGCGCAGCGGCGGCGCGGCCGGCATCGAGGACGTCCTCCGCCGCGGCAAGGCCGGCCGTGCCAAGGTGCCCGGCAAGCACGGCAGCGCTCCCAAGCCGTACGAGCTCGTCGCCGTCCTCATCGGCGACCAGCCCGGCGAACTCGCCCGCCTCTTCGCCGACGCGGGCGCGGCCGGTGTGAACATCGAGGACGTCCGTATCGAGCACTCCACCGGCCGGCAGGCGGGCCTCGTCCAGCTCATGGTCGAACCGCGCAGCGCCCCGAAGCTGACGGCGGCGCTGCGCGAGCGCGGGTGGGCGCTGCGGCAGCCGTGAGGCCGGCCGGTCCGGAGCCCGGGGAGCGCCCCGGCGCCGGGCGGTGCGCGGGGCCGCGCAAGGGGCGGGGGAAACCCGTGGCACGCCGTCCCCCGCATGGCCGGTAACCTTGGGGGGATGGGTGCCCGTCCGATCCGGGCAGTCCCGCGCCCCCGACGTTACGTGCACGAGGAAGGTCCACCCCTGTGGAAAATCCGGTAAGTCCGGTGAACCCGGTGATCGTCGCCATCGACGGCCCCTCCGGCACGGGCAAGTCCAGCACCTCCAGGGCGGTCGCCGCCAAGCTCGGGCTGAGCTACCTGGACACCGGCGCCCAGTACCGGGCGATCACCTGGTGGATGCTCAGCAATGGCGTGGACGTGCACGACCCCATCGCGGTCGCCGACGCCGTGGACAAGCCGGTGATCGTCTCCGGCACCGACCCCGGCGACCCCGCGATCAGCGTCGACGGCGTGGACGTGGCCGCCCCGATCCGCACCCAGGAAGTCACCGCCGCGGTCAGCGCGGTCAGCGCGGTGCCCGAGGTGCGCGCCCGCATGGTCGCCTATCAGCGCAGCGCCGCTGCCGCCGCCCCCGCCGGCATCGTCGTGGAGGGCCGCGACATCGGCACCACCGTGCTCCCCGGCGCCACCGTGAAGATCTTCCTCACCGCGTCCGCCGAGGCGCGCGCGGCCCGCCGCAGCGGCGAGCTGAACGGTGCCCAGAGCGTCGCCGCCACCCAGGCCGCGCTGATCCGCCGGGACGCCGCCGACTCCGGCCGCAAGACCTCCCCGCTGGCCAAGGCCGACGACGCGATCGAGGTCGACACCACCGCGCTCACCCTGGAGCAGGTCATAGAGCAGGTCGTGACGCTGGTCGAGGAGAAGCGGGCGACCCGGTGACCACCCAGCACGCCACCGCGCCGCCGGGCCCGCGCGGCGCCGCTGTCGCCCGCGGCATCGGGATCGGCCTGATGAACGGCCTGTGGCGGCCCCGGGTGCTCGGCGCCTGGCGGGTGCCCGCCCACGGCCCGGTGATCCTGGCCGGCAACCACAGCCACAACGTCGACGGCCCGATGCTGATCGGCACCACCCCCCGCCCGATCCACTTCCTGGTGAAGAAGCAGGCGTTCGTCGGCCCGCTCGACCCCTTCCTGCGCTCCATCGGCCAGATCGAGATCGACCGGGACAGCGTCGACCGCACCGCCATCGCCAACGCGCTGGGCGTCCTGGAGCGCGGCGGCGTGCTCGGCATATTCCCCGAGGGCACCCGCGGCGTCGGCGACTTCGCCCAGCTGCGGGCGGGCCTGGCGTACTTCGCGGTCAGGTCCGGCGCGCCCGTGGTGCCGGTCGCGGTGCTCGGCAGCGCCCGCAAGGGCAAGGTGGTCGGCGCGCTGCCACCGCTGGGCGCCCGGATCGACGTCGTCTTCGGTGAACCCTTCGAAGCGGGCGACGGCAGCGGGCGCCGCACCCGCAGCGCGCTGGACGCCGCCACCGCGCGCATCCAGGAGCGGCTGACCGCGCACCTGGCCGACGCCAGGCGGACCACCGGCCGCTGAACCCCCGGCCCGCCGATACCGGCCGGGCCCCCTGAACCCACACCGGGCGCCGCAGACCGCGGAACCGCTCCGGTTGCCGCCACACTGGTTACGGCAGCCACCACCGCCGACCGACGGAGAGACCTCATGGACCAGCAGGACGAGCACGGCGACATCGGCGCCCTCGGCGACGCCGAATACGCCGAGTTCATGGAGCTCGCCGCCGAAGAGGGCCTCGATCTGGACGAGGTGGCCGGTGACCTCGCCGAGGCGGGCCACGGCCCGCTGCCGGTGCTGGCCGTCGTCGGCCGGCCCAATGTCGGCAAGTCGACGCTGGTGAACCGGATCATCGGCCGCCGCGAGGCCGTCGTCGAGGACCGGCCGGGCGTCACCCGCGACCGGGTCACGTACGAGGCGAACTGGAACGGCCGCCGCTTCAAGATCGTGGACACCGGCGGCTGGGAGCAGGACGTCCTCGGCATCGACGCCTCGGTCGCCGCGCAGGCCGAGTTCGCCATCGAGGCCGCCGACGCGGTGGTCTTCGTGGTGGACTCCACGGTCGGCGCCACCGACACCGACGAGGCCGTGGTGAAGCTGCTACGCCGGGCCGGCAAGCCGGTCGTCCTCGCCGCCAACAAGGTGGACGGCCCCTCCGGCGAGGCGGACGCGGCGGCGCTGTGGAATCTCGGCCTCGGCGAGCCCTTCCCGGTCTCCTCGCTGCACGGCCGCGGCACCGGCGACCTGCTCGACGCCATCTTGGAGGCCCTGCCCGAGGCGCCCGCGATGTCGTTCGGCGACACCGTCGGCGGCCCGCGCCGGGTGGCCCTGATCGGGCGCCCCAACGTCGGCAAGTCCTCGCTGCTGAACCGAGTGGCGGGCAGCGACCGGGTGGTCGTCAACGAGGTTGCGGGCACCACCCGTGACCCGGTCGACGAACTGATCGAACTCGGCGGCGTCACCTGGAAGTTCATCGACACCGCGGGCATCCGCCGCCGGGTGCACCTGGCCGAGGGCGCCGACTACTACGCCTCCCTGCGGACGGCTGCGGCGCTGGAGAAGGCCGAGGTCGCGGTCATCCTGATCGACGGCAGCGAGTCGCTGGCCGAGCAGGACACCCGGATCATCACCATGGCCGTCGAAGCGGGCCGGGCGGTGGTCATCGCCTACAACAAGTGGGACCTGCTGGACGAGGAGCGCCGCTACTACCTGGAGCGGGAGATCGAGCGCGACCTGGTCCAGGTGCAGTGGGCGCCGCGGGTCAATGTCTCGGCGCGTACCGGCCGGCACATGGAGAAGCTGGTGCCGGCCATCGAGACCGCGCTGGCCGGCTGGGAGACCCGGGTGCCCACCGGGCGGCTCAACGCCTTCCTCGGCGAGCTGGTGGCCGGCCACCCGCACCCGATCCGCGGCGGCAAGCAGCCCCGGATCCTCTTCGGGACGCAGGCGGGCACCAGGCCGCCGCGGTTCGTGCTCTTCGCCTCCGGCTTCCTGGAGGCGGGCTACCGGCGCTTCGTGGAGCGCCGGCTGCGCGAGGAGTTCGGCTTCGAGGGCACCCCGATCCAGGTGTCGGTGCGCGTGCGGGAGAAGCGCGGCCGCAAGAAGTAGCGGCGCCCTTGACGGGCGCCTGCTTCCCCGGCCGGCGGACGGCCCCGGCGGCTCAGCGGAGCCGGTTGTCACCCCGGCCCGGCGGCAGTGCCGCCGGGCCGTTGCCGCGGTGCCGCCCGCCCGGCTGATACTCGCTGTACCAGGCGGCGATGCCGCTGAAGTCCAGCTGTTCCTCGTCGCTGCGGTCGCCCGGCAGGGTACGGAAGAGGCGGCGGTACTCGGAGTACAACGCGTCGTAGATCGGGGTGCCACTGCCTCCTGCGGAGTCCTGCGCGGTGCGCATGGACGGGATGTAGCGCTGGTAGGGGGCTCGGGCGGAGGCGTCAAAGGTGTGCACGTATCTGCCAACGAGGGGAGATCCCGCGGGATGCGGGCCGCCCGGTTGAATTGCGCATCTTTGACCGGTTCAAGGATGCGCGGCACGACGAGGGGGCGTGCACGGTACTCCCGTGCACGCCCCCTGGGTCGTTCCCGCTCAGCGGCTCAGCGGCTCAGCGGCTCAGCGGCTCAGCGGCTCAGCCGCCGGATGCCGCTCAGGTGCCCGCGAGCGGCATGGTCGCGGCCACCAGCCGGCCGCGGGAACAGGCGCGCGCCAGCGCGTCCCGCATCAGGTCCTCGCGGGGCTGGCGGCCGATGGAGCCGGACGGCCCGGCGTAGACGTACACCTCGTTGCTGCGGCTGACCGCGGCCCGCCAGCCGTCGCTCACCTGGAGCGGCTGGTGCGCCTGCCACCACGCGGTGCCCGGGGCGCCGTTCACGCCGGGCTGCAGCACGGCGTGGAGCTTGCCCATCGCCAGCAGCACCGACCACCCGTTCAGCGGCGAAGGACGCACGTCCAGATCGAGCTGCGGTACGAAGCCCTGCTCGATCAGCAGCGGCAGGAAGTCGTCGCCGCCGCTTTCGGAGCCCACCCGGGACACCGGGCCGGTCGGCTCGACCACGAGCGCCGGCCGGAGCTGGTCCTCGACGATGATCAGCCCGCAGGTGATGCCCAGCACGGCCTGCCGGGGCCCGGCCTCCGGGGGTGCCTGAGGGGCGGTGTGGTGGCTGTGCGGGCCCGCGTCGGCCGGGGTGCCCGCCACCGCCCCGGCGCTGCGCACCGCGCCCTGCAGCTGTGCCTCGGCGACCGGCACCACCTGGGACGGGATGCAGGCGGCATGGGCGAAGGCCAGTACGGCCGTCTCGTCGCCCACGAAGAGCACGGTGCTGGTGGGCTCCTGACCGGTGTCCCCGGGGGTGCGGCAGGAGGTGCAGTCATAAGTGCCCGGCGCGTTCTCGCCGGTGAGGAGACGCGCGGTCTCCTCCTCGCCGATCTCGGCTCGTACCTCGTCACTCACGTCGAGCAGGGGCGCCACGGGAGTCTCCTTGAAGTGCGGTGCAGCGGTCACTGAGTGACAACGGATGGTCTGTGGCAGGAGTCACGGTTTGTGGTGTATCTCATTCCACCACTTGTCGCGGTCGGTGAGAATGTGGCCGTTTTGCTCACCGAGCGTCGAACGAACGTATGGGCGGGGCGAATTGGGCCTGTGAGGTGACTCACGGTCAGCGCCCGGAGTTTCCGTACATACGACGATACGCGCGCGTCAAGGAGTCGTAAACCGACGCTTGTTACCGCCGGTAAACGCCAACTGGCCTGCGGCGAAAAGGAATTGTTTGCCCCGCTGCGGTGGCCGTGCCTAGATTCGCCCGCCGTGTGCAGAGTGCACCGCCCGGGTTCGGACGGGCGCCGCCTCATGAGGGAGGCGGCGCCCGTTCTTTGACGAAGTGACGGGGGACCCCCGGGTCCGTGGAGAGGCAATCCATGGCGTTGAGCTCCAAGTACCGGCATACCGCACTGCTCACCGGGGCCGCCGCCCTCGCACCGATGGCCGTCCTGGCCACCGCGGGCGGGGCGGCAGCGGCCGACAGCGCCGTGTGGGACCGGATCGCCCGGTGCGAGAGCGGCGGCAACTGGCACATCAACACCGGCAACGGCTACTACGGCGGGCTCCAGTTCTCCGCCTCCACCTGGCGGTCCTACGGCGGCGGCGCGTACGCGTCCACCGCCGACCGGGCCAGCCGCGAGCAACAGATCGCCATAGCGACAAAGGTGCAGCGGGCGAGCGGCTGGGGCGCCTGGCCGGTGTGTGCCCGCAAGGCCGGCGCGTACGGCTCCGCCCCGGACGCGGGCAGCCCGCCGGCGTCGCACGGCAAGAGCGCGAAGCCGGCGAAGCCCGCCAAGCCGGCGAAGTCCGCGAAGTCGTCGGAGGCAGCCACGCCGGCCCGGCGCGCCAAGCCCGCGAAGAAGGAACTGACCGTCGAGAACAGCCTGGTGCCGCGGTACGCCCACGCCCCCGCCCGGGCCGACCGGGGCACGGCACGCGCGGCGCTGGCGATGGCCGGCACCGCACGCGGCGCGCAGGTGCGCGGAACGGCGCTGAACAGGGTGGTCGTGGTGCCGGCGTGGTGGCCGGACTGGTGATCCGGCGGCGTCCTCCGCTCCTCCGCGTGCTCCGGGCCCGTTGAGTCCTTGCCCTCCGGGTCCTTCGCACCCGAGCCGCCGGGCCCGCGACGGGCGGGGTGAGCGCCCGGCCGCCCATCGGGTGACCAGCCGCCCCGCAGGTGCCCTGTCCGTGCCCCGCCCGAGTGTGGTCCACCCGGGTGGGGCACGCTCCGCGCCGGGTCGTGTTGCCACCGTTACGGGGCGGAGGCGTGCTTAGCGTGGCCCGATGATCGAACTGTCGAACAAACGCCAGAGCGGCCCCGCCGGTCACAGTGCGCCGGACGACCGTACGACCGCCAGCCCCTGCGCAGGTGCCCCGGCCGGTGTCCGCAGCCGCGGAGTCCGGGCCGCGGCAGCCGTCGCGGCACTCGGCGCCGCAGCCCTGCTGCCGCTCCTTGCGCCCTCCGCGCAGGCCGCCACCACCCTCCACCGGACAGCCGCGCCACCGGCTCGCGCCGCCGCGGTGCTCCCGGTCACGGCGGGAATCGGCCGCCCGCAGGGGTTCGTCCCGCGGGTGCTCGCCCGTCAGCACTCGGTGTGGGACGACATCGCCCTGTGCGAGAGCAGCGGCAACTGGCATGTGAACACCGGCAACGGCTACTACGGAGGGCTGCAGTTCTGGCAGACCACCTGGGAGGAGTTCGGCGGTCTGAAGTACGCCGGCCGCGCCGACCTCGCCACCCCCGACCAGCAGATCGCGGTCGCCGAGGCGGTGCTGCGGGTGCAGGGCTGGGGAGCGTGGCCGGTCTGCTCCCGCGGACTGGGCCTGAGCGGCTTCCAGCACCTCGTGCACACCGTGCAGAGCGGCGAGACGCTCTCCGGCATCGCCGACGACTACGGCGTCCCTGGTGGCTGGTCACGCCTGTACGAGCTGAACAAGGCACTGATCGGCGCGGACCCGGACCGGCTGATCGCCGGAGTCGTCCTCACCGTCTCCTGATCCCCGCGGACCCCGCGGCCCCCAGCGGCCGCTGAGGAATCAAACATCCTTGCCAGGGTCGGCGGTGAGCCCCGCCGGCCCTCGGCGCGATCCGACGGCTCGGGGACATCGGAGTCGGGGGCCCGGACCATCATGCGTATCGCCTTCTTGCTGAACAACGCCTACGGCATCGGCGGCACCATCCGCACCGTCTGCACCCTCGCCGGCCGGCTCGCCGGCCCGCACCAGGTGGAGGTGGTCTCGGTCTTCCGGGACCGTGACGAACCGCACTTCACCTACCACCCGCAGATCCGGCTGAGGTATCTCGCCGACCTGCGGCCGGACAGCCCGGCCGGTGTCCGCGACGACCCGCGGCGGCAGCGGCCCTCCGCGATCTTCCCGGCCTCCGACCGCCGGCACGCGATGTACAGCGCGCTCACCGACGGACTCATCGGGGACTGCCTCACCTCCCTGGACACCGACGTGGTGATCGGCACCCGGCCCGGCCTCAATGTGCACCTCGCCCGGCAGGCCCCGCGCCGCCTGGTCCGGGTCGCCCAGGAGCATCTGACGCTCGACACCCACTCCACCCGGCTGGTGCTCGCGCTGCGCCGCAGCTACCCGGGCCTGGACGCGGTCACCACCACCACCCGCGCCGACGCCGCGGTCTACCGCCGCAGGATGCCCGGCACCCGGGTCGTCGCGATCCCCAACGGGGTGCCGGCCGTGACCACCCCGCCCTCCGACTGCACCGCGCCCGTGGTGGTCGCCGCGGGCCGGCTCACCGAGGCCAAGCGCTACGACGACCTGATCCGCGCCTTCGCCGGTGTCCGTGCCGCCCGCCCCGACTGGACGCTGCGGCTCTACGGCAGCGGTGAGCGGCGGGCGAGTCTGGCCGCGCTGATCACCGAGCTCGGTCTCGGCGACCACGTCACCTTGATGGGTGCGGTCGCCGACCTGGAACCCGAACTCGCCAAGGCGTCCCTGCTCGCGGTCACCTCCACCACCGAGTCCTTCGGCATGACCGTCGTCGAGGGCATGCGGGCCGGCCTCCCGGTGGTCTCCACGGACTGCCCGCTGGGTCCACGCGAGATCATCCGGCACGGGGTGACCGGTCTGCTGGTGCCGCCGCGCGACACCGCGGCCATCACCGCCGCGCTGCTGACCCTGATCGAGGACGACGACCGCCGGCGGCGGATGGGGCAGGCGGCGCTGACCGCCGCCGGGGCCTACGACCCGGCGCTGATCGCCGAGCGCCATCTGCGGCTCTTCCGCGCACTGCTCGCCGAGCGGGCCAGGCCCGGCCACCGGGCCAGAGCCGGGCTGTACGCCGGAGCAGGGCGCGGGCTCGGCGCGGTGCTCTCGGCGGCGGACACCGCCGGGGCGGCGGTGCGCAACGTCAGGCGCCACATCGCCTGAACGAGCCGGCGCCGACCGCTTCCCCGGGCCGGCGATCAGGAGATCCCGCGCGGAATATGTGCGCGAATTGTGTGCACCTCGCATGCGGTACCGACCGGTATTCACGCCAGAGCAGCGCCCGAGCCGCGCCCGGGGCGCATACGGTGGCTCTATGGAGCCGCGAGGGAACTTCTCCGCCAGTAATCCGCACGACGACCTGGACGCCTATCCCGGCCTTGAGGAAGAGGTGGCCGTGGCGCGGGCCCGTGAGCACGGCTGGACCACGGTCCGCACGCTGCCGACCGACGGCGTGGTGACGATGGAGTACCAGGCCGGACGGCTGAACTTCACCGTGGACCACGGCCGGGTGCGGCGCTGCTGGCTCGGCTGAGCGGCAGCCGCGCGACCCGGCCGTACGAATGACCCGCGACGACGGCGTCAGCTGCCGTTGCCCCGGCTGCCGCGTGCCTGCTGGACCAGCGGGGCCGCCGGTCTGCCGGTGCGGTCGACCGGTGGCCGGCGGCTGCCGACCGGGGTGAGCGGCGTGCGCTCGTTGCGGCCGGCGGGGGGCCGGCCGGGAGGATACGGCGGCGGGGCGGCCGCCACGGCGCCCGCCTGCGTGCTGCTGCTCTGCGCCGTGCCCGCGCCGACGGGCTCGCGGCTCGGCTCGGTCTCCTCCGAACCCCGGGGGCCCACCAGCGAGGGACCGG
Source organism: Streptomyces sp. NBC_01476 (assembly GCF_036227265.1). Lineage (NCBI taxonomy): Bacteria > Bacillati > Actinomycetota > Actinomycetes > Kitasatosporales > Streptomycetaceae > Streptomyces > Streptomyces sp. NBC_01476. Next base: position 1,634,615 of record NZ_CP109446.1, on the reverse strand, counting down.
CCACCGGGAGGGTGGTGCCCCGGTGCGAACCCTTCCGCAGCCGCGCCCAGCCGGCCACCAGATAGTCCTCCGCGCGCGCCATCATCGGTTCGAACCACGGCAGGGCCAGCAGGATCAACAGGCCGGCCGCCCAGCCGAGCAGCACGTCGCTGACCCAGTGTGTGCCGAGGTAGACGGTCGTCGCGCCCACCCCGAGGGCGAGCAGCGCGCTGGCCACCGATCCCCACCGCTGGGCCCGCTGCGTGGTGGCCAGGTAAGCGAGTACGCCCCAGGTCACCACCGCGTTGGCGGTGTGGCCGGACGGAAATATATCCCCGCCGGCGAACATCTCCGAGGATCCGACGGTCGTCGCGTAATGCGGGCCGAGCCGTCCGAGGCCGTATTTCACGGCGCCCACGGTGACGTTGAGCAAGAGGAGGGAGGTGCCGAGCACCAGCAGGGGGTGCAGGGTCCGGCGGCGCCAGGCGCGCCAGCCGAGCCAGGCGAGCACTATCACCGCGGTGGGACCGCGCTGACCGAGCACCACGAAATAGTCCAGGAACGCGTGGATTTGCGGCCATTGCTTGTAGGGCCGCCAGAGCATGACCTGCCAGTCGAGCGTCACCAGTTTGGAGGTGGTCACAACGCCGACGACGATCGCCACGTAAGCCGCAAGCGTCAGTCCCAACAACCAGACGCGTGTTCGGCTCATACGCGGCAGACCCCGTCTGGTCGGGCGCTCCACCGTGGGGTGAAGCCTCTCATCGGTACGCACTTAATCGACGTTACAGCGTGTGACGGCATGGATCGGCGGAACGGACCGCTTTGTAATGACGATGTGATGTGGAGTCGGTCTCACGGGCCCTTTGGAGCGGCCGGATTGGGGTGAATGCGGGAAGCCCGTGGAGTTTATGTTCGGGTGTTGATACTCACACTGTCGGCTTCTTATTTATTTCTTATTTCCCCGGACTTTCTGCGATGTTTCCCTGCCGATAGCCGGACGGGCCGCCGCCGGAGGCCGGAGGGACGTTCGAGCCTCACGTACGCTGCTGTTTCACTCGTTCGTGGAGGTGGGCCTGTGACGCGACCGGTCAGCCGGTGGACCGTACTGGTCCTGCTCTGCGTCAGCCTGCTCGTCGTGGCGCTGGACGCCACCGTCCTGCACGTCGCGGTGCCCGCGCTCACCGAGGACCTGCACCCCGGCGGCCAGGAGCTCCTCTGGATCGTCGACGTGTACCCGCTGATCGCCGCCTCCCTGCTGATCCTCTTCGGCACGCTGGGGGACCGTATCGGCCGCCGCCGGGTGCTGTTGACCGGGTACGCGCTCTTCGGCGCCGCCTCCGCGGCGGCGGCCTTCGCACCCGGCCCGCACGCGCTGATCGCGGCCCGGGCGCTGCTCGGCGCCGGTGGCGCCATGATCATGCCGGCCACACTGTCGATCCTGCGGCAGGTCTTCCCCGACCGGCGCGAGCGGGCGATGGCCATCGGCCTGTGGAGCGCGGTCGCCGCGGTCGGCGCCGCGGTCGGGCCGGTGCTCGGCGGCTTCCTGGTCGAGCACTTCTGGTGGGGCTCGGTCTTCCTGGTCAACATCCCGCTGATGGCGGTGATGCTGCCGCTCGGCCGGCTGCTGCTGCCGGAGTCGCGCGGCGCCTGCGACGGGCCCTGGGACGTACTCGGCGCCGTCACCGCGGCGGCCGGTCTGCTCGGCGTGGTCTTCGCGGTCAAACGCATCGGCGCGGGCGCCGCCCCGATGGACACCTCCGTCGGTGTTCCGCTGCTGGCCGGCGCGGTCCTCCTGGTCCTCTTCGTCCGCCGCCAGCGCCGGCATCCGCATCCCCTTGTCGATGTGACGATGTTCTCCCGGATCGCCTTCTCGACCTCGGTCGGCTGCATCGTGCTGGCCATGCTGGCGCTGGTCGGCCTGGAACTCGTCGCCGTGCAGTACCTCCAGCTCGTGCTCGGCCTGAGCCCCCTGCAGACCGGGCTGCGACTGCTGCCGCTCACCTTCGCCGCGATGGCGGCGGGCCTTGCCGGCGCCCGGCTGCTGCGGCGTTTCGGACCCCGCCGTACCGTCGGGGTCGGCTTCCTGCTCACCGCGCTGGCCGTGCTCACCTTGACCGGAATGGGCCAGACCGACCGCCCGGGCCTGCTGACCGCCGCCTTCGTCCTGCTCGGGTTCGGCCTGGAGACCACGCTCTTCGGCGCCTACGAGTCGATGCTCAGCGAGGTCCCCGCGCACCAGGCGGGTGGCGCCGCCGCGATCGGCGAGACCTCGTACCAGCTCGGCGCGGGTCTTGGCATCGCGCTGCTCGGCACGGTGATGAACGCCGCCTACGGCCCGCACGCCGCCGGAGTGAGCAGCGCCGACAACGCCGCCGCAGGGAAGTCGCTCGGCGAGGCGTACGACGTCGCCGACCGGCTGGGCGGCGGGTCGGGAGCCGCCCTGCGGCAGGCCGCCCGGCACTCCTATGTGCACGGCATGCATATGACGTTGCTGGTCAGCGCGGTGCTGCTGGTCGGTGGGGCGTGCGCGGCGATGCGGCTGCCCCGGGTGATGGAGTGCGAGAGACCCGAGGACGGCACCCCGGCGGCGGCCGGCCCGCCGCACACGGCGCGCCAGGGACAGGCCGCGGCCGTACGCTCTGGACGCACGGGGGAGTGAGCCGTAACGTCGGCGCCGAGCCGCCGCTGCTACCACTGCTCGTTTCCGGGCCGGAGGTCCAGCCATGTCCGCATCCCCCGCATCCCCCGCACCCGCGTCCAGGCCGTCCTTCGATCCGTACGACCCGCTGGGCCTGGACGACCTGCTCACCGAGGAGGACCGGGCGGTCCGCGACACCGTACGGGCATGGGCCGCCGACCGGGTGCTGCCCCATGTCGCCGGCTGGTACGAGGCAGGCGAACTCCCCGCGGCCCGCGAACTCGCCCGCGAACTCGGCTCCATCGGAGCGCTCGGCATGCCGCTGACCGGCTACGGCTGCGCGGGCGCCAGCGCGGTGCAGTACGGCCTGGCCTGCCTGGAACTGGAGGCCGCCGACTCCGGCATCCGCTCCCTGGTCTCGGTCCAGGGTTCGCTGGCGATGTATGCAATCCACCGCTACGGCTCACCCGAACAGAAGGAGCGCTGGCTGCCGCCGATGGCGGCCGGCGAGGTGATCGGCTGCTTCGGGCTCACCGAACCCGACCACGGCTCCGATCCCGCCGGGATGCGGACGTACGCCAAGCGCGACGGCACCGACTGGGTGCTGGACGGCCGCAAGATGTGGATCACCAACGGTTCGCTGGCCGGTGTCGCTGTGGTCTGGGCGCAGACCGAGGAGGGGGTCCGCGGCTTCCTGGTGCCGGCCGGCACCCCCGGCTTCACCGCCCCCGAGATCCACCACAAGTGGAGCCTGCGGGCCTCCGTCACCAGCGAACTGGTGCTGGACGGCGTACGGCTGCCCGCCGACGCGGTCCTCCCCGAGGCCGTCGGACTGCGCGGCCCGCTGAGCTGTCTCAGCCACGCGCGCTACGGCATCGTGTGGGGCGCGATGGGTGCGGCCCGCTCCTGCTTCGAGGCGGCGCTGGAGTACGCCAAGGGCCGGGAGCAGTTCGGCCGGCCGATCGCCGGCTTCCAGCTCACCCAGGCCAAGCTCGCCGACATGGCGGTGGAACTGCACAAGGGGATCCTGCTCGCCCACCACCTGGGCGGACGGATGGACGCCGGCCGGCTGCGCCCCGAGCAGGTCAGCTTCGGCAAGCTCAACAACGTCCGCGAGGCGATCGGGATCTGCCGCACCGCCCGCACGATCCTGGGGGCCAACGGGATCTCGCTGGAGTACCCGGTGATGCGGCACGCGACGAATCTGGAGTCCGTGCTCACCTACGAGGGCACGGTGGAGATGCACCAGCTGGTCCTGGGCAAGGCGCTCACCGGGCTCGACGCCTTCCGCGGCTGAGCGGGTCGCGGCGTGGGGCGCGGCGCGGCGTGCGGGTGGCGGCGCGGCCTTCGGGGGCGGGCACGGCGTTGGGGCGTCCGCGCGGCGTGGGGGCGGCTTCGCGTGACTCCATCACGCGAAGCCGCCCTCACGACCGGTCGCCGCCGTCTTCCGGGGAGCGGTCCCCGTACCCCGGGTGGGGTGGTTCGGCCTGTTCTGTCATCCGGAGTCCCCTCGGGTCACGACTGGTTGAAGAAGCCGTCCCCGCCACGGCGGGAGTCCGCGTTCATCACCGAGTAGTCGGCCGGGGTCAGCAGGAAGACCCGGGTGGCCACCCGCTCGATGGAGCCGCGCAGACCGAAGGTGAGCCCGGCCGCGAAGTCGACGACGCGCTTGGCGTCGGCCGAATCCATGCCGGTGAGGTTGACGATCACCGGTACGCCGTCCCGGAAGAGCTCCCCGATGCCGCGCGCGTCCCGGAAACCGTCCGGGGTGACGGTGGCGATCCGGCGGCCCTGCTCCTCGGCGGACTCGCTGGCCACCCGCACCCGTGGGTCGGTCACCCAGGTGTCGGCACGCTCGGAGCCCTCGCCGTAGTCGGCGTACTCCTCGTCGTAGTAACCCTCGCCGCCGTTGTCGTCGACGAGGCCCAGCCAGGCACTCGCCCGTCGTACCGAACCCATGGACGCCTCCTCTCTCACACGCGGTCGTACCGTCCGCTGTTCCTATGGTCGTCCATGACGTGGATTCTCTGCCATGCGGATTGCCGCCACTCAGGCGACTTGTGACGGTACTGGCACACACGATAGTGGCGCACCGTCAAGCCGCGGCAGGGGTAAGCGGGGTGACGGATCGATGGGAACTTGCTCCACGTGCGGGTGATTCGCAGGGCCGTACGGCCGTACCCTGCCCCGTGTTGGCAGGCCGATAACATGACCGCCGCTGTGAAGTAGCCGGCTCGACGGGGGTACGTGGGCATGTTCGGCATCATCAGACCGTGTCGTCACCGCATGTCAGAGGGGATGGCGGCGTCCTGGCTCGCCCATCTGTGCGGGCTCTGCCTGGCACTGCGGGACGGCCACGGACAGTTCGCCCGTATCGCAACCAACTATGACGGACTGGTCATATCGGTCCTGACGGAGGCTCAGTCCCCTCCGGTGTCCACCGCGCACGACGGCGGGCGGCGTACGCCCGGCGGCCGGCTGCGCACCGCGGGCCCGTGCCCGCTGCGGGGGATGCGTACCGCACAGGTCGCCACGGGGGAGGGTGCCCGGCTCGCCGCGGCGGTCTCGCTGGTGCTCGCCTCGGCGAAGATACGTGACCATGTCGACGACCGGGACGGCGCGTTCGGCCGGCGGCCGGTCGCCGCGGCGGCCCGTACCGTCGCCCGCCGCTGGGACCGGGCCGGCGCGCGCGGCGGGGAAGCCGTCGGTTTCGACACCGCCGTGCTGCTCGACGCGGTCGGCCGGCAGGGCGGGATCGAGGCGGCGGCCGGGCCCGGCACCCCGCTGCTCACCGTCACCGAACCCACCGAAACGGCGACCGCGGCGGCCTTCGCGCACACCGCCGTCCTCACCGGGCGGCCCGGCAACCTGGCACCGCTGGCGGAAGCGGGCCGGCTCTTCGGCCGGCTCGCCCATCTCCTGGACGCGGTCGAGGATCTCGCCGACGACACCGGCACCGGTGCCTGGAACCCGCTCACCGCGACCGGTACCGGCCTGGCCGAGGCGCGGCGGCTCTGCGACGACGCCCGGCACGGCATCCGGCTCGCCCTGCACGACACCGAGTTCGCCGACCCGGCGGCCGGGCGGCTGGCGCATGTGCTGCTCGTCCACGAGCTGGGACGGTCGGTGGACCGGGCCTTCGGCACCGGCGGGTGCACCCACCGGGCGGCCCAGCTGCCGCCGCCGGGCAACCCGTTCCGCGGGAGTCCGTACGCGCCGCAGGACCCCGGGCGCAGTCCGTACGCACCGGGCGGCCCCGGCGGCCCCGGCGGATTTCCGCCGCCGGAACCGCCGCGGCGGCGCGGACTGCTGATGGGGTGCCTGGTCTACACGGGCATGTGCTGCACCTGCGAACTGTGCTGCCGTGAGCACGACGACGCCTGGAGCGGGCAGCGCCGGGACTCCTGGTGCGGCAGCTGTGACGGCGACTGCTGCGATTGTTGTGACTGCTGTGAGTGCTGCGAATGTCTCAACTGCGGGGCCTGATGGCCGGCCGGTGGTGAGCCGGGCCGCGCTCTGCGGTGGGGTGGCCCGAGGGAGGGGCCGGAGCTGCCGAACGATCGGGTGCCTGTGTGAAGGCGACGGAACGACGATCCGCCGGCCGGCGGGGACGCCGGTCCGTCGGGCGTCTGTCGGAGGTGGTCAGCGGCTACAACACGCGGCCGACCACACCCGACCGAAGTCGATGTGATCGCGGGTGACCAGCTGACAGCTGCGCATGCGGACAGTGCAGCAGCCGGGCGGGCGATCCGTCAACCGAGCTGAGACGCGTGTCCACGGACCGGACACGCTTGACAGTCGCCGACGGCGTCGGCATAGCCTCATGTCAAGGCCCCCGGGGCCCCAGCCGCGTTGAGGGACGCGGCAACTGTGTGAAGGCGTCCTCCGCCTCTTCCGCGTGTCCACGGAGCCTTCGCATGCGTGCTGATATTTCCCCCCTCCCCACCCCGCCGCCGTCCGCGGTGCCAGCGCCGCCCGCCTCGCCGATGCCCGCGGCCTCGGCTGCGCCGACGGTGCCTGCGGCTCCTGCGGTGCGGTTCGCGCCGGCCGCTTCGGCGGTCCCGGTTGGGCGGGCCGTGCCGACGGTGCCTGCGGCTTCCGCGGTGTCGACCGGGCTGACTGCTTCGGCGGTGCCTGCCCGTTCCGGAGTGTCGGCTGCGCCTACTGCGCCGACCGCCTCGGTGGTGCCGGTTGCATCGGCGGCTTCTGCGGTGCCTGCGGCTCTTGCGGTGCCGTCTGTGCCAGCCGCTTCAGCGGTGCCGGTTGCGCTGGCCGTGCCGACGGTGCCCGCGGCTGTTGCGGAGTCGTCTGCGCCGGACGCCTCGGTGGTGCCGGTTGCGTCGGCGGTGCCTGAGCCTTCTGCGGTGCCGGCTGCGCCTGCGGCTCCTGCCGGGGTGGCTGCGGCGAGTGGGCCGGACGGTTCGGCGGGGTCGGCGGCTCATGCCGTGCCGGGTGCGGCGGTTGAGCGGAACGTGCCGGCGGCTTCGGCGGGGGCGCCGGCTTCTGGTGCGCCGGGGGCGGCCGCGTGGCCGCTGCGGCGGACCCGGACGCTTCATCTGGCCGCTGCGATCGACGGTGGGGAGGAGCCCGCTGGGTCCTATCTGGAGCTGGTCCGGCTTGCTGAGCGCGGGGCGCTGGATTTCGTGACGCTGGCCGGGGGAGAGGGTGACAGCGGCGACGACGCCCTCGCGGTCCTCACCCGGCTCGCGCCGGCCACCGACCGGGTCGGCGTGGTGCCGGCGCTGGCGGCCTCCTCCGCACCTCCGGCCGAACTCGCCCTCGCGGTCGCCGCTCTGGACCGGGTGAGCCAGGGCCGGGCCGGATGGGCGCTGGCCGTGCCGGGCGCGGCGGCGGGACGGGGCAGGGCCGAGCGGGCCGAGGCGCGGTGGCGGCACGCGGACGAAGTGGCCGCTGCGGTCTCCCTCGCGTGGGACGCGGACGGTGACCTTGCCGGCGGCGCCGGTTCGCGGACGCCGCAGGGCCGGCCGGTGATCGCGGTGGACGCCACAGAACCCGCGGCCAGGACCACCGCGGCCCGGCACGCGGACGTCGCCTTCGTCCGGGCCGCCCGTCCGGACCAGGCGCTGCTGATACGGAACGACCTGCGCCGGCTCGCGATGGAGGCGGGCCGCGACCCGGACCGGCTGCTGGTGCTCGGTGAACTCGCCATCGACCTCGGCGGCGGCGAACTCGGTCCCGAACCTGGCGCCGACAGCTCCCCCGCTCCCGACGGCACGGGCGGCGTGCTCTTCAGCGGCGGACCGGTCGACCTGGCCGACCTCATCGCGGACTGGCAGCGGTCCGGCGCGGTGGACGGCTTCCACGTGCGGCCGGTTGAGCCACGCCGCGACCTGGAACGTTTTGTCAACGGCACGGTGGCGCTGCTCCAGCACCGGGGCCTCTTCCGTTCTTTCCACCCGGGCGCGACGCTGCGGGAGCACCTCGCCCTGCGGCGGCCCGTCCCGCATCCGGCACCCCCCGGGCAACCGTTCCGACGGTGACTGTGCGGAAGGGTCTCCCGGCCCGAGCGGGCGAGCAGGCGACCGGACGCGCGGGCCGTGGCGGAGCGGACGAAGCGGCCGGAGCGGACCGCCGGCCCGTCCGCCGCCCCTGTCGGCGACGCGTGCGCAGACCTTCTTCCGGTTCCGATCCGATTCCGTTTTCCGGTCCGTGCCGACCCCGGCGCCGTGCGGCCCGGTGACCGTGGACCCGAACCGTACGGCGCTGCCCCCCAGTGTTCCCGCGGCCCGCGTCCGTCCGTCCGCTCGCGCCCTCCGGCCGCCCACCGCGGTCTCCCGCGAGGGGCCGGAGGAGCGGCGGATTCTCAGTGGGTGAGACGGCCTGAGACACCCTGACCCGACGTCATTTTCCGCCGCCCTACCGCCCCCTTCGGCCGCCGGGGCCGCACTCCGCCCGGCCTGCGCATTGTGCGGCGCCCGGGGCATCCGGCTGATCTTCCGGCCGAACTCCCGCCGGGTTCCGGGCCGAAACGCCCTCTTGTGTGTTGCCTGTGAGGTCTGAATACTCCCATGAGTACTCGTCAGCCGCATGAGGCGTTCGTTTATCGGTGCGGTCATGACGGTACACCGACAAATCACCCGCCCCCTACCTCCCACCCCCACAGGAGGAACGAGTGAAGTCCACCCGACGCATACAGCTGATCGCGGTCACCTCCGGCCTGCTCGCCGCGACCGCTTTCGCGCTGCCGTCCGCGACCGCCGCCCCCACCCCCAAGGCGACTCCGGAAGCAGCCGCATCCGTGGCCTCGCACCTCGGCGCGAACGCCACCGCGGGCACGTACTACGACAGTGCGAGCAAGACCACCGTCGTCAACGTCACCACCCAGGCCGCGGCCGACACCGTCCGCGCGGCGGGCGCCACCCCACGGCTCGTGACGCACAGTGCCGCCCAGCTGGCCCAGGCCGACAGCGCGGCCCGGAGCGCGGACATCGCCGGCAGTGCCTGGTCGGTCAACCCGCGTACCAACACCCTTGACATCAACATCGACAGCCGGGTGACCGCAGCTCAGCTCGCCCAGCTGCGGCAGTCCACCGCGAGCTACGGCGACGCCGTCCACATCAGCCGTGTCTCCGGCACCTTCAGCAAGCTGCTCTCCGGCGGCGACTCCGTGCAGACCACCCAGTGGCGCTGCTCGGTGGGCTTCAACGTCCGCAGCGGGAGCACGTACTACTTCCTGACCGCCGGTCACTGCACCGAGGGCAGCCCGGCGTACTACACCAGCTCGGGCACGTACATCGGCCCGACGACCGGCACCAGCTTCCCGGGCAACGACTACGGCATCGTCCGCTACGACTCGAGCGTCGCCCATGACGGCACGGTCGGCAGCCAGGACATCACCAGCGCGGCGAACGCCTTCGTCGGTGAGTCGGTCAAAAGGCGCGGTTCCACCACCGGGATCCACAGCGGCACCGTCCAGGGGCTCAACGCCACCGTCAACTACGGCGGAGGCGACGTCGTCTCCGGGCTGATCAGGACCAACGTGTGCGCCGAGCCCGGCGACAGCGGCGGCTCCCTCTACGACGGCGCGAAGGCGATCGGCCTGACGTCGGGCGGCAGCGGCAACTGCTCCTCCGGCGGGACGACGTACTTCCAGCCCGTCACGGAGGCGCTGAGCGCTTACGGAGTCAGCGTCTTCTGATCGATCCGCTTCACCCCGCCCGTGCGCGGTCCCGCCGCGCGCGGGCGTGACGGAACGGTGCTTCCCGGTGGTCCCGCCGCGTCCTGCTCGCGCGGCGGGGCCACCGGCCGTCCGCAGGCCCGGCGTCCGCAGGCCCGGAGTCCGGGTGTCCGGAAGCCCGGGGTCCGGAGGGCGTACGGCCCCGGGGATCGCGGACAGATCCGGTCCGCGACGGCTGGCAGACTGAGCCGCATGCTGGAAACGTCCGCGCGGCTGCTGCGCCTGCTCTCGCTGCTCCAGTCACGGCGCGACTGGACCGGCCCGGACCTCGCCGAGCGGCTCGACGTCACCACCCGCACGGTGCGGCGCGACGTCGAACGGCTGCGGGCGCTCGGCTATCCGGTGCATGCCGCCCCCGGCACCGCCGGTGGCTACCGGCTCGGCGCGGGGGCCGCGCTGCCGCCGCTGCTCCTGGACGACGAGGAGGCGGTGGCGGTCGCGCTCTGTCTGCGGACCGGGGCCGGCGGCAGCGTCGAGGGGATCGAGGAGACGTCGGTACGGGCGCTCGCCAAGCTGGAACAGGTGCTGCCGTCGCGGCTGCGGCACCGGCTGCAGGCCATGGAGGCGGTCACCGTCAGGCCGGGCACCGCCGGAGCGACGGTCGGGCAGGAGGTCCTGACCGTGCTCGGCGCCGCCTGCCGGGACCGGGAACGGCTCCGCTTCGACTATCTCGACCACGGCGGCGCGGCCAGCCGCCGCGAGGTGGAGCCGTACCGGCTGGTGCACCACGGCCGGCGCTGGTACCTGCTCGCCCACGACGTGGACCGCGCCGACTGGCGGACCTTCCGGGTCGACCGGATCGAGCCCAAGACGCCCACCGGCCCGCGCTTCACCCCCCGCGAACTGCCCGAGGACGCCGCCGAGTACGTCGCCAAGGGCGTCACCACCAGGACCTACCGCTTCCAGGCCCGGGTGCTGCTGCGCGCCTCCGCCGAGGTCGTCACCCAGCACACCTGGGCCGGCTTCGGCACGGTGACCTCGGCCGGCGACGACTCCTGCGAACTGGTCACCGGCTTCGAGTCGCTGGACTCCCTGGCGATGTACCTCGGGATGCTCGGGGTGGACTTCGAGGTCAGGGAGCCGCCGGAACTCGCCGCGCACCTGCGGGTGGTGGCGGCCCGGCTGACCCGCGCGGCGGAGAGCCGGCCGGCCGCGCCGGGCCGGCGCGGCGCTCTCCCGCCGGTCAGTCCAGCGGACCGCTGACACTGCCCTGGCCGCGTCCCCAGCCGTACGCGCGGTCGGCGCGCAGTTTGATGACCAGCCGGCGGTCGGAGACCATCGCCGCCCGGTACTCGTCCCAGTCCGGGTGTTCGCCGGCGATCGCCCGGTAGACGTCTATGAGTTCCTCGACGGTGGCGTCATGGGGATCGGCGGCCACCGGGGTGACCTCGGCGTCTCCCTCGGCGACCAGATAGGCGCCGAGGTCGGGCGTGGACACGTAGAAGCTGGCCCGCGGGTCCCGGCGCAGATTGCGGGTCTTGGCGCGGTCGTCGGTCGCCGAGATCCGGACGGTCCTGGTGCTGTCGTCGTAGGTGAAGGAGACATTGGACAGCTGCGGCCTGCCGTCCCTCTTGAGAGTGACGAGCACTCCGGTGTGGTGCTCCTTGAGCAGGTCGAACAGCGGGCCGGTGGCGGGTGGCTGGCTCATGGTCACTCCGTGGTGGTCTCAGTGGTGGGGTGCCGGGTCCGGGTGGCCGGTGTCAGTGGCTGGGTCCGGCGGCGGGCTCCTCGGTGGCCGGACTCCGTGGTATTCGCGCAGGTGTACTGGCCAACGTGACCCCGGCGGAGGTTGTTCCGGCCGGGCGCCCGTATCGGCGTGTCGCCCGGGAGTTCACCCGTTCGGCGGACGGTCCGTACCGCGTGGTGCGCTGCCGTGAAGCGCGAAGGTGGTCCGGTGGTGCCAGCGGACGCCGTCGTTGACCACGAGGTGGACGCCGCTGACCCGGGTACGCAGCGGAAGCCCGGGGGCGAGTTCCCGCTCCATCGCGTCGAACGTCTCGACCGGCAGCTTGACCGCGACCGTCAGATGCGGGATCACATCGTCGAACGCCCCGCCGTACGGCGGCGCTTCCGGCCAGCGAGCCTCGGCCGCCGCGGTCAGCGCCCTTACCGGGCCGTCCGCTTCCGGGGCCAGCCAGAGCAGCTCCGGGAACCGCCCGAACCCGGTGAAGTCCAGCGTGAACTCCTCATGCCCGGCGAACATCTCCCGCAGTTCCGCGAGCACGCCGTCGTCGATCCGGTCGTCCGGCAGGAACGGGTACAGCACCGTCACATGCGCCGGAATCCCGCTCCTGGCCGACGCGTCGTGCTTCTCGCGGACCGCGCCCACCAGCGGGTCCGCCTCCGGCACCGTGATCAGCAGTGCCGTCTCGCCCGCCACCCACCGCGGCTCTTCCTCATCGCTCATCCCCCCATGCTCTCCTGCCGGACCCGGCGCCAACTCCTAATTCCTCCCCCCGCACTTCCGGCCCTCGCCCGCCCCCGGCCGCGGGCCGCCGCAGTCCAGGAACCCGGCGATTTTTTACCCGCCCGTAACTAGGCATCGCTTACTACTCGTGCGTAACTTGTGATGAGCCCCGTACGAGTGATCCGGATCACAGGGCGTGTCGTCCACGCGTTCCCCCCACCCGTGAGGAGATCACATGAGGCTGCCCTGGAAACGTCTCCTGCCCGCGTTCGCGCTGGCCGCGGCGATGACGGTCGTCCCGGCCGCCGCCGCCTCGGCCACCTCCGCACCCACCAGCGGCTGGAACAACTTCTCCTGCCACCCCTCGGCCCAACACCCCCGCCCGGTCGTCCTTGTGCACGGCACCTTCGCCAACGGCACCGACAACTGGCTGGCCTTCGCCCCCTACCTCGTCGCCCGCGGCTACTGCGTCTTCTCCTTCGACTACGGCATGCTGCCCGGCGAGACGCTGATCGGCGGCCTCGGACCGATCGCCGACTCCGCCCAGCAGCTCTCGGACTTCACCGACCGGGTGCTCGCCGCCACCCACGCCGCCAAGGTCGACATCGTCGGCCACTCGCAGGGCGGCATGATGCCGCGTTACTACCTGAAGTTCCTTGGCGGCGCCGCCAAGGTGAACGCCCTGGTCGGACTGGCGCCGGACAACCACGGCACGACGCTGAGCGGGCTGACGGCGATCCTGCCGTACTTCCCCGGCGCCGCCGACCTGCTGCGGGACAACCTCCCCGGACTCACCGACCAGGTGGCCGGATCGCCCTTCCAGCAGACGCTCAACGCCGGCGGCGACACGGTGCCCGGCGTGCACTACACGGTGATCTCCACCGTCTACGACGAGGTGGTCACGCCGTATACGACCCAGGCGCTCTCCGGGCCTGACGTGCGCAACGTGGTGCTGCAGCACCTCTGCGCGGTCGACCTCTCCGAGCACGTCGCGATCGGCCTCACCGACCGCATCGCCTTCCACGAGGCGGCCAACGCGCTCGACCCCGCGCACGCCACCCCGTCCACCTGCCTGTCGGCCTTCAGCTAGCCGTTCTCTCCACGGCTGGTCATGTCCGCGAACCGCCGTCCGGCGAGGCTTCGTTGCCGGCGGTCGCGGCGCGATCCACGCCGTGGCCGGCTCCTCCCCGGGATCGCTGCCGCCCGCGGAGGAGCCGGGAAGGCCGCAGTACCGCGCGCGAGCGGTGCCTGGCTGCGGCGGGCGCAGCCGATTGTCAGAGGTGGATGGCAGGCTGTTCCCATGAGCACTGAGAGTGACGGCCGCCAGTTCTGGGACGACGCCGCCGAGCGGTTCGACGAGGAGCCCGACCACGGTCTGCGTGACCCGCGGGTCCGGGAGGCGTGGGACATACGGCTCCGCGGCTGGCTGCCCGCCGCGCCCTGCGACCTGCTCGACCTCGGCTGCGGCACGGGCAGCCTCGCCCTGCTCGCGGCCGGGCAGGGACACCGGGTCACCGCGGTCGACAGCTCGCCCCGCATGGTCGAACGGGCCCGGCGGAAGCTGGCGGACACCAGTGCCCAGGTGCTGCCGGGTGACGCGGCGTCCCCGCCGGTCCCCGACGGCTGCGCCGACGTGGTGCTGGTCCGGCATGTGCTGTGGGCGCTGCCCGATCCGGCGGCGGCCCTGCGGAAGTGGGTGCGGCTGCTGCGGCCCGGCGGCCGGCTGGTGCTGATCGAGGGCCGCTGGGGCACGGTGGAGCCGGTCGGACTCGACGCCGACACCCTCGCCGCACTCGCCGCGCCCCTCGGCGGCTCGGTCCGGATCGAACAGCTGGGCCACGACCCGGCGTTGTGGGGACGCCCGGTCCAGGACGAGCGGTATGCCGCGGTGGTCAGGCCGGCCCCCACCGCGCCGCCCGCCGCCCGGCAGCGCCACACGGAGATCGTGGACGTCCACCTCGTCCTGCTGCGCGGCGCCGAGGTGCTGCTCGCCCGCCGTGCGAACACGGGCTATGCCGACGGGCTGTTGCACGCGCCCTCCGGACATCTGGAGGACGGCGAGGACGTCAGAAGCGGCATGATCCGCGAGACCCGCGAGGAGATCGGCCTCGACCTGGCACCCGAGGACCTGGAGGCGGTGCTGGTGATGCAGCACCGGGCGCCGGACGGCCGCTCGCGGATCGGCTGGTTCTTCCAGGCCCGCCTCCCCGAAGGCGCCGAGCCGGTGAACGCCGAGCCCGACAAGTGCTCGGAGCTCGGCTGGTATCCCCTGGCCGCGCTGCCCGACGACATGGTGGCGTACTGCAGGGCGGGCCTGGACGCCTGGTGCGCCGGCCACCGCTTCCTGCTGCACCTGCACGAGAGCGGCGACCGTATCGCCCACGACCCCGACGGGCCGGGCCGGGCGGTCCCGCTGGCACCGTCCGCTGTGCCAGGATCGCTCATATGAGCTTGAAGATCGTCATCGATCAGGACGCGTCCGCCGCTCCCTACGAGCAGCTGCGCGGGCAGATCGCGGCGCAGACCAGGGCCGGCCGCCTCCCGGTCGGCTACAAGCTGCCCACCGTGCGGGGCCTGGCCGAGCAGCTGGGGCTCGCCGCGAACACCGTCGCCAAGGCGTACCGCGCGCTGGAGGCGGACGGAGTGATCGAGACCCGGGGCCGCAACGGCACGTACATCGCCGCAGGAGACGCCCGCGCCCGCGAGAGCGCCGCCGCCGCGACAGCCTACGTGGAGCGGACCCGCCGCCTCGGCCTGGACCGCGACGCCGCCCGTGAGGCGGTCGAGGAGGCCCTGCGGGCCGCCTACGGCGACTGACGCCCGTTCCCGGCACGGGGGGATGTCCGGGAGTCCGGCGGGCCGCACAGGGGGGCGTCCGTCCGTTTTGCGTACTTCCGGAGGTGGCGGGCAGGCGCTCGCTACGGCCACCCGGCCGCCGATGGAGGTAACAGATGACGATCACTGCCGCGCTCCCGCGCAATCTCGGCGCCCTGTGGACACTGCCCGGGGTGTACGCGCCCCAGGCCGACACGTATCTGCTCGCACGGGCGCTTCACAACGAGGGGGTCACGGCGGACATGGACGTCCTGGACATCGGTACCGGCAGCGGGGCACTGGCCCTGCTCGCCGCCCGGATGGGCGCCCGTGTCTCGGCCACCGACGTCTCCTGGCGGGCCGTGGCGACCACCAGGATCAACGCGGTCCGCAGCCGGCAGCGCATCCGGGTGCGGCGCGGTGAGTTCGCCGACCCGGTGGCGGGCCGCACCTACGACCTGGTGATCAGCAACCCGCCGTATGTGCCGACACCGCATCCGCGGCAGGTCCGCACCCGGGGCGCGGCCGTCGCCTGGAACGCCGGCCACACCGGGCGGCAGGCCGTGGACCGCATCTGCGCCCGCTCCCACAAGGTGCTCAGGCCGCACGGTGTGCTGCTGATGGTCCACTCCGGCCTGTGCGGCGTCGAACCGACCCTGCGGCGGCTGACCGACGCCGGCCTGCGCTGCTCGGTCACCGAACGGGCGTACGTGCCCTTCGGACCGGTGCTCACCGAACGGCTGCCGTGGCTGCGGGCCCAGGGGCTGATCGGCGCTGACGAAGACAAGGAAGAGCTGGTGGTCATCCGTGCCGAACGGAGCTGACCGGCCCCGTCGCGTCACCGTCGACCGGGACGGCCCGATCCTGATCGAGGGCCCGGTCGAGGTGGTGAAGGACGACGGCACGGTGGTCTCCTCCGACCGGTTCGTCGTCGCCATCTGCACCTGCCGCCGCAGCCGCAGCTACCCGTGGTGCGACACCAGCCACCGCGGCCACAAACGACCCCCCGCCGCCGAGCGTCCCCGCCCGGACGGACGGCGGCCCCACCACGACACCGAGGGACCCCATGACGGCGACCACCACTGACCTGCGCCGTACCGGCCCGGCCCTGCCCGCCGCGCGCGGCCCGCTGTCGGCGGGCGTCGTGGCCGCGCTCACCGCGCCGCACCTGCCCCCGCCGGACCCGCGCGAGGCCGCGGCGGCCGACCCGTACGGCGAGGACCTGCAACTGGCGCTCTATGTGCTCTACGAACTGCACTACCGCGGCTTCGGCTCGGTGGCCGACGACCGGGAGTGGGATCCCGCGCTGATGCCGCTGCGCAGGGCCATGGAAGAACGGTTCCTCGCGGCCCTGCGCGGCGACGTGCGCGCGGGCCGGAGCTCGGACGAGGCATTCGGCGACCTGCTGGTGGAGTCCACCGACCACCGGAGCAGCGTCGCCTACCACCTCGAACACGAGGGCGAGCTCTGGCAGTTGCGGGAGTACGCGGCCCTGCGTTCGCTCTACCACCTCAAGGAGGCGGACCCGCACGCCTGGGTCATCCCGCGGCTGCGCGGCAGGGCGAAGGCCGGCATGGTCGCCATCGAATACGACGAGTTCGGCGGGGGCCGGGCCGAGAACGTCCACGCACAACTCTTCGCCGACCTGATGACGGACCTGGGCCTGGACACCGAATACGGCCACTACCTGGACCAGGCGCCGGGATCCGTGCTCGCCACCGTCAACGTGATGACGCTCTTCGGGCTGAACCGCGCCCTGCGCGGCGCCCTGGTGGGGCACTTCGGGTGCGTCGAAGTCACCTCCTCGCCCGGTTCGCGCCGCCTCGCCGAGGCCATGCGGCGCACCGGCGCGGGTCCCGCCGCGGAACGCTTCTACGCCGAGCACGTCGAGGCCGACGCCGTGCACGAGCAGGTCGTACGGCGTGAGGTGATCGGCGGGCTGCTGGCCGACGAGCCGCACCTGGAGGCCGATGTGGCCTTCGGGGCCGACGCGACGGTCTTCCTGGACGACCGGCTGGCCGCGGAACTGCTGGGCGCCTGGCGATCAGGCCGCTCCGCCCTCCGGGACGGCCGGGCGCCCGGAGGACGGGACCTTCACAGGTAGAGGCCGTCGGACGACTGGGCCGGGACCGGCAGGATGGCCGGCTGGCCGCGGCGCAGGGCGTAGAGCTCGGCGAGCGTGGCGCCGTCCCGGCCGACGCCCTCACTCGTACCGAGCCAGTTGACGGCCTCGGGGCGGGTGAGCGGGCCGATTTCGATCCGGGCCAGGCAGCGGCCCGGACGGACCACGGCGGGGTGCAGCCGCTCCAGGTCCTCATTGGTGGTGATGCCGACCAGGACGTTCCGCCCCTGGCCGAGCAGGCCGTCGGTGAGGTTGAGCAGCCGGGAGAGGGCCTGCCCGGTCTGGTGCTTGGCCTGACCGCGGATCAGCTCGTCACAGTCCTCCAGGAGCAGCAGCCGCCAGCGGCCCCCGGTCGCGTCGTCCTCGCCGATGGCGATGGACATCAGATAGCCGACGTCGTTGAAGAGGCGCTCGGGGTCGAGCACGCAGTCCACCTGACACCAGTCCCGCCAGGCGCGGGCCAGGGTGCGCAGCGCCGAGGTCTTGCCGGTGCCCGGCGGGCCGTGCAGGAGCAGCAGCCGTCCGGCCACGTCGTCGGCGGTCAGCTTCATCAGGCCGTCCATCGCGTCGGCGACCGGCGCGGTGTAGTTGACCCGCAGCTCCTCCCAGGTGGCGGCGGCGATCCGCCGGGTGGTGCGGTGCGGTCCGCGGCTCGGCACGATGTACCAGAAGCCCATGGTCACGTCGTCCGGCTGGGGCTCCGGCTCGTCCTCGGCGTCGTCCACCGAGGACTTGAGCACCTGCTCGGCGAGTTCGTCGGTGACCGCGGCCACGGTGACGTCGGCTCCGCGGTTCCAGCGGGAGATGAGGATGGTCCAGCCGTCGCCCTCGGCGAGGGTGGCGCTGCGGTCCTTGTCACGGGCCATGCGCAGTACCGAGGCGTCCGGCGGCAGCAGCGTGAGGCCCGACTTGACGTTCTCCACCGAGGACCCGCGGGCGAACGGGTGCTCCCCGGAGGTGAAACGGCTCAGGAACAGGGCGTCCACGACATCCGACGGCGAGTCACTGTCGTCCAGGCGCAGATGGATGGGCAGCGCCTGCTCCGGCGCGGTGTTGCCGGCCCGCACGGTCGTGTTCCCCACGGCCTTCCGCGCCTTGCCGGCCTTCCCGGTGCTCCCGGCCTTCTCCTGCTTCTGCGCCTTCTGGGGCTTGTCGGCCTTCTCGGCCTTGTGGCCTTTCGCGGGTTCTGCGCTGGCGTTCGCGGACTCGGCGGCTCCGGCGGGTGGCACTTGCCTCCTCGGTTCGCGGGCTGTGGCGGACATGCGGCCCATGATCCGCCCTCGCGGGCCGATTCGCCCAGTGCTTTTCCTCACGGGTACGGCGATCGGCCCTGACGTCACACGCTTGGCGGCTCCCGGCGTCGCCGCTGCTTCTCGGCGCTCCTTGCGGCTGTGGCCGCGCGCGCCCTGGTCCGGCCGTCCGGTTTCCGCTCGTCCGTTCGCCTGCGGCGGGCACGTTCCGGCGTCAACACCCTTGGGCAGAAGGTGAATAGAGCGCGCAAGCCGGGCCGGGGATGCGCACGTGACGTGACGGGGCGATAGGGTTACCCTGCCCGAGCCGGGTGCCCTCGACAGGGTGGGGAGAGTCATGGAACAAATAGCGATGCCCAGCAGGCCGAGAGTGCCTGCCATCAACTGCGGTACCAGCGCGTCCAGTGCGCGCCTGGACCGGCACTTGGCGATACTCGCCGGGCCCGCCGCACCGCAGCGCGACACCGACGACGCGACGGTGCTCATGCGGGAGTTGACCTCGCGCAACACCGTCCACACCCGGACCAACCGGGGCGCCCGCGTATCGCTCTTCGCACCGCTGCGGCGGCTGCGCAGGTCACTGTTCGGCAACCGCGGCTGACCCGGGGCCCGGCGCCCGCGCGGTGACTCACCGCGCCCTCCCTGGACCCGGCTCACCACCCGGACCGTCACGACGGCCACACCGTCCCGGCTCGGCGCTGCGCTCCGCAGCGCCTCGGTGTGCGCCCGTCGGGGCCGCCCTCTCCCCGGCGGCCGCTTCGGTCCTCGTCCCTGGCTCCGTCCGACGGCATCCGGCTGCCCCCGGCCGGCCTCACAGCAGTGCGAACTGCCCGTCAGGGCCCTCTTCATGGTGCGCGAGCACCGACGCGGGCCTGCGTCGCGCCGCGGGCACCGGCAGAATCCCCGCCGCCCGCAGCTCGGCGGTCACACCAGGGGCACGGCCGCGTCCACCCCGTCCACCCTCCTCCTGCCGCGCCACCTGTGCGGCGAAGTCGGAGAGTTCCCGGCGGAGCCCGGCCAGCAGGGTCAGCCTGCTGATCAGCTCCAGCAGCTCCGAGGTCGTGGTGCGGGTCCAGGCGGCCGGGCGCAGCGCCTCCAGCGAACCCGGCTCACCCGCGGCTGTCCGCCGCTCGTACCACTGTTCCAGTACGCGTACTCCGCTGCTGGACAGCTCCCACGCCTCCGGGGCGACCGGTGAGATCCGGCCGTCGCCGATCAGCAGGGTGCGCGTCTGCGGGTCGTAGCAGAGTTCACCCGGACGGGGGACGGATGGGAGCGGGGACCGCACATAGGGCCGGCTGCCGCCGGGCAGCCGCAGCCGGTCCTGACCGCGTCCGGCTGCCGGATCGGCCCACCGGGCGCCCGCGGTGTGCAGCCACACCGACTCCCGGCCGAGCGTCAGACCCTGTCGCCACAGGTCAGGATCGGCGGGGAGCGGTACGGAGCTGCCCGCCGGCCCGGGCCGGGCCGCCGCGGCGATCCAGGCGAGTACGTCCCCGGCGCCGACCCCGACGCCCAGCCGGGCGGCGAGCCACGCGGTGAGCCCGGGCGCCAGGTTGGGCTCCAGGCCGCCGGGGCGGCGGTACAGCGGACGGATCCGGCACGGTTTCCCGGCCGGCGAACGCCCGTCGGGCAGCAGGGCGGAGAACACCACCGGCGGCTCCGGCGCCTCGGGCAGATGAGCCAGTTCGATCGCGAAGATCTGCTGCTCGTCGGCGACCCGCCACAGCTCCGGGCGGGCCACGTCGATCAGGCGGTGGTCGGGTATCAGCCACTGCGGGTCGAAGGCGCCGTGCTGGACCCGCACCGGCTCGGGGCAGCGGCCGTCCTCGCGGGCGAGCGCCGTGGTCGGGGTGCGGTGGCCGGGCAACTGGGCGACCGGGGTGTACAGGCCGCGGGCCCGGGTCGGGTGCAGCAGTGCGGCCCGGGCGGCGGGGTCCGCCGCGCCGGTCAGCAGCGCCCAACGGGCCCGCAGACAGGTGGGTTCCGGGGCCAGCGGCCAGCCGCGGCCGATCCGCAGCGGTCGCACGGACCACGGCATCAGATCATGCAGCGCAGGCACGTCGTCGCTCACTGCATGCATGCTACTGACGGCCCTCAGGGTGCCTCCATGGTCACGGTGAAGGAGAACCGGTCGCCCCGGTAGTGGATGCGCACCACGTCCACCGCCCGGCCGGAGCCGTCATAGGTCACCCCGGTGTAGTGCAGGATCGGGCTGAGCAGCGGCACACGGAGCAGCCGGGCGGTCTCCGGATCGGCGAGCCTCGCCTCCACGGTGTCGGTGATACGGCTGATCCGCACCCCCAGCACGTCCCGCAGCACCTTCGTCATCGGCCCGCGCTCCAGGTCGGCGAGGTCGATACGCTCGGCCAGTTCGGGCCGGACGAAGTTCTCCGCCCAGTTGGTGGGCTCCCCGTCGTCGTCGCAGCGCAGTCTGCGGTAGGCCATGGCCTCGGTGAGACCGGGGAAGTGCTCGGCGACCCCGGGCGGCAGCGGCGACAGGCCGTGCTGGAGCACCGCGGTACGGCCGCCGGACTGCTGGGCCACGATCGCGTCCACCGAGCCGAGCAGCTTCACCGGTGCGCCGCGCAGGGCGGTCGGCTCGATGAAGGTGCCGCGTCTGCGGTGCCGGGTGATCAGGCCCTCGCCCTCCAGCTCCTTGAGGGCCTGGCGCATGGTCAGCACGCTGACCCCGTAGTGCGCCGCGAGCCCGTCCTCGGTGGGCAGCCGCAGTGGGGTGTCCGCGGGCCGGCCGAGTATGGAGGCGCGCAGCGACTGCGAGACCTGGTACCACAGCGGCAACTTGCTGTTGAGCACCAGTGAGTCAGGGGCGAAGGAGGTCACGGCCGGAAGTTTCTCTCAAGTCCCTCCCAGACCTTGTCGTACCCCTCCTGCCGGTGGGCCGCGCCCATCGCGGTGCTCGTGGGCACCACCGGCCAGCGGGTCTCGAACATGAACGCCAGCCCGTCGTCCACCTTCTGGGGGATCAGTTCGGCGCTGCTCGCCCGCTCGAAGGTGGCCCGGTCGGGGCCGTGCGCGGACATCATGTTGTGCAGCGAGGAGCCGCCCGGCACGAAGCCCTCCGCCTTCGCGTCATAGGCGCCCTCGATCAGGCCCATGAACTCCGACATCACATTGCGGTGGAAGTACGGCGGGCGGAAGGTGTCCTCGCCGACCAGCCAGCGGGGCGCGAAGACCACGAAGTCGGCGCCCGCGAGGCCCGGGGTGTCCGAGGGCGAGGTCAGCACGGTGAAGACGGACGGGTCCGGGTGGTCGTAGCTGATCGATCCGATGGCGTTGAAGCGCCGCAGGTCGTAGACGTACGGCACATGGTTGCCGTGCCAGGCCACGACGTCCAGGGGGGAGTGGTCGTAGTCGGCCGCCCAGAGATTGCCGCCGAACTTGTTGACGACCTGGGTGGTCTCCTCCCGGTCCTCGAAGAAGGCCACGGGGGCGAGGAAGTCCCGTGCGTTGGCGAGGCCGTTGGCGCCGATCGGGCCGAGGTCGGGGAGCTGGAAGGGCCGGCCGTAGTTCTCGCACACATAGCCGCGTGCGCTGTCCTCCAGCAGTTCGACCCGGAAGCGCATCCCGCGGGGGATCAGGGCGATCCCCCCTGGTTCGGCGCGCAGCAGGCCCAGTTCGGTCCGCAGGAGCAGGGCGCCGTGTTGCGGGACGACGAGGAACTCGCCGTCGGAGGAGGAGAAGACCCGGGTGTCCATCGACCGGTTGGCCGCGTACCAGTGGATGCCGATGCCCTCGCGGCGCAGCACATCGCCGTTTCCGCCCACGGTGACCAGGCCCTGGACGAAGTCGGCCGGCTCGTCGGGGAGCGGCAGCGGGCTCCAGCGCAGGCGGTTGGGATCGGGCTCCACGTCCTGGAACGGGGCGCTGCGCAGGGAGCCGTTGGGGATCCGGCGGAAGGAGGGATGAGCCGCCGAAGGGCGGATGCGGTAGAGCCAGCTGCGGCGGTTGGCGGCCCGGGGCTCGGTGAACGCGGTGCCGCTCAGCTGTTCCGCGTACAGCCCGAGCGGCGCTCGCTGCGGCGAGTTGCGGCCCACCGGGAGGGCGCCCGGTACGGCTTCGCTGCTGTGCTCGTTGCCGAAACCGGACGAGTGGGCCAAGTCCTTGCCGGCGCCCGTTTCCCCTGACGCTTCTTCCTTGCCGGTGCCCTGCGTCACGTCCATGGTGCGCTCCCCGTGCTTGCCGCTGTGCCGCCGTCCTGATTCCTATGCTGAGCCATAGGAATCAGGACGGCAACCCCCCTCGGCCCGCAACCGGTGGCTAGGGTTGGGCAAGGGGAGTGCGGCAGGTTCGGTTCAGCAGGTTCAGCACGTTCGGTACGTTCGGTACGTTCGGCATGTTTTGGTACGGAGGATGGTGGGCCGTGGCGGCGACACGCACAGACACTGACGGCGGCCCGCAGGAGACCGCCCCGGGCGGCGGCGCCGTCGAGGAGCCGCAGGCCGCGCCGGCTGAGTCGCGGGCCGAACTGAGCGCGTTCTCCGACGTGTTCGCCGCCGAGGGCTGAACACGCCATGCCTCGTACCGAGAGTGCGGGGAGCGGTCTGCGGCGCACACCTGTCCAGCGCCGCAGCACCGAACGGCTGGAACGGATCCTCGACGCGTGCGCACGCGAACTGGACGAGAACGGCTACGAACGCCTCAGCACCCGAGCGGTCGCGGCCCGTGCCGGGGTCCCGATCGGCTCGGTCTACCGCTTCTTCTCCGACAAGCGGGCGATGGCCGACGCGCTCGCCCACCGCAATCTGGACGACTTCCTCCGCCGGGCCGCGGCCCGGCTGGCCGAACCGGACACCGGCTCCGACTGGCGTGCCGCCGTCGATGTGCTGGTGGACGAGTACGCCGCCATGAAGCGGACCGCGGCCGGCTTCGCGCTGGTGGATTTCGGGGTGCCTGGCGAGAACAACCACGATCTCGCCGACCGGCTGCCCGCGCTGCTGGGCGACCGGCTCACCACCGATCCGGCCGATCCGCGGCTGCGGCTGGCTCTGGTGGTCGCGGTGGAGGTAGCCGACGCGGCGCTCCAACTGGCTTTCCGTCACGATCCGTCGGGGGACCCCGGTGTGGTCGCCGAGACGAAAGAGCTGGTCCGGGCCTATCTGGCGACCGTGCTCGACTGAGCCGGCCGGAGTTTTCCACAGGCTGGGAATGCGTCCCGGCGGGACGGGGGCTGCCGGAGCTACTGTCGTTCTCAGTACCGGCGAGTACCGGCGAGTACCGATTGCTGTCGATGAGTTTCCGATCGGCGACGCCGCGACCGACAGGGGGAGTCACCGATGTCCACCACCGCTCTGCGGATCTGCCCGCTCTGTGAGGCCACGTGCGGCCTCGCGCTGACCATTGACGGCGGCCGGGTCACCCATGCCCGCGGCGACCGGGACGATGTGTTCAGCGCCGGCTTCATCTGCCCGAAGGGCGCCTCCTTCGGGGCGCTCGACGCGGACCCGGACCGATTGCGCCGGCCACTGGTCAGGCGCGGGGGACAGCTGGTCGAAGCGGGCTGGGACGAGGCGTTCGCGGCGATCGCCGACGGCACCGGCGGGGGCACCGGCGGGGTCACCGGCGCGCACGGCGGGGCGGCGGTCGGTGTGATGCTCGGCAACCCCAATGTGCACACGGTGGCCGGCGGCCTCTATCCGGCGCAACTCGTCGGGGCGCTGGGGACCCGCAGCCTGTTCACCGCGAGCACACTCGACCAGATGCCCAAACACGTCGCCTGCGGCCACATGTACGGCGACCCCAACGCGATCGCGGTGCCCGACCTGGACCGCACCGACCATCTGCTGCTGATCGGCGCCAACCCGCTGGTTTCCAACGGCAGTCTGGCCACCGCGGCCGATTTCCCCGGCAGACTCAAAGCGCTGCGCGGACGCGGCGGCCGGCTGGTCGTGGTGGACCCGCACCGGACCAGGACCGCCCGCGCCGCCGACCGGCATGTGGCACCCCGCCCCGGCACGGACGCGGCACTGCTCTTCGCGATGGTGCACGTGCTCTTCGCCGAGGATCTGGCCGACCCCGGCGAACTGGCCGCCCACCTCGCGGGAGTGGACGAGGTGCGGGCACTGGCCGCGGACTTCGCTCCTGAGCGGGTCACCGGCTACTGCGACGTCCCCGCCGCGGAGATCCGCACTCTTGCCCGTGAACTTGCCGCCGCGCGACGGGCGGTGGTCTACGGGCGGCTCGGCAGCACCGCGGTGGAGTTCGGCACCCTGGCCAGCTGGCTGGTCGACGTGCTCAACGCGCTCACCGGCAACCTGGACCGGCCCGGAGGCGCGATGTTCCCGCTCTCCGCGACGGCCCGGGCGCCCCGGCCGCCGCGCCGGGGAAAGGGTTTTCGCACCGGCCGCTGGCACAGCAGGGTCTCCGGCCACCCCGAGGTCAAGAGCGAGCTACCCACCGCGTCGCTCGCCGCGGCCCGGGAGGCGGGTGCGAACGTCAACCAGCTGCTGCACGGCAGCCGGCTCGACCCGCTCTCCGGCACGGCGGTGCTCAACGGCTTCCCCGTGCGGATAACGCCGGCCACCGACGGCACCCCGGGAGCCAGGCCCCTGGCCACACAAAACTAACGGCGCTAGTTTGGGCGTCGCACGCAGTCGAGAGTCCGGAGGACGGCACGGTGGACGGCACAGCGGCAGAAGACATGGCCGGACAGGCGGCGGGCGCGCCCAAGGTCTTTCCGGCACGGGACGCGCAGTACATCGGCGGGAAATGGCGCCCCGCGGCGGCGGACGCCCGGATCGATGTGGTCGCCCCGGCGACCGGGCAGGTCATCGGACGGGTTCCCGCCGGGGACGCAAGGGACGTGGACGCCGCGGTGCGGGCGGCGCGGGCGGCGCTGCCGGGCTGGGCGGCCACCGCACCGGCCGAGCGGGCGGCCAGGCTCGCCGCCGCCCGGGATCTGATGGCGGCCGGGCGGGCGGAGATCGCGGCCACGGTGAGCGCCGAACTGGGTGCGCCGCCGGCCTTCGCCACCGCCGTCCACGCCGATCTGCCGATCCGCGTCATGGGCTCCTTCGCCACGCTGGCCGCCGAGTACGCCTTCGAGGAGAAGATCGGCAACTCCCGGGTGTTCCAGGAACCCGTCGGGGTGGTGGGCGCCATCACCCCCTGGAACTACCCGCTGCATCAGATCGTGGCGAAGGCCGCGCCGGCACTGGCCGTGGGCTGCACGGTGGTGCTGAAGCCGGCCGAGGACACCCCGCTGGTGGCGCAGTGGCTGGCGGCGGTCCTGGATGAAGCGGGGCTGCCCGCAGGGGTGTTCAACCTGGTCACGGGGCTCGGACCGGTGGCCGGCCAGGCGCTCGCCGAGCATCCGGAGGTGGACTTGGTGTCGTTCACCGGCTCCACGGCGGTGGGACGGCGGATCGGCGCTGTGGCGGGTGGCGCCGTCAAGCGGGTGGCGCTCGAACTCGGCGGCAAGTCGGCGAACGTCATCCTGCCGGGCGCCGATCTGGCCCGGGCGGTGAATGTCGGCGTCGCCAACGTCTTCGCCAACTCCGGCCAGACGTGCAGTGCGTGGACCCGGATGCTGGTCGACGCCGCGCGGTACGAGGAGGCCGTGGAGCTGGCCGCGGCCGCTGCCGCCAAGTACGTGCCGGGCGAGCGGCTCGGCCCGGTGGTCAGCGCCAAGCAGCGGGAGCGGGTGCGGGGATACATACGGCGCGGGGTGGAGGAGGGCGCCCGGATCGTCGCGGGCGGGCCCGAGGCACCCGAGGGGATGACCGCTGGGTACTACGTGCGGCCCACCGTCTTCGCCGATGTGCGGCCGGAGATGGCCATCGCGCAGGAGGAGATCTTCGGCCCGGTGGTGGTGCTCATCCGGTACGAGGACGAGGAGGACGCGCTGCGGATCGCGAACGGCACGGTGTACGGGCTGGCCGGGGCGGTCTGGGGCGCCGACGAGGAGTCGGCCGTCGCCTTCGCCCGCCGGATGGAGACCGGGCAGGTGGACATCAACGGAGGACGGTTCAACCCGCTGGCGCCCTTTGGCGGTTACAAGCAGTCCGGGGTGGGACGGGAACTGGGGGCGCACGGGCTGGCGGAGTACCTCCAGACCAAGTCGCTCCAGTTCTGAGACCGGGTCCGTGACCGGGCCCGCTCTCCGCCCCTCCGCCCCCGGGCCGGGCCGAGGCCACCGCGCCCCCGGCCGTCAATCGACTTGTCCATGAACCGCTGAGGAGACACCGTGGTCCGCGCCGCCGTCCTGTCCGCCGTGAACGCCCCGCTGACCGTCGCCGACATCGAGTTGCCGGAGCCCGGCCCGGGCCAGGTGCGGGTACGGCTCGCGGCGGCCGGGGTCTGCCACTCCGACCTGTCGCTCTCCAACGGAACGCTGCGGCAGCCGGTGCCGGCGGTGCTGGGACACGAGGGTGCCGGCACGGTGGTCGCTGCCGGAGAGGGCGTCACCCATGTCCGCCCGGGCGACGGCGTGGTGCTCAACTGGGCGCCCGCCTGCGGTTCCTGCCACTTCTGCGGCCTGGGCGAGCCGTGGCTCTGCGCGAACTCGGGCGCGGCGGCGGCAGCACCGTACGCGAAGCTGGCGGCGGACGGCAGCGAGCTCTATCCGGGGCTGGGTACGGCGGTGTTCGCCGAGGAGACGGTGGTGGCCGCGGGGGCGGTGCTGCCGTTGCCTGCGGGGGTGCCGTTGGCCGACGCGGCACTGCTCGGCTGTGCGGTGCTCACCGGATACGGCGCGGTACACCACTCGGCCCGGATCCGCGAAGGCGAGACGGTGGCGGTCTTCGGCGTCGGCGGGGTCGGCCTCGCGGTACTCCAGGCGGCCCGGATCGCCGGCGCCGGGCGGATCGTCGCGGTGGACGTGGCACCGGGGAAGGAGGAGCTGGCCCGGGCCGCGGGGGCAACCGATTTCGTGCCGGCGGGGGAGGACACCGCCAAGCGGATCCGTAAGCTCACCGGGGGGTACGGGACCGACGTGGCGATCGAGTGCGTGGGCCGGGCGGAGACCATCCGCACCGCGTGGTCGGCGACCCGGCGCGGGGGCCGTACGACGGTGGTCGGCATCGGGGGCCACGACCAGCAGGTGGGTTTCTCGGCGCTGGAATTCTTCTACTTCGGACGGACGCTGGCGGGCTGCGTCTACGGCAACTGTGACCCGGTGAAGGACCTGCCGGTCATCGCGGAGCACGTACGGGAGGGCCGGCTGGACCTGTCGGGCATGGTCACCGACCGGATAGGTCTGGACGACATCCCGGCCGCCTTCGAGGCGATGACCGCCGGGCGGGGCGGCCGGGCCCTGGTCGTCTTCTGAGCCGCCGCTCAGCCGCCCGAGACCATCGCCAGCCACTTCTCGTGCGCCCCGCCGAAGGGCCCGCCGCCCGCCGCCACCGCCGTCATCAGCCAGTCGGCGGAGGCCAGGGCGGCGGTGATCACCTCCGGCGGATAGGAGTAGCGCACCTGGTGCTCGGCGAACTCGTCCTCGTCCACCAGGATCGGGGCGTCGGAACCGCGTTTGCGCAGGACGTCGAGATCGAGGTCGACCATGGTGACCCGGCCGGGTGACGGCCATTCAGGAGGGGTGGTGATGTCGCAGTAGATCTCGGTACTGCGCGGGGCCGCGTTGAAGGTGGCGGTCCACCAGGCGTCGCGCGGGAAGAGGAGGACGTGGGCTTCGGGGACCGGGATCTCCGGGTTGTGCCCCTTGCGCATCACACTGCCCGCGGGCAGGCCCAGCCAGACGCCGTGTTCGTCCTCGCCGAGCCGCCTCATCCGCAGGTTCCAGTGCAGGCTGCCGTCGTATTTGTGGTAGTCGACCTGGACAAGTCCGTATCCGTAGGTGGCCATGCCGACATCCTGTCAGCCGCCGGCCGTCCGCAGCTCCTGATATTGGAGCGCCAGCCCGTCGACGAGGGCGCGCAGGCCGGTCTCGAAGGCACCCTGGTCGACCTGCTCACGGTGACCGGGCAGCAGATGGGCCTGCCCGAGGTGGGGGTAGTCGGCGGGGTCGTAGGCCGCCGCGTCGCCGACGAAGCCGCCGGCGAAGGAGCCGAGCGCCGAGCCGGTCACGAAGTACCGCATCAGGGCACCGATCCTGGTCGCCTGGGCGGCCGGCCAGCCCGCCTCCACCATTCCGCCGAAGACCGCGTCGGCCATCCGCAGCCCGGCAGGCCGCAGCCCCGGCCCGGTGGCCAGGAAGGGCACGATGTGCGGGTGGTCGGTGAGCGCGGCCCGGTAGGAGCGCCCCCAGGCCAGCAGCGCGCCCCGCCAGTCCCGCCCGGTGCCGTCACGCCCACCGCCCGCGCGGGCGGCGAGCGCGTCGAACATCGACAGGTCGACCTGCGCGACGACCGTGTCGGCCGCCGCGTCCAGGATCGCCTCCTTGGTGGCGAAGTGGTTGTAGAGCGAGGGCCCGCTGACCCCGAGTTCGGCGGCGAGCCGGCGGGTGGACAGGGCGGCGAGCCCCTCCTCGTCGATGAGGGCGAGCGCGGCCTGTGCGATGCGGTCGCGGCTCAGCAGGGGCTTGCGGGGGCGGGCCATGCGGCACATAGTAGAGGCCGCCGCCGGAAAACTAGCGGTGGTAGTTTCGGGAAGGGGTCCCCCGTGAATCTTGAGCTGTCCGCCGAGCAGAGCGCCGTCAAGGCGCTGGCCAGGGACTTCACCGACCGCGAGATCACCCCCCACGCGGCTGCCTGGGACCGGGCGGAGAGCGTGGACCGGGGGATCGTGAAGAAGCTCGGCGCGCTCGGTTTCCTCGGTCTGACCATCGAGGAGCGGTACGGGGGCTGCGGCGGTGACCATCTGGCGTACTGCCTGGTCACCGAGGAGCTGGGCCGCGGCGACTCCTCGGTCCGCGGCATCGTCTCGGTCTCCCTCGGGCTGGTCGCCACGTCGATAGCGCGCTGGGGGAGCGAGGAGCAGAAGCAGGAGTGGCTGCCCCGGCTCACCTCCGGCCAGGCGCTGGGCTGCTTCGGACTCACCGAGCCCGGCACCGGTTCCGACGCCGCGCGGCTGACCACCCGCGCCGAGCGTGACGGCGACACGTATGTGATCACCGGCAGCAAGATGTTCATCACCAACGGCACCTGGGCCGATGTGGTGCTGCTCTTCGCGCGCACCGGCGGCGAGCCGGGGCACCGCGGCATCAGCGCCTTCCTCGTCCCCGCCGACGCGCCCGGGCTGACCCGCCGGGAGATCCACGGCAAGCTCGGGCTGCGCGGCCAGGCGACCGCCGAGCTGGCGCTGGACGCTGTGCGGGTCCCGGCCGCCGCGATGCTCGGGCCGGAGGGCAAGGGCTTCTCGGTGGCGATGGCGGCGCTCGCCAAGGGGCGGATGTCGGTCGCGGCCGGCAGTGTCGGCATCGCCCAGGCGTGCCTGGAGGCGGCGGTGGCCTACGCCGGGCAGCGTGAACAGTTCGGCGCGCCGATCGCCGGCCGCCAGCTGGTCCAGGAACTGCTCGCCGACATCGCGGTGGACGTGGACGCCGCCCGGCTGCTCACCTGGCGGGTGGCCGACCACATCGACCGCGGGCTGCCCTTCGCCACCGAGTCCTCGACCGCGAAGCTCTACGCCGCCGAGGCGGCGGTCCGCTGCGCCAACAACGCGCTCCAGGTCTTCGGCGGTTACGGGTACATCGACGAGTACCCGGCCGGCAAGCTGCTGCGCGACGCGCGGGTGATGACGCTGTACGAGGGCACCAGCCAGATCCACAAGCTGCTGATCGGCCGGGCGCTCACCGGGGTGTCGGCCTTCTGAGCGGACCGGGTCCCGGCCGGCCGCGGAGGGTACCGATCGCATGACGCATCCGCCGTGCATCTAAGCGCTTGCTCACCCGCCAGGTAGGGTGTGGCCCTGTCAACGAACCGGGGTCGGGCGACCAGGTGGGAGGACGTGCGATGAGCGCGGAAGCGGCAACAGGCGGCGAACCGCCCGCCGAGGAGGAGTCTCCCGGCGAGCTGTCCGGCGGTGCGGCGGACGGCGGTGCGGCGGACGGCGGTACGGCGGACGCTGACGCGGCGCAGGGCGGTACGGACGCCGGAGCCGGGGCGGACGGCGGGTCCTGGGAGGGCATCACCCCCGACGCCGCCCGGCGGCTGGTGGTCGCCGCCGTCGAGGCGTTCGCCGAGCGCGGATACCACGCCACCACCACCCGCGACATCGCCGGCCGGGCCGGTATGAGCCCGGCGGCGCTCTACATCCACTACAAGACCAAGGAAGAACTGCTCTACCAGATCAGCAAGGTGGGCCATCTGCGCTCGCTCGCCCTGCTCGCCGGGGCCAGGGACGGCGCGGGCACGGCGGCCGAGCGGCTGGCGCACGCGGTACGGGTCTTCGTCCGCTGGCACGCCGAGCACCACACCACCGGGCGGGTGGTGCAGTACGAACTGGGCGCGCTCAGCCCCGGGCACTACACCGAGATCGTGGCGCTGCGCCGGCAGAGCGAGGACGCGATCCGGTCGATCATCGGGGACGGGGTGGCGGCGGGCGAGTTCGACGTGCCCGACGTCTCCGGGACCACGCTCGCGGTGCTGTCGCTCTGCATCGACGTCGCCCGCTGGTTCAACCCGAACGGCCGGCGGACCCCCGACGAGGTCGGCGCGCTCTACGCCGACCTCGTGCTGCGGATGGTCCGGCAGGCGGACGGGCAGGCCGGGCCGGCGGCGTAAGACCCGCGCGGGAGAACGGCCGGCCGGCCCTCGCACAGGCGCACGAGCGGTCAGCGGTAGAAACGGGCCACCGTCTCCGCCACGCACACCGGCTTCTCGCCGCCTTCGCGCTCGATCGTGACCTGGGTGACCAGCTGAAAGCCGCCGCCGGCCTCACTCACCTCGGCCACCACGGCGGTGCCCCGCAGCCGGGAGCCGACCGGTACCGGGGCCGGGAAACGGACCTTGTTCACGCCGTAGTTGACACCCATCTTCACGCCCTCGACCCGGAAGAGCCGCGGGGTCAGCGCCGGGATGAGGGAGAGGGTGAGGAAACCGTGCGCGATCGTGGTGCCGAACGGTCCGGCCGCCGCCTTCTGCGGGTCGACGTGGATCCACTGGTGGTCCCCGGTGGCCTCGGCGAACGCGTCGATCCGCTTCTGGTCGATCTCCAGCCAGTCGGTCCAGCCGAGCTGTTCGCCGACGGCGGCACGCAGGTCGTCGGGCGAGGAGAAGACGCGGGGCTGCTGCGGCACGGCGGGGACCTCCTGAATACGGGTTACCAAGCGCTTGCTCAGCATGGTTCGGGCGGCCTCAGGTGTCAATGTCCGCCGCCCACACCTCCGGCCGTCGCCCACACCTCCGGCCGCCGCCCCGCCCACGGCCGCGCCGCCTCCAGCTGCGCCGACAGGGAGATCAGCGTCGCGTCGTCCCCGTACCGCCCGCCCAGCATCACCCCGATCGGCAGGCCGTCCGCCGTCCAGTGCAGCGGTACGCTGACGGCCGGCTGGCCGGTCGCGTTGTAGAGCGGGGTGTACGGCGTGAAGTGCGCCAGACCCGCGAACTCGGCCGCCGGGTCCGCCTCGTCGCGCAAACCCCCGACCGCCGCCGGCGGCTTGGCGAGCGTCGGGGTGAGGATCACGTCGTACGCCGACAGCAGCGCGTCCGCGATCAGCTGGCCCAGCGCCCGGAAACCGTAGAGCGCCGAGGCGAAGGCCGGACCGCTCACACCGGCCCCGGCCGACCGCAGATGACGGGTCAGCGGCATCAGGGACGCCTCGTCGTGCGGGGCCACCGGATAGACCGTGGCCATCACCGCCCACACCGTCTCGAACGCGGTCTTCACCGATTCGTCCACCGGCAGGGCCAGTTCGTCCACCTCGTGCCCGAGGTCCCGCAGCAGCGCGACGGCCGCGTCGTGCGCCGCCCGGCAGTCGGGGTGCAGTTCCACGCCGGGCACCGGCGGATCGGGCAGCGCCACCACCCGCAGCCGGCCCGGGTCGCGGCCCGCGTACGAGGCGAAGGACTCGCCGGGCGGCAGCGAGGGCGCGCCGTACGGCAGGCCCGGCATCGGGCCGGCCAGGACGTCGAGCAGCGTCGCCGCGTCGGCGACCGTACGGGCGATCGGCCCCGAGGTGCTCAGCCCGCTGACATCGTGCTGGACCGGCCCGCCGCTGACCCGGCCCCGGCTCGGCTTGATCCCGAACAGGCCGCACACGGAGGCCGGGATACGGATCGAGCCGCCGCCGTCGCTGCCCTGCGCGACCGGCGCGAGCCCGCCCGCCACCGCCGCCGCGGCTCCGCCGCTGGAGCCACCCGCCGAAAGGGTGAGGTCCCACGGGGTGCGGGCGGGCGGTGCCAGCCGGTTCTCGGTGTAGCAGGGCAGACCGAACTCGGGGGTGTTGGTCTTGCCGAGCAGGATCGTGCCGGCATCGCGCAGCCGGGTCACCACGTGGTCGTCCACGTCCGGCACGTGCTCGGCGTAGGCCGCGCTGCCCAGCGTGCAGCGCACGCCCGCGACGAAGTTGAGGTCCTTGACCGGGACCGGCACACCGTAGAGCGCGGGCAGGCCGCGGCCCTCGCGGCGGGCGGCTCGCGCCACCGTCTCGGCCTCGGCGGCCTGCTTGCGGGCGATCTCCGGCGTCCGGGTGATGAAGGCGCCCAGCGTCGCGTCCAGCCGTTCGATCCTGGCCAGGTAGTGCTCGGTCACTTCGACCGGTGAGAGGGAGCCGTCCCGGATCGCGGCCGCCTGCTCCACCGCCGTCAGATCGTGCAACTCGCCCATGGCCGTCCCTTCGCCGGATTCCCGCCACTCGGCGCGATCCTCGCACTACCGTCGGGTAACGGCCATACCTCGGGACGCACCGCCGACGGCGAGTCGCGGGCGTGGCGCCACGGGTTGCTCCAGCCGGGTGAGCGGCGCCCCGACGCCGGGTGCGGGCCCTGATCGCCGGGCGCCGGGCGCGGCCGGCCCGGCGCCCGCTGTATTCGAGTGGCACGCCGCCCGGCCGATCGGGCAGCATGCCCCGAAGCCCGAAGCCCGAAGCCCGAAGCCCGAAGCCCGAAGCCCGAAGCCCGAAGCCCGAAGCCCGAAGCCCGAAGCCCGAAGCCCGAAGCCCGAAGCCCGAAGCCCGAAGCCCGAAGCCCGAAGCCCTGACTCCAGGGCAGCCGGCACACCGGGTCCGCCGCCCCGCCCCGCCCCGTGAGGGAACCGCATGAGCCTGCGCCACCACGAGATCGCCGAATCCGGCCATCGCATCCTCAACCCGTACACCGAGGAGAAGCTGATGCTCCTCGGTGAGATCTGCCGGCTCCAGGAGGGGCAGCGTCAGCTCGATCTGGCGTGCGGGAAGGGGGAGATGCTGAGCCGGTGGGCGCAGCGGTGGGGGACCGGCGGGGTCGGGGTGGACCTGAGCCGGACGTTCCTGGCGGCAGCCGAGGCCCGGGCCGCGGAGCTCGGCGTGGCCGGCCGGGTGACCTTCGAACGCGGGGACGCGGGCGCGTACCGGGCCGAGGAGGGCGCCTTCGACGTGGTGTCCTGCATCGGCGCCACCTGGATCGGCGGCGGTTTCGCCGGGACGGTCGAACTGCTGCGGCCGGCGATGCGGCCGGGCGGGCTGATGCTGATCGGCGAACCGTACTGGACCGAGCCGCCGCCCGAGGAGGCGCTGGAGGCGGTCGAGGCGGAACCCGACGACTTCACCTCGCTGGCCGGGACGCTGGACCGGATCGAGGCGGCCGGGATGGAACTGGTCGAGATGGTGCTGGCCGACGGGGACAGCTGGGACCGGTACGCGGCGGGCCAGTGGTTCACCATCGACCGGTGGCTGCGCGAGACCCCGCGGGACCACCCGGACGCGGCCGACATGCGGGTCTTCCTGGAGCACTCCCGGCGGACCCATCTGACCTGGGCCAGGCGGTACTTCGGCTGGGGCGTCTTCGTGCTGCGGCCCGCACGCCGCTGAAGCCGGCCCGGACGCCGGCGCACAGTCCGGACGCCGGCACACGAGCCGGCCGGCCGGGGCCGCGCACGCCGCTGAAGAAATCCCGTCCGCCGGAAAAACATGACGTATGTTCATCTTCCGGGGTCGATGTACCGGCAGTAACCTCCGGCGCACCGGTACCCGGAAGGAGCAGACATGCCGCTACGGACCCCACAACGGATCGGCAGGCACAGCAGGTCCCGCATTCTGAGATCGGCGACCGCCGCCGCCCTCCTCGCCCTCGCCGCCACTTTGGTGGCCCCGCTGCCCCCGGCGCTCGCCGCGGACCCCGGCACCGACTACTGCGCCCAGCAGTGCGCCGACATCCTGCCGCCGGGCGAGAACGGCAACGCCACCCTCGCCGACATCCTGGCGAACAAGGTGCTCGGCACCCGGCCCGCGCACACCATGGACCAGCTCGGCCCGTACTCCTCCCTCGCGGACGGCTACCAGAACCTCACCGACGCGACCATCACCACCTTCTTCAACGACGCCTCGTTCGGGGTGCCTTCGGGCCAGGTCGCCTCGGTGACCAGCCCGCGCCCGGACGTGACCATCACCCGGGACAAGAAGACCGGTGTCCCGCACATCAAGGGCACCACCCGCGCCGGCACCGAGTTCGGCGCCGGATACGCCGCGGCGCAGGACCGGTTGTGGCTGATGGACCTCTTCCGGCACGTGGGCCGTGGCGAGTTGTCGTCCTTCGCCGGCGGGGCCGCGGCCAACCGCGGCCTGGAGCAGGAGTTCTGGCGGCAGGCGCCGTACACCGAGGCCGATCTGCAGGCCCAGGTGGACTGGCTGGCCGACAACAGCGGCCCGCGCGGCCGGCAGGCACTCGCCGACGCCCAGTCGTACATCGACGGCATCAACGCCTACATCACCGCCTCGAAGAACGGGCGTTACTTCCCCGGCGAGTACGTGCTCACCGGGCATGTGGACGCGATCACCAACGCCGGGACCATCGACCCGTTCCAGCTCACCGACCTGATCGCGCTCGCCTCGGTGGTCGGCGCGCTCTTCGGCACCGGCGGCGGGGGAGAGGTGCAGTCGGCGCTGTCGCTGCTGGACGCGCAGCAGAAGTACGGCGTGGAGCAGGGCACCCGGATCTGGGAGTCGTTCCGCGAACGCGACGACCCGGAGGCCACCGCGACCGTGCACGACGGCACCAGCTTCCCGTACGCGGGCAAGCCGGCCGACCCGCAGGGTGAGGCGCTGCCCGACCCCGGGTCGGTGGTGGCGGAACCGCTGGTCTACGACGCGACCGGCGGCGCCACCCAGGCCACCACCAAGAGCCCCGGCGTGCTGCCGGGCAATCTGCTGGACAGCCCGAAGAAAGGCATGTCCAACGCCCTGGTGGTCAGCGGCGCGCACACCGCGAGCGGCCACCCGGTCGCCGTCTTCGGCCCGCAGACCGGCTACTTCGCGCCGCAGCTGCTGATGCTCCAGGAGCTGCAGGGCCCCGGCATCAGCGCCCGCGGCGCCTCCTTCGCGGGCCTGGGCATGTACGTGGAGCTCGGCCGCGGCCAGGACTACGCGTGGAGCGCCACCTCCGCCTCGCAGGACGTCACCGACACCTACGCGGTGGAGCTCTGCCAGGACGCCAACCACTACCTCTTCCACGGCAGTTGCGTCCCCATGGAGAAACTGGAGCGCACCAACTCCTGGTCGCCGACGGTCGCCGACTCCACCGCGGCCGGCTCCTACCGGATGCAGGTGTGGCGGACCGCCTACGGGCCGGTGGAGTACCGGGCCACGGTCGGCGGCAAACCCGTCGCATACACCCAGTTGCGCAGCTCCTACCGGCACGAGGCCGACTCCATCATCGGCTTCCAGGAGCTGAACGACCCGGGCTTCGTCCACGACGCCGCCTCCTTCCAGCTGGCGACGCGGGACATCAACTACACCTTCAACTGGTTCTACGCCGACTCCCGGCAGACCGCCTACTACAACAGCGGCACCAACCCGGTGCGGGCGGCCGGCGTCGACCCCTCCTTCCCGGTGTGGGCGCGGGCAGCGTACGACTGGCGGGGCTGGGACCCGGACGCCAACACCGCCGACTACACCCCGCCCGCCCAGCACCCGCAGTCCGTCGACCAGGATTACTACGTCTCCTGGAACAACAAGCAGGCCCCCGGCTACACCTCGGCGACCTTCGGCAACGGCTCGGTGCACCGCGCCGACCTGCTGGACGACCGGGTGAAGGCGCTGGTCCAGGCGGGCGGGGTGACCCGGGCGTCGCTCGCCAGGGCGATGGAGGACGCCGCGCTCACCGACCTGCGCGGTGAGGACGTGCTGCCCGAACTGCTCCGGGTGATCAACTCCGCACCGGTCACCGATCCCCAGGAGGCCACCGCGGTCCAGCAGTTGACCGCCTGGCTGACCGCGGGCGCCAAACGCCGTGCCGCGTCGGCCGGTTCGCACACCTACGCCAACGCCGACGCGGTGCGGGTGATGGACGCCTGGTGGCCGCTGCTGATCCAGGGCGAGTTCCAGCCGGGGCTGGGCAGCGAGCTGTACGACGCGCTGGCGGCCGGCCTCACCATCGACGAGGCGCCGTCCGCCGGCCACGGTCCGACCGGTGCGCACGCCGGCAGTTCCTTCCAGTACGGCTGGTGGTCGTACGCCGACAAGGACCTGCGCTCGGTGCTCGGCGAGAACGTCCAGGGGCCGCTCGGCGCCGCGTTCTGCGGCGGCGGCGTGCTCTCCGCCTGCCGCGACACGCTGCTCGCCACGCTGAAGCAGGCGGCGGCCGTCCCGGCGACCACCGTCTACCCGGGCGACGACGGCTGCTCGGCCGGTGACCAGTGGTGTGCCGACTCGATCGTCCAGCGGCCGCTCGGCGGCATCACGGACGACCGGATCTCCTGGCAGAACCGCCCCACCTACCAGCAGGTGGTGGAGTTCCCCGCGCACCGCTGACCGCTCCCCTGCACGGCCCGCGGGCCGGGTTCCGCACCGCGCGGGACCCGGCCCGCGGCGCGCCACGCCACCGGCCACGGCTCTTCCGCATCGGATGACCGACCGCTTAGTATGCGAGAGGAAGCGCCGAGCCGAAGGAGACACGTCGTGGTCGTGGAAGTGCTGCGCGACGCCCGGGTGGTCGTCACCGGAGCGGGTGGCGGCATCGGGACCGCCCTCGCCCGCAGATTCGCCGCCGAGGGCGCCCGGGTGGCCGTCAACGACCTCGACGCCGACGCCGCCCGCAAGGTCGCCGCCGAGATCGGCGGCGCGGCCGTGCCCGGCGACGCCTCCACGGTGGTGCCCGCCGCCAGGACCGCGCTCGGCGGCGGCATCGACGTCTTCTGCGCCAACGCCGGCGTCGGCACCGGCGGCGGCCCCGAGGCCGACGACGCGGCCTGGGAGCTGGCCTGGGACGTCAATGTGATGAGCCACGTCCGCGCCGCCCGGGCGCTGCTGCCGCAGTGGCTGGAGCGCGGCGAGGGCCGCTTCGTCTCCACCGTCTCGGCCGCCGGACTGCTGACCATGATCGGCGCGGCCCCGTACTCCGTCACCAAGCACGGCGCCCTCGCCTTCGCCGAATGGCTGTCGCTCACCTACCGGCACCGCGGCATCCATGTGCACGCGGTCTGCCCGCAGGGGGTGCGTACCGAGATGCTCCGCTCCTCCGGCGTCGCCGGGGAGCTGGTGCTCGCGCCGAACGCCATCGAACCCGAGGACGTGGCGCAGGCGGTGCTCGACGGGATCGCCGCCGAGCGGTTCCTGATCCTGCCGCACCCGGAGGTCGCCGGGTTCTACGCGGCCCGCGCCGCCGAACCCGAGCGCTGGCTCGGCGGCATGAACAAGCTCCAGCGCGGCTACGAGCACCTCCAGCGGGAGGCGGCCGGCCACCGGCAGGGAGGGGACCCGGCATGATGCGCTACGCCGACCGGCCCTGGCTCAAGCACTTCACCGCCGAGCAGCGGGAAGACGTCGAGCACCCGCCGTCGGTGCTGCACAGCTTCCTGGCCGCGGCCGAACGCGATCCCGGCCACCGGGCCCTGGCGTACTTCGACGGCTCGCTGAGCTACGGCGAACTCGACGCCCTCTCCGACGGCCTCGCACGCCACCTCGCCGACCGCGGCTTCGCGCCCGGCGACCGGCTGGCAGTCATGCTGCAGAACGTGCCGCAGTTCGTGGTGGCCCTGCTGGCCGCCTGGAAGGCCGGCGGATCCGTCGTCCCGGTCAACCCGATGTACAAGCGGGGCGAGCTGGCGCACATCCTCTCCGACGCCCAGGTCACCGCGATCGTCTGCTCCGAGCACGCCTGGCAGGGGTACGTCCGTGCCACCGTCGCCGGCTCGCCGGTACGGATCGCGCTGACCGCGAACGAACGCGACCTGCAGACCAGGAACGACCCCCGGGTGCTCGGCGGCGCACCGCAGCCCGCCGACGACGCGGCCGACGTGCTGGCCGCCGCCCGCGCCGCCGCCGGACCGCGTCCCGACGTCGCCCTGCCGCAGGCGGCGCAGACCGCGCTGATCAGCTACACCTCCGGCACCAGCGGGCAGCCCAAGGGCGCCGTCAACACACACGGCAACATCTCCTTCAACGCCCACCGGCAGGTACGGATCCAGGGGCTGCCCGCCGACGCCGTGGTCTTCGCGCTCGCCCCGCTCTTCCACATCACCGGCATGGTCTGCCAGCTGTCCGCCGCCCTGGCCGCCGGCCACACCCTGGTGCTCGCCTACCGCTTCGAGCCCGGCGTGGTGCTCGACGCCTTCCGCGAGCACCGGCCGGCGTACACCGTCGGTCCGTCCACCGCGTTCATGGCGCTGCTGGCCCGGCCGGACGCGAGCGCCGCGGACTTCTCGTCCTTCCGGCTGATCTCGTCCGGCGGCGCCCCGCTGCCGCCCGCCGTCGTGGAGTCCTTCCGGGCGCGGTCCGGCGGCCTCTACCTGGCCAACGGCTACGGCCTCACCGAGTGCACCGCGCCCTGCGCCAGCGTGCCGCCCGGCGCCGAGGCCCCGGTCGACCCGGCGTCGGGCACCCTCGCGGTAGGAGTCCCCGGGCCCGGCACCATGCTCCGGATCCTCGACGACACCGGCGCCGAGGTGCCCTTCGGGGAAACCGGCGAGATAGCCGTCAGCGGGCCGATGGTCGTACCCGGCTACTGGAACCGCCCGGAGGAGTCGGCGGCGGCGCTCCCCGGCGGCGAACTGCTCACCGGCGACATCGGCTTCATGGACGAGGACGGCTGGCTCTACGTCGTCGACCGCAAGAAGGACATGATCAACGCGTCGGGCTTCAAGGTCTGGCCGCGGGAGGTCGAGGACGTCCTCTACACCCACCCCGCGGTCCGCGAGGCCGCGGTGGTCGGAGTGCCCGACGCCTACCGCGGCGAGAGCGTCAAGGCGTACGTCAGCCTGCGGCCCGGCACGGCCGCGGGTCCCGCCGAGCTCATCGCCTACTGCAAGGAACGGCTGGCCGCCTACAAGTACCCGCGGGAGGTCGACGTCCTTCGCGAACTGCCGAAGACCGCGACCGGGAAGATCCTGCGGCGCGAACTGAAGACCATGGCCGGATAGGGTCCATACCGGTCGGAACGCCGGTCGCCCGCCGGACGCGGACAGGGCCGGCCGGGTGGGTACGCAGAGAGGGCACGCGATGGCACGCAGCACCAGCAACGACGGCACGGGCACCGGCGCCGCGGTCCCCGAGCGGCTGCTCGCCGAGGCCACCCGGCTCTTCGCCGAACGCGGCTACGACCGCACCTCGGTCCAGGAGATCGTGGAGGCCGCCGGGGTCACCAAGGGCGCGCTCTACCACTACTTCGGCTCCAAGGACGATCTGCTGCACGAGATCTACGGCCGGGTGCTGCGGCTGCAGACCGAACGCCTCGACGTGATCGCGGCCCGCACCACCGACGTACGCGACCGGCTCGCCGAGGCCGCCGCCGACGTGGTGGTCACCAGCATCCAGAACCTGGACGACACCAAGATCTTCTTCCGCTCGATGCACCAGCTCGCCCCCGAGAAGCAGAAGGAGGTACGGGCCGAACGCCGCCGCTACCACGAGCGGTTCCGGGCCCTGATCGAGGAGGGGCAGCGCGACGGGTACTTCCGGCCCGACCTCCACCCCGACCTGGTGGTCGACTTCTTCTTCGGCTCGGTGCACCACCTCGGCACCTGGTACCACGCGGACGGCCCGCTCCCCGCGGACGCGGTCGCCGCCGAATTCTCCGACCTGCTGCTGCACTCGGTGCGGCAGCCCTGACCCGCTGGGAGCTGCGACGTGAAGGCATGGCGCGTGCACGAGACCGGGCAGCCGCGCGAGGCGATGCGCCTCGACGAGGTGCCGACGCCCGTACCCGGCCCGGGCGAAGCGCTGGTCCGGGTGCTGGCCGCGAACGTCAACTTCCCCGACGCGATGCTCTGCCGCGGCGACTACCAGATCAAGCCACCGCTGCCGTTCACCCCCGGCGTCGAGCTGTGCGGTGAGGTGGTCGGGCTCGGCGAGGGGGTCACCCTGGAGCCCGGAGCCCGGGTGATCTCCCCGGCGCTGCTGCCCGGCGGGGCCTTCGCGGAGTACGCGCTGGTCACCGCGGACGGGGTGCTGCCCGCGCCGGAGGCGCTGGACGACGCGGAGGCCGCCGCGCTGCACATCGGCTACCAGACCGGCTGGTTCGGGCTGCACCGCAGGGCCGCGCTGCGGCCCGGTGAGACGCTGCTGGTGCACGCCGCCGCGGGCGGCGTGGGCAGCGCCGCGGTCCAGCTGGGCAAGGCCGCGGGCGCCACGGTGATCGGCGTCGTCGGCGGCCCGGAGAAGGTGAAGGCGGCACGGGACCTCGGCGCGGACATCGTGGTGGACCGCAGGAGCGAGGACTTCGTGGCCGTCGTCAAGGAGGCCACCGCCGGCCGCGGCGCGAACGTCGTCTACGACCCGGTGGGCGGCGAGGCGTACACCCGCTCCACGAAGTGCGTCGCGTTCGAGGGCCGCATCGTGATCGTCGGCTTCACCAGCGGCACGGTCCCG
Organism: Streptomyces sp. NBC_01476; assembly: GCF_036227265.1. NCBI lineage: Bacteria > Bacillati > Actinomycetota > Actinomycetes > Kitasatosporales > Streptomycetaceae > Streptomyces > Streptomyces sp. NBC_01476. Next base: position 1,593,349 of record NZ_CP109446.1, on the reverse strand, counting down.
GCTCCCGGGCTCAACCACGCCCTGGTCAAGAACTACGCGATCCTGGGCCTGCACTGGGGCCTGTACAACACCCACGACCCGGTCGCCGTCCGCCAGGCGCACGACGAACTCACCCGGCTGGCCGCCGAGGGCGTGGTGAGGCCGTTCGTCAGCGAGCGGCTTCCGCTCGCCGCCGCCTCCGACGCGGTCCAGCGGGTCGCCGACGGCAGTACGGTCGGCCGTCTGGTGATCGTCCCCTGACCCCGGTCCGTCCCGCGCCGCCGGGGGCGCGGGACGGACCGCTCAGCACGCGGATTCGGACCGGGCGGGCGCGTTGCCCGGCTTCCCGCAGTGCGGTGTCACGAGGCGTACTTCCTCAGTTCGCGGCGGGCCAGCGAGCGCTTGTGTACCTCGTCAGGGCCGTCGGCCAGGCGCAGGGAGCGGGCCGCGGCCCAGAGGTGGGCGAGGGGGAAGTCCTGGCTGACGCCGCCCGCACCATGCGCCTGGATGGCGCGGTCGACGATCCGCTGCACGGTCGCCGGGGTGGCGATCTTGATCGCCTGGATCTCGGTGTGCGCGCCCTGATTGCCGACGGTGTCCATCAGCCAGGCCGTCTTGAGCACGAGCAGCCGCAACTGCTCGATCTCGACGCGTGCTTCGGCGATCCACTCCTGGACCACGCCCTGCGCGGCGAGCGGCTTGCCGAAGGCGGTACGGGAGGCGGCCCGGCGGCACATCAGCTCAAGTGCCCGCTCCGCCATACCGATCAGCCGCATGCAGTGGTGGATCCGGCCGGGCCCGAGCCGGGCCTGGGCGATGGCGAAGCCGCCGCCCTCCTCGCCGATGATGTTCTCCACCGGCACCCGGACGTCGTGGAAGACCACTTCGGCGTGGCCGCCGTGGTCCGCGTCGTCGAAGCCGAACACCCGCATGCCACGCCGTACTTCGACCCCGGGGGTGTCGCGCGGCACCAGGATCTGGCTCTGCTGGCGGTGCCGCTCGGCCAGCGGGTCGGTCTTGCCCATCACGATGAGGATCCGGCAGTCCGGGTTCATCGCCCCGGAGATGAACCACTTGCGGCCGCTGATGACGTAGGAGTCGCCGTCGCGCCGGATCAGCGTCTCGATGTTGGTCGCGTCGGAGGAGGCCACGTCCGGCTCGGTCATCGCGAACGCGGACCTGATCTCGCCGGCCAGCAGCGGCTCCAGCCACTCCTTGCGCTGCTCGGGGGTGCCGAACTCGGCGAGCACCTCCATATTGCCGGTGTCGGGCGCCGCGCAGTTGAGCGCCGGCGGCACCAAGTAGGGGCTGCGGCCGCTGAGTTCGGCCAGCGGCGCGTACTGCAGATTGGTCAGCCCGGCGCCGTGCTCGCCGGGCAGGAAGAGATTCCACAGGCCCTGCCGCCTGGCCTCGGCCTTGAGCCGCTGGACCACCGGCGGCGCGGACCAGCGGTCCTCGCCGGTGATCTCCTCGCGCTGCCGGGTGAATTCGGCCTCGGCGGGATACACATGCTCGTCGATGAAGGCGCCCAGCCGGGCGATGAGTTCCTCGGTTCGGGTGTCGTGGGCGAAATCCATGGAGTTTCAGTCCTCGCTTGTGGTGGGCCGGACTTACCTCTGCCGGAGGGTGTGCAGACCGCGGTCGATGAAGCCGGGGACGAGGCCGCCGATCCGGTCGAAGCCGGCGCCGAGCGTCTGGCCCAGCGTCCAGCGGTAGTGGATGCCTTCGAGGATCACGGCGACCTTGAAGTAGGCGAAGGCGACGTACCAGTCGATCGCCGACACGTCGCGGCCGGAGCGCTGTGCGTACCGCTCGACGATCTCACCGGTGGCGGGGTGGCCGGGCGCGCCGCCGATGGTGGGCGCGGGCACGCTGACGTCCGCGCCGGCGGCAGCGCTGACGCCGGTGCCGGCGCCGGCGCCGGCCGTGTCACCGGGTGCGCCGGCGGCTTCCGCGGCGTCAGAGCTGTCGTCAGAGCTGTCGTCGGCGCTGTCGTCGGCCCGCAGCTCGCCGTACATCACCAGCAGGCCGAGGTCGGTGAGCGGGTCGCCGAGGGTGGACATCTCCCAGTCCAGTACGGCGGTCAGCCGCCCGGTGTCGTCGATGAGGACGTTGTCCAGCCGGTAGTCGCCGTGCACGACGGACGCCGCGGGGGAGGCGGGCAGCGCGGCTCCGAGCCCCGCGTGGAGTTCGTCCACCCCGGGCAGGTCACGGCTGCGGGAGGCGTCGAGCTGCTTGCCCCAGCGCCGCAGCTGTCGGTCGAGGAACCCCTCGGGTCGTCCGAAGCCGGCCAGACCCACCGCGGCGGGGTCCACCGCGTGCAGGTCGACCAGCGTGTCGACCAGGGTGAGCACGGCCGCCCTGGTCCGTTCCGGCCCGATCGCCCGCAGCTGCCGCTCGTCGCGGTACGGGGTGCCGGGCACGAACTCCATCACGTAGAAGGGAGCGCCGATCACCTCCGGGTCCTCGCAGAGCAGGACCGTGCCGGGCACCGGTACCGGCGTCCCGGCGAGCGCGCTGATCACCCGGTGCTCGCGGGTCATGTCGTGCGCGGTGGCCAGCACATGGCCGAGCGGCGGCCGGCGCACCACCCAGGTGCCGGCGCCGTCGGTGACCCGGTAGGTGAGGTTGGACCGGCCGCCCTCCACGAGCCCGGCCCGCAGGTCGCCGGTCACCAGGCCGGGCAGCTCCCGGTCGAGGTGGCTCCGCAGCCGGCCGAGGTCCAGGCCCGGGGGGTTGTCGGTTCCGCTCATGCGTTGGGGTCTCCTCGTCGGGTGGATGGCCGGCGCAGGTATCATACCGACTGGTCGGTATGTCGTCCAGCTCCGGCCGGGCGGCGGGGCGGGACGATTGACTGCCGCGCCCCGCTCCGCCTAAGGTCAGGTCTTATGGGTGAACGTAATTCACATATGCAGACAGCGGTCGATTCCCCGGCACTCACGGTCGCCGAAGTACGGCTGACCCCCATCCTCATCACCGACCCGCCGCTGCTCAACACCCAGGGCCTCCACCAGCCGTACACCCCCCGGCTCATCATCGAGGTGGTCACCGCCGACGGTACGACCGGGGTCGGCGAGACCTACGGGGACACGCGCTATCTCGACCTCGCCGCGCCGCTGGCCAAGGCGCTCCCCGGCCACCGGACCAGCGACCTGAACGGCCTGTTCACCCTCGCCGAGCAGGTCTGCGGTGAGCCCGCCGGCACCTCCGACTCCACGGCGGCCGGCGGCCTGCGCGGGGTGCAGACCGCCGACAAGCTGCGGCTGTCGGTCATCTCCGGCTTCGAGGTGGCCTGCCTGGACGCGCTCGGCAAGGCGCTCGGCCTGCCGGTGCACGCCCTGCTCGGCGGCAAGGTCCGCGACACCGTCGACTACAGCGCCTACCTCTTCTACCGGCTCGCCGCCCACCCCCAGGGCCGGGGCGAGAGCGACGACTGGGGCGCCGCCCTCGACCCCGGAGGTGTGGTCGCCCAGGCCCGCCGGTTCGCCGCTCTGTACGGTTTCGGCTCCTTCAAGCTCAAGGGCGGCGTCTTCCCGCCCGAGGAGGAGATCGCCGCCATCCGGGCGCTGGCCGAGGCGTTCCCCGGGCAGCCGCTGCGGCTCGACCCCAACGGCGCCTGGTCGGTGGAGACCTCACTGGCCGTCGCCCGCGAACTCGGCGACGTGCTGGAGTATCTGGAGGACCCGGCCGGCGGCACCGACGGCATGGCGCGGGTCGCCGCCGCCACCGGCGTACCGCTGGCCACCAACATGTGCGTGACCACCTTCCAGGAGATCGAGGAGGCGTTCACCCGCAAGGCGGTCCAGGTGCTGCTCTGCGACCACCACTACTGGGGCGGCCTGCGCAACACCCAGCAGCTCGCGGCCATCTGCCGCACCTTCGGGGTGGGGCTGTCCATGCACTCCAACACCCACCTCGGCATCAGCCTGGCCGCCATGACCCATGTCGCGGCCACCGTGCCCAACCTCGACTACGCCTGCGACACGCACTACCCCTGGCAGACCGAGGACGTCATCACCGAACGGCACGTCTTCACCGGCGGCCGGCTCACCGTCTGCGACCGGCCCGGCCTCGGTGTCGAACTCGACCGGGACGCGCTGGCCGCCCTGCACCGGCGCTGGCTGGACGACGACGGCACCCTGCGCGACCGCGACGACGCCGCCGCGATGCGCGAGGCCGATCCGGACTGGCGTACGCCCGCGGTGCCGCGCTGGTGACCGGCGCCCCGGCGCCACGACGACGGCGTGGGTGGTGACAAGAGTCCGGACCACCCCCGCCGTCGCGTCCGCGCGCTACAACCAGATCGACAGCAGCATCACAAAGCCCAGCGACACCACCGAGATCACCGTCTCCATCACCGACCACGTCTTGAGCGTCTGCGGGACGTCCATCCCGAAGTACTCCTTCACCAGCCAGAAGCCGGCGTCGTTGACGTGCGAGAAGAAGAGCGACCCGGCGCCGACGGAGAGCACCAGCAGCGCGGTGTGGGTGGAGGACATGCCCTCGGCCAGCGGAGCCACCAGGCCGGCCGCCGAGATGATGGCCACCGTCGCGGAACCCGTCGCCACCCGGATCAGCACCGCGATCAGCCAGGCCAGCAGCAGCGCCGAGATGTGCCAGTCCTTCGACCAGTCGAGGATCATCTGCCCGACCCCGCAGTCGATCAGCGTCTGCTTGAAGCCGCCGCCCGCACCGACGATCAGCAGGATGCCGGCGATCGGACCGAGCGAGGCGTCCACCGTCGAGGAGATCCGCTCCTTGGTGAACCCCGCGGCCCGCCCGAGGGTGAACATCGCCACCACGACCGCGGCGAGCAGCGCCACCAGCGGGGTGCCGATCACATCGAAGATCCGGTAGACGAGGCTGTGTTCGTCGTCCACGGTCACGTCGACCAGTGCCTTGGAGAGCATCAACACCACCGGCAGCAGCATCGTGCAGGCGGTGGCCGCGAAGCTCGGCCGGTGCTCCAGGTCGTCCGAGGCGCGGGCCGGCGTCATCCGCTCGGGCGGCTCCACATCGACCCAGCGGTCCGCGATCCGGCCGAAGAGCGGCCCGGCGATGGCCAGCGTGGGCAGCGCCACCAGTACGCCGAGCGCGAGGGTGATGCCGATGTCGGCGTGGATCGCGCCGATCGCGGCCAGCGGCCCCGGGTGCGGCGGGACCAGACCGTGCATCACCGACAAACCGGCCAGCGCCGGGATGCCGAGCCGGATCACCGACTGGCCGCTGCGCTTGGCGACCAGCAGCACCACCGGGATCAGCATCACCAGGCCGATCTCGAAGAAGAGCGGCAGCCCGACCAGACCGGCGATCAGGGCCATCGCCCACGGCAGCCGCTTCTCGCTGGTACGGGCCAGGATCGTGTCGACGATCTGGTCGGCGCCGCCGGAGTCGGCGAGCAGTTTGCCGAGGATCGCGCCGAGCGCGATCAGGGTACCGACGCTCGCCACCGTCGAACCCAGGCCCGTGGAGTAGCTGGTGATGGTCTTGGCCAGCGGCGCGCCCGCGACCGTGCCGAGCACCCCCGAGCCGATGGTGAGGGCCAGGAAGGCGTGCATCTTCCAGCGGGTGATCAGCAGGACGATGACGGCGATGCCGGCCAGCGCGGCCAGCGCGAGCCGGGTGTTCCCGGCGTCGGCTATCAGCGGCGGGTCGGCGGCCAGCAGCTCGGCACTGAGTGCGGACACGGTGTGCTCCAGGGGGGAGGGGGCGGGCAGAGACGGACAGGGGCGGGTGACAGTGAGTGCCCTAGTGGGGGAGGGCGGCCAGGGCGCGTTCGGTGATCTGCTGCGGCCCGCCGTCGATGGAGACCACCGCGCCGGCCTCGTCGGGCTGCAGCGGCTCCAGCGTCGCGAACTGGGACTCCAGCAGTCCGGACGGCATGAAGTGCTGCATCCGGGCGGCCACCCGGTCGGCGATCAACCGGTGGGAGCCGTCCAGGTGCAGGAAGAAGAGGTGCGGGGTGTCCCGGCGCAGCCGGTCGCGGTAACGGCGGCGCAGCGCCGAGCAGCTGACCACTCCGCCCCGGTCGCCGCGGGCGACGATCCAGTCGGCGATGGCGTCCAGCCAGGGCGCGCGGTCGGTGTCGTCCAGCGGGTGGCCGGCCGACATCTTCGCGATGTTGGCCGGGGGGTGGAAGTCGTCGGCCTCGGCGTAGGGCACGCCGAGCCGCTCCGCGAGCAGCCCGCCCACCGTGGACTTGCCGGAACCGGAGACGCCCATCACGACGATCACGGGCAGCCGTGCGGACGGGTCGGCCATCGCGCTCGTACCTCCTTGTGCAAGCGGGTTGTCGGGTGGTGCCACGGGAGTTGCCGGGGCGTGTACCCGGGGATGCGCCGACCACTGAACACCAATAGGTACTACTTATTCAAGATGGTGTGATCTAAAAGTCATACGTGAGTGCCGCCGGGGGAGACAAAGGGTCGACCTCTACGCTGGGGGCATGCCTCAGGAATCAGCCGAAACCGGTGGCCTGCACTCCCGTGTGCTCGCCGAACTCGGCCCGGCCATCGCCTCCGGCGCGCACCCGCCCGGGACCGTGCTGCGGATCGACGAACTGGAGTCGCGGTACGGCGTCTCCCGCACGGTCGTGCGCGAGGCGGTCCGGGTGCTGGAGGCCATGCAACTGGTGGAGTCCCGCCGCCGGGTCGGCGTCACCGTACGCAGGACCGAGGAGTGGAACGTCTTCGACCCCGCGGTGATCCGCTGGCGGCTGGCGGGCGCCGACCGGCCCCGGCAGCTGCGCTCGCTCACCACCCTGCGCACCGCGGTGGAGCCGGTGGCCGCCGGGCTCGCGGCCGGTGCCGCCTCACCCGCACAGTGCCGTGAACTCACCGTGCTCGCCGCCGAGATGGCCGCCGCCGGACGGGCCGCCGACCTGGCCGCGTACCTGGTGCACGACATCGCCTTCCACCGGGTGGTGCTTGCCGCCTCCGGCAACGAGATGTTCGCCCGGCTCGGCGATGTGGTGGCCGAGGTGCTCACCGGCCGCACCGAGCACCATCTGATGTTCACCGCCCCCGACCCGGAGGCGGTCACCTTGCACGTCCGGGTCGCGGAGGCGGTCCGCTCAGGGGACGCGGCCGCGGCCGAGCGGCTGATGCGGGAGATCTGCGTGGGCGCGCTGCGTGAACTGGACATCCTCGCGCCCGAGCCCGCCGGCAGCCCGTAGCCCGTATTCCCCCGTCCGAACCACGTCCCGCGCCGCGCCGATATTCCGTTGAACCGCCCGGCCCGCCCTGCTGCACTGGCCGGGTGACCGCACCTCCGCCCGCCCCGCCACAGCCGTTCCGGTGGACCCTCTCCTCGTACGCAGGCGCCGCGCCGGACCGGCTCGGCGCGCTTGGCGACGATACGGGACCGGCCCGGCTGTGGCACCTGCCCGAACTCGTCGTGTGCACCGGCAGGGTGCTGGCCCGCTCGCGGGCCGCCGACCTCTGCTTCGTCGGCCGTTCGCTCGACCCCATGTACGACCTGCTGACCGGCGCCCTGGAAGGTGACGGCTGGCCCGGCCGGCTGGGCCGGCTCCCGGTGTCACTGCGGCAGTCCGGGCCGACCGGGGCGTCCGGGCCGACCGGGCCGCAGCGCCGCCGCTTCCGCGAGCACCTGGCCGCCGCCGGCCTGGACCCGTACGCCCTGGCCCGGCGGGGACGGCCGCTCGCCGTGGTGGATGTGGTCTCCGGTGGCACCACCTTCGACCGGCTGCACGGCGAGCTCGCCGGCTGGATAGCGGAGAGCCGGGAGCCGTGGGCGGTGATCCGCCGCAAGCTGCGCTATGTCGGCGTGACGATCCAGGGCCGGACCAGCCCGCACACCTGGCGCTGGCAGCAGTCGCCGGAGTCCGCCCGCTGGGTACGGACGCTGCCCGCCGGGCACGTGGTCAACGTCTCGCTGCCGGAGCGGATATGGACTTGGTACGGCAACGAGCAGCCCAAGCTGCAGCCGTCCTTCCCGCCCGGTCACTGGTTCGACGACCACGCGGCCGAGCCCTGGCGCCACAACGCCCTGCCCGAAGCGCTCGCCGAGGCGCGGGCGCTGGTGGCCGCCGGCCGGACCCGTACCGTGCGCGACGGTCTGGTCAGGACCGTCGCGGCCGAACCCGGCTTCGCGGACCGCGAGGTGCGGGCGCTGGTGGGCGCCCTGCGGCGCCGGGCCCGCTGAGCCCGGGAGGCGCGGCCGGCCGGGGGGACTGACCGGCTCACAGGGGGTGGGCCGGACGTCGGGGCGGCGCGGAAGCCAGAAGCGGCTCAGAAGAGGAGAACCGCGCCGAAGACCGCGAGTGCCACCGTGCAGGCCACCGCCGACAGCGCTGTCCCGACCGGCATTCCGGGCGGCCGGGCGGCCGTCAGACGGAGCATCCGCGGATGGGCGAGCAGGAGGAAGGCGACGAAGGCCAGCGCGGTGAGGGCCACCGCGACCGTCCGGAGCGCGTCTCCGTCGGCGCGCAGCGCCTGGCGTACCGCGAGGACCCCGGCCACCGCGAAGGACAAGGTGGTGCGGCGCCAGGCCAGCCGGGTGCGTTCGGGCTGCAGCCCCGGGTCGCGCTCGGTCTCCACCGGTCCGGCCCGCCGGGAGCCGGCCGGCGAAGGCTCCCGGGGCACCCCGCTCATCCGGCCCAGCCGAAGAGCACCACGGCCACCATCGCCACCGCGAGCACCGTCACCAGCAGCGCCAGGGCCGCGGGGAAGCGGGACGCCGGGAGATCCGTGCCCTGGCGCATGGCCCGCTCGCACCGCACCCAGTGGTTGACGGCCCGCAGCGTGCAGGCGACGCCGCCGGCCAGCAGCGCCAGCGCCAGCACGGCCCGTACCCAGTGCGTCAGGTGGTCGGTGAGGAACTGGTCGACGGCGAAACCCCCGCCGATCAGGGCGAGGGCGGTACGGATCCAGGCCAGGAAGGTGCGTTCGTTGGCGAGCGAGAAGCGGTAGTCCGGGGTGGTGCCCTCACGCTGGATCCGGGCCGGCGCGAACCACAGCCGTGCCGACTCCCGTACCCCGCGCAGCCCGCCGTCCGCATCGCTCACGTGACCACACTAACCAGCTCCGCCCGGCCCGGCGGCCCGGGCACCCCCCTGCCTGCCGAACCACCGCCACCGGTACTCCCACCACGCCGCCCGACCCCGCCCGACCCCTGGATTCCCGGGCAGCCCTGCCGGCTGTCCGTCGCGGACAAGGTGCGACGGGCGCTCGGTGCTCTCCGGGCGCGCCGCCGGCGCCGGGTCACTGCCGGCCGGGTACTCCTGAGCCGGCGTTGCCGGCGCGCCGCTCCCGCAGCAGCCGGTACGCCTCCAGGCCGTCCGGTACGAACTCCCACTCCGCGAGCCGGGCGGTCAGTTCGTCCTCGGTGAGGAAGGCGTGCCAGGCCACCTCCTCCGGCTGCGGCGACACCGGCAGCTCGCACCGCACCTGGTAGACGGCCGACCACCACGACCGCGGGCCGTCGTCGTAGCGGAAGGTGAACAGCCGCTCGGGCTGCGGCAGTCCGCTCACGCCGAGCTCCTCCTCCGCCTCCCGCAGCGCCGTCTCGTCGTAGCTCTCGCCCGCGCCGACCACGCCGCCGACGAACATGTCGTACAGCGAAGGGAAGACGAGCTTGCGGGCGGTCCTGCGGTGCACGAAGATCCGGTCCTCCGCGTCGCGCACCAGGATGAACGCGCAGCGGTGGCGCAGCCCCCTGGCGTACGCCTCTCCACGGGGCGACTGCCCGACCACCCGGTCGTCCTCGTCCACGATGTCGATGATCTCGTCGACCGACAGCTTCGGTTCCGCGTCCCGCTCCTCGCTCATACGGCGATTCAACCATCCGTCCACTGCTGTGCCCCGGGCATGTTCCCGGGGGGCCTTGCGCGCCGCCGACCCCGGTCGGATGATCGTGCGGATCGGTGAGCTGTGAGAGAAGTGACGGGAGCGTACGGTGAGCGATGTCCCGACCGCGGGCGGACCGGCCACACGCCGGGAGCCGCTGCGGATCGCCAACTGCTCCGGCTACTACGGCGACCGGCTCTCCGCCGCCCGGGAGATGGTCGAAGGCGGCCCGATCGACGTCCTCACCGGTGACTACCTCGCCGAACTGACCATGCTGCTGCTGTGGAAGGCGCGGCAGCGCGACCCCGACGGCGGCTACGCCGTCTCCTTCCTTGCCCAGATGCGGGACGTGCTCGGCACCTGCCTGGACCGCGGCATCAAGATCGTGGTCAACGCCGGCGGCCTCAACCCGGCGGGGCTGGCCGGAAAACTCCGCGAACTCGCCGCGGCCGGCGGCCTGCACCCGTCCGTCGCCCATGTCGAAGGCGACGACCTGCTCGGCCGGCTCCCCGAACTCCAGGCCGCCGGCCATGACTTCGCCCATCTGGGCACCGGCCGCTCGCTGGCCGGGTCCGGCGTCGAACCCGTCACCGCCAACGCCTATCTCGGCGGCTGGGGCATAGCCGAGGCGCTGCGGGCCGGCGCCGACGTGGTGATCTGCGGCCGGGTCACCGACGCCTCCCTGGTCGTCGGCCCCGCCGCCTGGGCCTTCGGCTGGGCGCCCGACGACTGGGACCGGCTGGCCGGCGCGGTCACCGCCGGCCACATCATCGAGTGCGGCACCCAGGCCACCGGCGGCAACTACTCCTTCTTCACCGAGATACCCGACCCGGTGCACCCCGGCTTCCCCATCGCCGAGATGCACGCCGACGGTTCCAGCGTCATCACCAAGCACGCGGGCACCGGTGGCGCGGTCAGCGTCGGCACGGTCACCGCCCAACTGCTCTACGAGATCGGGCATCCGGCCTACCTCAACGCCGATGTGGTGGCCCGCTTCGACACCGTGACCCTCCGTCAGCAGGGCCCCGACCGGGTCGCGGTCGGTCCTGTCACCGGCGAACCCGCGCCGGCCACCCTCAAGGTGTGCCTCAACCACCGCGGCGGCTACCGCAATGCGGCGACCTTCGTGCTGACCGGCCTGGACCGCGACGCCAAGGCCGACTTCGCGGAAGCCACCCTGCTGGACGCGACCGGCGGCCCGGCCGGCTTCGCCACCTACGACCTGCGGCGCGAACACGGCACCACCACCGACCGGCTGACCCTCACGGTCAAGGACCCGGACCGGGAGAAGGCCGGCCGCGGCTTCTTCTCCGCGGTGGCGGGCAGCGCCCTGGCCGGCTATCCGGGGCTCTACCTGGAGCACGCCTCGGCCCGCGCCACCGAGTACGGCGTCTACTGGCCGGCGCTGCTCGACGCGGCACAGGCACCGGCGTACGCGGTACTGGCGGACGGGACCCGGCTGGCCGCGCCCCGGCCGGCCACCGCGGAGCCCGCCGCACCGCCCGCCGCCCCGGGAGCGCCCCGCGCCGACGCCGTACCCCCGCCCCCGGTCCTCCCGCCCGGCGCCGAGGCCGGGCCGGGCCGCCCCGACCGGCCGGAGCCCGTGGCCGGCACCCGGCACGGCCGCACCGTACGGCTGCCGCTCGGCCTCCTGGTCGGCGCCCGTTCCGGTGACAAGGGCGGCGACGCCAACGTCGGGCTCTGGACGGGGGACGACGAGACCTACGCCTGGCTGCGCGACCACCTCGACGTGCCCCGGCTGCGGGCGCTGCTCCCGGAGACCGCGAAACTGCCGGTCAGCCGGTACGAACTGCCGAATCTTCGGGCGCTGAACTTCGTCGTGCACGGCCTGCTCGGCGACGGTGTGGCGGCCTCGACGGGCGCGGATCCGCAGGCCAAGGCGCTGGGAGAGCGGCTGCGCGGGTGCCTGGCAGACATTCCGGAAAAACTGGTAGATCTTTTGCAGAGCCAGAACACGCCGTTGCCCATCCGGTGACATACGCGGAGTCATCATGGGTGGCGTCCGAGGGCGCAGGGCCCGCGGGGGTTCTAAAGGGGCGTGACCCATGGAAGCCGATGTTCTGCGCAAAGCGATCTTCCTGCTGCGTGACTGTCACGAGTCGGAGCAGCAGGTGGTGACCCGGCTCAAGGACTACTTCCCCGAGCTGGCCGTGGGCGACCGGGAAATGTACGTCAGCCAGGCATGGGACCTGGTGCACGGCACCCACCCGGCGATGTGACTCCCGCCGGTCGTGCCCCGGGGGCATGATCGGTGCATGAGCAATCTCGATCTGAAACCGGCGGCGACGGTGTGCGGCGGCCGGCAGGACGTGTCCGCCGCTCCGGTCCGCGACCTGCTCACCGCCCGTACCGTCACGCTCGGTGAGAGCACCCGGGTGCGGCGGCTGCTGCCGAACCTCGGCCGCCGGATGGTCGGCGCGTGGTGCTTCGTCGACCAGTACGGGCCCGACGACATCGCCCGCGAGCCGGGGATGCAGGTGCCCCCGCACCCGCACATGGGTCTGCAGACGGTGAGCTGGCTGCACGACGGCGAGGTGCTGCACCGCGACAGCCTCGGCAGCAAGCAGACGGTACGGCCGCGTGAGCTGGGCCTGATGACCTCCGGACGGGCCATCGCGCACAGCGAGGAGTCCCCCCGCGACCACCCGCGCTATCTGCACGGCGCGCAGCTCTGGGTGGCCCTCCCCGACGCCCACCGGCACCGCGCCCCGGCGTTCGAACACCACGCCCAATTGCCCGAGGTCACCGGCGGCCACGGGCTGCACGCCACCGTGATCCTCGGCGAACTCGACGGGGCGCGGTCCCCCGGCACGGTCTACTCGCCCCTGGTCGGCGCCGACCTCACGCTCGCGGCCGGCACCTCGGCGCGGCTCCCGGTCCAGCCCGACTTCGAGTACGCGGTCCTCACCATGTCCGGCGAGGCGGAGGTCGACGGGGTGCGGGTGCCGCCCGACTCCATGCTCTACCTCGGCAGCGGCCGCAGCGCGCTCCCGCTCAGCGCCGACGTCGACAGCTCCCTGATGCTGCTGGGCGGCGAACCCTTCGAGGAGCGCATCCTCATGTGGTGGAACTTCGTGGGACGATCTGCTGATGACATCGTAAGAGCCCGTGAGGACTGGCACAAGGGCGATCGCTTCGGCGAGGTCCACGGCTACAACGGCGAGCGTCTGACGGCGCCGGCCCTCCCGTCAACTCCGCTGAAACCGCGCGGCCGGGAGCGCTGACCTGTGCTTTTGTGACCAGAGAAGCCATTACGGCTCATCGACCTACGGCAGTGCCGGGATGGTATCGAGACGTCATCGACCCCGATTCTGAAGGTGTACTGGGGCGTGGCCCGATCGGTTCGGCGAATCGCGGGTGTGATGGTTTGTATCCAGGTGTGCCAGACCTGATGCTGACCTCATGCTGACTTCTGTGACGAGGCGTCAGTTCTTGTCGCCGACGTCAAGGCTGAGCCGCCATCTGAATTGCGTCCGACGGACCGGCTCGTTTTGTCTACCCGTTGTCACCTACAGGGGGAGACGCCGACGTATCTGCGCGGGCCCCCTCCGACTGCGCGGGAAGCACCGCCGCTGTGCTGGCGTACCAGGACCGGCGCGTCGGACCACCACCGCCTGCGCGGGAAGAACCCCTTCACGACCAGCAGACTCTGGGAGACTCTGCATGCGGACATCGCCTCACGCACTCGTAATGCGTAGGTCTCGGGTTCGAATCCCGAAGGCGGCTCCAAAGTGAACCCCAGGTCAAGCCTCTGACCTGGGGTTTCTTGTTTCGGTTGACCTTGGAATGCGAGCCAATCGGACACGTGTGGTCTACGCATCGCAATGCGTAGGTCTCCGGTTGGCCGACGGTGATCATTTTTCTGGCGCAGTGCCCTGACCTGGTGGTTTATCGATATCCGGCTTCTAGCTGTCGCTCCGAAGGCTAGGCCCGGTGGCCGTCCGGTGGCCATGCGTGCAGGCAGCGTGCAAGATTGCTGCCAGGGCTCATGCTGTGCGGTCCGGGAGTTTGTCGTGTTCTCACAAAGCGCCTGCCCCCCGTTCGCGTCCAGGGCGACGGGGGCGTCGCGGTCTGGCGGACCAGTGGGGTGTGCTGGTGGCGGAGATCGTCCGCAAAGACCGGTCTGGACCGGAGAGTCCGGCGGTGCTGGCCCTGTAGCGGAAGCCTCGGGGCGTGTACGACCGGGCAAGGTCCTGCTGGACCTCGTGCTGGCGGTGTCGCAGGAGGCGACTGCCTGTCGGACGTGGCGGTACTGCGAGCCGAACCCGCCGTGTTCGGGCCGTGACCTCCGATCCGACTGTCTCGCGCCTGGTTGAGGCCCTGGGCACGCTCGGCCCCCACGCGCTGACGGCGATCCGCCGGGACAGAGCCGAAGTCCGCTGGCAGGTCTGGAGGTTACCCGGCGCCGGCGCCTCCAACGCGAGCGGGTGGGTGGTCGTGGATATCGCCAGGGTGCTGGTCTTGGCGCGCACTGATCCACGCCGACTTTCCCCTGGTCTCGCCGCGGGTCTCCACTGGCGGCACCCACAAGTTCTTCGACTGGCTGTCGGCGCACGGCCTGTGGCTGTCCTACTCGGTCGCGATGGCCATCACCAACGCTGTCGACCACCGCCGTGCTGCAGATCCCGGCCCCGGCCTGGACACCGGCGGCCGCACTGGACGGCCAGGTCCGACAAACCAGCGCCTTCGCCCGGCTGCAAGTCCTGCCGAATCCGGACTCGTCAGCAGGATCAGCCCATCCCGATGAGCGGACAATGGCTTCCGGACCTGTGGAACCGAGGGCTCACCCGGGACGACAGCCAGGCCCCAGTCTTTCCACCACCCGCAAAGGCCCATCGGATAACCTGACAGACCGTCGCAAAAGGTCGGGCAGTGCGGCCGACGGGGTAGTGATTTTACGTTTTCTTTACTGTGTTGATCTGGTGAATGTCCTTGAGTGATCATCGTCAAGAGTCGTCAGTCCCGGGGGGGATCTGCGTGCGTGCAGCGCGTTCGCTTTTTGTCGGCATGTCGTTTGCCGTGATGCTCGTCGCTGGTACACAGGGCGCCGCCGCGGTTGCGGGGCAATGGAATCCGGCTTCGCCGCTCGATGGTTCGGCGCCGGGGCAGCAATGGGGTTCGGCTTCCGGGCGCGGTCACACGGTGGGAGCCGGACTGACGGATGCGAGCGCTTCCGGCGGCCGGGAGGGCGCGCTCACGGCTCCTGGCGAACTACCTTTGGACGCGGGCCTTCCGACCGGCAGTAGTACCGTCACTCCCGGTCCTGGCACGCTGCCAGTTCCGGTCTCCGCCGCCCAGGTGCCTTCACCGACTGTTCGCATCCAGGGATTTGATGCCCAGGCGAGCAGGGAAATAGCGGGGAAGCGCCAGAGCCAGTCGCGGACGTTTCAAAATCCGGACGGCACGTACACGACCCAATATTACGACGAGCCCGTCAACTTCAAGTCCGCTGACGGCGGAAGTTGGACGCCGATCGACACCAGGCTCGTACGTCCGTCAGGCATCTCCACGATGGACGGATCGGACGACGCCGGCTACACCACCGCCGCCACGGAGACCGGCTTGGCGTTCTCCGGATATGCGGACGAAGCGCCAGTGGTCGACATGACGCTGGAGGGCGGACGGTCCGTCGGCTTCGGCGTGGACGGTGCCGCTCATGCGGCGGGCGTCACCAATGAGGACGAGATCGACTACCCGGCAGTCCGTCCCGACGCCGACATGGCATTCTTGGCTGGGAATGATTCGGTCAAGGAAACGATCACCCTCAACTCCGCTGAGGCGCCGACGCATTGGAGCTTTCCGCTCTACCTGGACGGACTGACGGCGGCACTCGACCCCAACGGTTCTGTGGTTCTGACGGACATCGGCGGAGCCGAGGAGGCGCGCATACCGGCGGGGTGGATGGAGGACTCCATGCCGTCCAACGCCAACCAGGGCGCGATATCCACGGGTGTCCATTACAGCCTGACCACTGAGAACGGGCGGCAGGTCCTCAACGTCGACCTCGATCAGGACTGGCTGAACTCTCCTGACCGGGTTTTCCCGGTGAAGGTTGACCCATCGGTGGTGAAGTCCGTGAACGCCACCTCCGGCACGTATGTGGAGTCCCCGTACAACACTGGTTTCTCCACCGACACGGTGCTCAAGACCGGTACGTACGACGCCGGCGGTCACAAGGCGGCGGCCTTCCTGCGGTTCGATGGCGTTGAGTCTTCGCTGAAGAACGCCTGGGTCCTCAACGCGAATCTGAACTTGTACAACACGTGGTCGGAGTCCTGCACGGCACGCCCGGTGACCATCAGCCCGATCACGTCCAACTGGTCGGAGGCGAACACCAAGACGTACCCGGGCCCGGCCACGGGCGCTTCGCTTGCGTCGAAGAGCTTCGCTCACGGCTGGCGTCCCGAAGGCACCACCACGTGGTCCTGTGGTGCTGCCTGGGAGACGATGAAACTGGGCTCCGCCGGGCGTCAGTTGGTGGATGACTGGACCCACGGACGGAAGAAGAACTACGGCCTGGCGGTGAAGGCGTCCACCAGTGACACCAAGGCGTGGAAGCAGTTCGGTTCCGACGACTACCCGAACGGGAAGCCTCGGCTCGATGTCACCTGGACCAAGTATGGGGCCGCCTACAAACTCGGCGACTGGGTGACCCCGGTGACCGCCACCGCCGCTGGCTCGATGAAGGTTACGGTCACCAACCAGGGCCAGGAGACCTGGCCCGCCAACGGCCGCTATCAACTGCGCTACAACCTGTTCGATGCCAACGGCACACCCATGACCGACCTTTCGCAGATCGCCTACACCAAGATGCCCAGCGACATCTCTCCGGGCGAGTCGGTGACGGTGACCGCAGCCATCCATCCGCTGGCCCCCGCCACCTACACCTTGCAGTGGACCATGGACGAAGCCAGCGTCAGTACCTTCACGGCTGCCGGTGTCCCCGGACCGAGCATCCGCTTCTCCTCCGTAAACGTGCCCCCGCAACTCACGGCCGAGTCTCCGGCCAGCGGTGTAGTGCTGGACTCGCTGACCCCCACGCTATGGGCCAACGGTAAGGACACCGACCGCTATCCGTCCGGCACGCTGCAGTACAGTTTCGAGGTGTGCGAGGTCTCGGGCACGAACGCGCGCGTCAACTGCCGTACTGGCAGCCGTAGTTCCGCGAAGCAGTGGGCAGTGCCGGTCGGGTGGCTCACCTGGGCGAAGCAGTACGCCTGGTACGGGTACGCGTACGACGGCAGTGCGACATCCGCCCGGCCCGGTCCGGCCTTCTTCACCACCGAGGTGCCCCAACCCGCGATCACCAGCCACCTCGGAGCCGCGGACGGCGGCCACGAATTCGGGTCCCGTGCGGGCAACTACGTCACCGCTGCTACCGACGCCTCCGTGAAAACGATCGGCCCGGCGCTTTCGGTGACCCGCACCTACAACTCGCAGGACCCGCGTACCGGCAATGCGTTCGGCTCGGGGTGGGCCACGCGCTGGGACATGCGCGTACACGACGAGCCGCAGACCTCCACCGTCCTGGTCACGCTGGCCGACGGTTCGCAGGTGCGTTACGGCAAAAACGCCGACGGCAGTTACACCTCGCCTGCGGGCGACACCGCCAGCCTCACACACGACTCCACCGGGTGGACGCTGCGTGACCACTCCGCGTCCACGTACCGCTTCGATACCACCGGCCTGCTCATTTCCGTTGCGGACGGCTCCGGACGTGTCCAAAACCTCACCTACACTTCCGGCAAGCTGACGGCCGCCACCGACGCGGCCTCCGGACGGGCCCTCGCCTTCACCTGGTCGGGCATGCACGTCCATACCGTCAGCACCGGCGCGGTCAGCTCAGGCAACCCTCCGCTGACTTGGACTTACACCTACACCGGGGACCGCCTCACCACGGTCTGCCCACCAAATTCCACCACCGCTTGCACCGCTTACGACTACACCGATGGCTCGCTCTACCGCAGCGAGGTCCTGGACGCGAACCCCACCGCCTACTGGCGGCTCGGCGAGACCGACGGCTCGGAGGCGGACAGCGAAGCCCCGTCCAAGACCGGCAGTAACCAATCCCTCTACCGAGATGTCCAGTTGGGCCAGCCGAGTGCGCTCGCCGGTACCACCGATGGCGCGGCGGGCTTCGACGGCACAGACTCGGTCGTGGAACTTCCGCCGGACGCCCTACGGACCTCGACGTTCCTGTCTGTCGAGTTGTGGTTCAAGACCAGCCAGCCCGGCGTGTTGATGGGCTTCCAGGACCACGCTCTCGATGACGGCCAGCCCTACAACTGGACTCCGACCTTGACGGTGGACACCGCTGGTCATCTACGGGGTGAGTTCTACACAGGCGCGGTCGCGCCCATCACCAGCACCCGGACTGTTACGGACGATGTGTGGCACCACGCGGTGCTCTCGGGCGCCGGCACCACACAGACCCTCTATCTGGACGGAGCGGCCGTCGGCACGCTCATCGGCCCGATCGATCACCTGGAACAGTCCTACACCTACTTGGGCGCGGGCTTCTCCAGTCCCGGCTGGGGAGCCACGGCGGCTGGTGTCAATCACTTCACCGGTGAACTGGACGATGCGGCCGTCTACCAGCACCCGTTGGATGCCGCCACTGTCGCAGCCCACTACGCCGCGCGCGTCGTCACCGGTCAGATGTCCCGGATCACGCTCCCATCGGGCCGGGTGCACGCCGCCATCGCTTACGACCCTGCCAACAGCCGCGTCACGCAGAGCACTGACGAGAACGGCGGCACCTGGCACATCTCCGCACCCGACTTCGCCACCGGTTCGGTCGGCTACGCGGACGAGGTGAAGGCGGCCATTCCGGTCGGGTACTGGCGGCTCGGCGAGAGTACCGGGGCCGTTGCGGGCAATGAAGTCACCGACGGTGCCGACGGCGCGTACAGCGACGGAGTAGATCTGGGAGCGGTAGGCGCGTTCTCCGCGGGGGACGACACCGCCGTTGAGTTCGACGGTGCCGACTACGCCGAACTGCCTGACGACGCCCTGCACGGCGCAACCGACGACACCGTGGAACTGTGGTTCAAGACGACCAAACCGGGCGTGATCATCGGAGACCAGTCGACTGAGGCCGAAGACGCGCCCGCGACTCCCAGCGGCTCCTGGACGCCGGTGCTGTATGTGGGTGCGGACGGGAAGCTGCACGGCAAGTTCTACGTCGCCGGGCAGACCGCGACCCCGCTGGCCTCCGCCGCCACCGTGACCGACGACACCTGGCACCACGCGGTGATCTCCGCCTCCGGCTCCACCCAGACGCTCTACCTGGACGGCGCCAAGCAGGGCATCTTCACCGGTGCGGTCAACCACCAGTCCAACAGCCACACCTATCTCGGGGTCGGCTACGCGAAGAACTGGCCCAGCTCTCCGGGCGATCTGAGCCACTTCTCCGGACAGATCGACGAAGTCGCCATCTACCAGCACCCGCTGGACGAAGCCACGGTCGCCGCCCACTATCGGGCCAGAAGCGACGTGGTCAGCGGCGACGTCGCGGCCTACCGCGGCGCTACCGGAGCCGACGCCCCAGGCGGTTATTGGAGTCTGGACGAAGCCGACGGCACCACAGCAGCCAGCGACGTCGCTGTCAATGACGGCGACGGCACGTACAGCCACACCACGCTCGGCACCACCGGCGCGTTCGGACCGGGCGACGGCAGCGCGGCCCAGCTCGCGGGCAACGGCTACGTCGAAGTCCCCGGAACGATCATGCACGCCTCGACGGACCTCGCGGTGGAGATGTGGTTCAAGACGAGCGGGCCGGGCGTTCTCGTGGGCGACCAACAGAACCCCATCGCCGCCGCGTCCGCGACTCCCAGCGGCTCCTGGACGCCGGTGCTGTATGTGGGTGCGGACGGGAAGCTGCACGGCAAGTTCTACGTCGCCGGGCAGACCGCGACGCCGCTGGCTTCCGCCGCTTCCGTGACCGACGGCCGGTGGCACCATGCGGTGATCTCCGCGTCGGGCACCGTCCAGACCCTCTATCTCGACGGTGACGCGCAGGGTACCTTCACCGGCGCCGTCGACCACCAGGCCAACACGCACACGTACATCGGCGCCGGATTCGCGAAACTCTGGCCGAGCGCGCCCGCGGACATCAGCTACTTCACCGGGCAGATCGACGAAGTTGCCATCTACCCGCACGCCCTGACCGCCGGCCAGGTCCAAGCGCACTATTCGGCCGCCACGGAGTCGAGCACCTCCGCGCTGACGGCCGCGGTGTCTGTCACCGACCCCGAGGGTCACACCACCAGCACGAGCTACGACATGCTGCACGGCCAGCGTACGGTCTCCGCCACCACCGCCACAGGCGGCGTGAGCACGTACGGATACGACACCGGAGGTTTCCTGCACACGGTGATGGATCCGGACGGGCACGCGACCATCACGGGGCACGACGCACGGGGCAACGTCGTTTCGCTCACCACCTGCCGGGACAAGAACTCCTGCTGGACATCCTTCACCGACTACTACCTGAATGCCGTCGACCCGCTGGACCCGCGCAACGACAAGCCGACAGCGACTCGTGACGCCCGCTCGTCCAGCGACAGGGACAACCGTTACCGCACTGCGTTCGGCTATACGGCCACCGGCCTGCCGACGACCAGCACGCTGCCCGACGGCCGGGCGTCCTCCACTGCCCACACCGCTGGTACGGAGGTGGCGGAGGGCGGTGGGACCGAACCCCAGGGGCTGGTTGCCACCCAGACCACACCCGGCGGGGCGGTCACCTCGTACGCCTACTTCTCCAACGGGGATCTGGCCAAGGTCACTTCCCCATCGGGGCTGGTGACCAGATACACCTACGACGGGCTCGGCCGGAAGCTCACCGAAACGCAGGTGTCCGACACCTTCCCAGCCGGTGTGACCACGGCATATGGATATGACGCCATGTCCAACGTCATCTCCGAGGCCGGTCCATCGGTGACAAACGAGCTCACCGGTGTGACCCACACGTCCGACATCACCCGGGTGTACGACCTGGACGGTAATCAGCTCAGTGAGACCACTGCCGACGCCACGGGCAGCGATGAGTCCCGCACTGTCAGTTGGCACTACGACGAGCACGGCTTGAATGACTCGGCTACCGACGCGGCAGGCAAGGTCACCACCTACGGCCATGACCTGCTCGGCCGGCCGGACACCTCCACCGATCCGTCAGGTACCACCTTCACGTCGTCCTTCACACCGAACGGGCAGCTGGCCGAAACGGTGTTGAAGGGATGGACAGGAGACCCGGCCGGAGGTGACCCACACGATCTGGTGTTGAGTTCGAACGCCTACGACCCGGCCGGACGGCTGGCATCCACAACGGACGCCATGGGTGCAACGACCGCGTACACCTACTATGACGACGGCCTCCAGGCGTCCGTCGTCTCGAAGCAGATCACCCAAGCCGACGGCAGCAAGCACGACATCACGCAGGAGACCGACAGCTACGACGGCGCCGGACATCTGGTCGAGCAGACCACAGGTGGTGGTGCCTCCACCGTGGTGAACGCCGTGGACGCCACCGGTCGCGTCAGCCACTCCGTACTCGACCCCGACGGGCTCAACCGCTGGACGGAGTTCACGTACGACGGCGACGACCACGTTCTGCGACAGAAGCAGGATGCCAGCGGTCCCAGTGCTCAAACGTCCGGTCCGGTGCCATCGCCCGCTATCGACGCGAGTTACGTCGAGGACTACACCTACGACACGGCCGGAAACGTAGTGCGCACCGACATGCACGAGCCGGGTGCCGAATCGGTCGTCACCAGCACGTACGACCAGCGGGGTCTGCCGTTGACGACGGTCAGCCCCCGGGGCAACGTCGCCGGCGCCGACCCGGCGGCCTTCACCACGCACTTCCGCTACGACGCGCTGGGGCGACCGGTCCAGGAGACCGATCCTTCGGTGAAGGCGGAGAGCAACGGCGGGCCGGCCACCGACGTCAACCCGACCACGTTGACCGGTTACAACACCTTCGGCGAGGCCACGGACAGCCGCGATCCGGACGGCAACGTCTCACGGACGGATGTCGACAGCCTCGGACAGCCGGTGACCGTGACGCTTCCCGGCTACACTCCGCCAGGAGGTTCCCCGATCACCGCGGTGGCACACGCCGAGTACGACGACCTGGGTCGGCTCACGGCGCAGATCGATCCGCTCGGACGTGAAGTCCAATATGGCTACGACCAGTTCGGAGACCGGACGTTCCAGAGTGTGCCCGTCCCACAAGAAAGTGGCCTGTCCGGCGGACACCTCACCGACCAAGGTACATACACCACTTACACCCCGACGGGACTACCGCTTACCGTCACTGATCCGATCGGTGCCAAGTCACAGGCGACATATGACGAGTTGGGACGCCGCCTGACCGCGAGCACGGTCGAGCGCTACCCCGTGGCGGCCACTTACACCAGTCGCTACACGTGGGACGACGCGGGCCGGCAGACCACCTCGACCACACCCAGCGGGCTGACCACTCAGGCGGATTACGACCCGGCAGGCGAGGTGACGTCCACCACCGAACCTGGCGGTGCCATCACCCACGTTGCCTACAACGCGCTGGGGCGCCAGTCCGTCCTGACCGACCCCCTGGGCCGGGAAACAGATACCGCATACGACTTCAGAGGCGATCTGACCGATACGTCGAGGTCCTTCGGCGGCACGCAACTCACCAGCTTGCACGGGGACTTCGACGCGGAGGGCAACATCGTGTCCGCGCGGGACGCCGAGAACGGCACGGTCTCCTACAGCTACGACGCCGTGGGCCGGACGACCGGCCAGAGCGAGTCCGTCAGCGCCACCAAGTCCATCGCCACGACATTCGGCTACGACGCCAACGGAAACCGCACCCGCCTGACCGACGGTCGTGGCAACAGCACCACCTACACGTACAACTCCTGGAACCTGCCGGAATCCACCATCGAACCGGCCACCACCGCGCATCCGGCGACAGCAGACCGGACCTGGACATTCGCCTACGATGCGGCCGGCCAGGCCACGAAAGTGACCGAACCCGGTGGGGTGACCCGGTTGCGCGGCTACGACCTGATGGGCGACCTGACGTCGGAGACCGGCACCGGTGCCGGGGCGGACACCAGCACGCGGGCACTGTCGTACGACCTTGACGGACGCCTGACCGCGACCGGCGGCAGCGGATTCGCGGCCGAGAACACGTACACCCTCGACGACCGGGGCCAGTTGCTCACTGCCACCGGCACTGGCGGCCACTCCGCCTACGCCTACGACAGCGACGGGCGGATGACCTCGCGTCAGGACGCTTCGGGCACCACCACCTACGGCTACGACGCAGCCGGTCGGCTGAACCTGACCAAGGATGCCGTCACCGGCGACTGGATGAGCACGACCTATTACAGCGACGACCAGATCCACACCCAGCAGTACGAAACTCCTGCGGGCGCCGTCACCAGCACCCGAACCTACGGCTACGACAACCTTGGCCGCCTCACTACCGACACCCTGACCCAGCCGGACGGCTCCATCACAGCCGGGTCGACGTACGGCTACGACAAGAACGACCGCCTGACGTCCAAGGCCACCATCGGCCTGGCCGGGAGCGCGGCCAACACTTACGGTTACGACGAGGCCGGGCGTCTCACCTCCTGGGGGCAGGGCTCGACCACCACGGCGTACACCTGGGACGATGCGGGCAATCGCACCTCGGCGGGCGGGCGGACCGCCACCTTCGACGAGCGCAACGAGCAACTGACCGACGGCAGTACGGCCTTCGGGTACGACCCCCGTGGCAACCAGGTATCCACCACGACCAGCGGCACGACCACATCATCAGGCTTCGACGCCTTCGACCGTCTGCTCGCGGACGGCTCCGCCACGTACTCCTACGATTCGCTGGACCGCGTCACCAGCAGCGGTGGCTCCGCCTTCACCTACGACGGCGGCTCCAACTCGCCTGTCACCGACGGCACATACACCTACAGCCATGCACCTGACGGCACTGTTCTCGCTGGAACCGACGGCAGCAATCCGCAGTGGGAGCTCACCGACACCCACACCGACGTGGTGGCCGGCCTCGATCCCGCGGGCACCGCTCTCACCGGCTCCACCGCATATGACCCCTTCGGCACCGTCACCGCCACCACCGGAGCCACCTCCTCGCTCGGCTTCCAATCCGGCTGGACCGACCCGGCAACCGGCGACGTCAACATGGCCGCCCGCTGGTACCAGCCCGGCACCGGCACCTTCACCGCCCGCGACAGCGCACAACTCGACCCCGTTCCGTCGGTGCAGGCGAACCGCTACACCTACGGGAACGCCGACCCCCTCGACGGCACCGACCCCACCGGACACGGGTGGAAGTCCCTGCTCCTGGGATCGGGGATCTCCGCGATATTCGGGCCGCCCGGAGAAGCGGCGTACTGGGGCTCCTGGCTTTACATGGCCGGGTCCGACAGCATCGGCGTAGACGGCTGCGAGCGGTACGGGTCATGTGCCGCGTACGAGGCAGCCATACATCCGGTATCGCAGCACGACCAGTTCTGCGACTTCCACTCATGGACAGCTCAGTGCGGTGGGCCCGGCAATAACCCGTACGACGGTGGCGGCACGAGTCCGCACAACGGCGGGGGCAGCGGGCCGCACGGTGGCGGAGGAGGCAACCGCCCGCCCAGTGGGGGCAGCGGTTCAGGCGGCCACGGCGGAGGCACCACCACGGCCCCGCCCCGCCCCCCGATCGACCAGAATCCCAACAACGGCTGGAACCCGCTCCCCGCTCCGACGCTCGCCCCGGCCGCCGCAGCTCTCGTCGACGCCACCTGGACCAGCGGTTCGGCGGTCACCAGTACCCTCACGGCTGACGAAGCCTTTGACCTCCTAACCGACGAGATCTTCATTCCGAGCGTGGATCCGGAGTTCCTGCCCAAACCGACGGACAACCCGGGTGGGAAGAACGACGGTCGGAAGCGCGCGGACGGCACATGTGACGTGGGACCGGGCCTCAGCGCCACCGGTCATGTGGTGTACCTGCCCCGCGAGCGCTACTACGACAGCGTTGAAGGACAAGAGGAATGCCGGGCAACCGGCGCGTACGGCCTCATCGACAACGCGGACATCACCGACCGTAAGAAAGTGTCCCGGGTCAACACCAGTCGAAGCATCCAACCGCCCGGAATGGCTGAGATCAGGAACCAAAACGAAATACCTGGAAATGGGCATCTGGCTCCCGCGGCGATAGGCGGCGATGGAAAGGACCTTCGGAACCTTGTCGCCCAGTACAAGAATACCAATGAGATTTACCTGAATCATGGCATCGAGGCGAGACTGCGTAATCCGATCAAACAGAACAAGCACGTCTCGTTCAGTGTCATCCCACATTATGGAAACGTGAATTCTGGAGTACCCACGACGATCGAGTACAATATCACGGTACTTGAAGACGGATCGAATCTACACTGTGTGATTAAACAGCAAATGGGGAAGCCCGGCGGTGTGACCAACGGCAGCATTGATTGCCCCAGGAGGTAAGAATGAATTCCAACTATCTCATTCTGATCGCCGGCGTGTTGGGCGAAGGATCGTATCGGTTCGCCGATGAGGGCGCGTGGCGTGATCTGGAGGAGAGTTTGGGTTTCGCCTTGCCGTCCGACTATAAGCAGATCGTTGACGCATATGGTCCTATTTGCATTAACGATGACTTCTATCTAAGTCACCCTGCGACTCAGGTGTGGAATCTCGGGGAAGAAATTAGGAATTCCGCCGGTTCGTGGTCGGCTGTGGTGTGGGACGAGGATAGCGACCTCGAGTTCGACCCGCGGGAAGCACTCGGCATCCCGGAGATGCGCTTCGCCACGGCGGATGGCCTGACCCCGGTGGCTGGTACATCTCAGAGCCAGACGGTGTTCCTCGCTCCGGGCGTTGCACCGCAGAAATGGCGCATCATCGTGCACAACCGAGGTGACTTCGAAGAGTATCGGATGGGGTTCGCAGAGTGGTTCTACCTATACCTTTCGGGTGCGGATGCATTTGGCCCGCTCAGCGCCGAGGAACCGGTCGTGCCAGCTGAGTTGCGCCTTCTTCCGGGCCGGGCTGGAGATGCCATCGAGACCGTGTACGGGCCCAGGCCCTGACAGGTGGCTCGGCGGACAGAGCATTGCCCGCGCCTCTCACGACTCTTTGTGGGGGCAGCGAGTTGAAAGTCGAGGCTGTCTGGGCAGTCGGTTGCGCCGCCACCAGCACACAGACCGCACAGATGGCCCGCGACATGGTCACCGTCGCGACCTTGGTCCCGCTCGCCGTGCTCGCGGCCGGGATGCCAACACGTTCCCGGCGCGTGGCGGCCCAAGAGATCGTTTCACGAGCTCTTCCGGGGATCACCTGTTGTTCCAACTGGAGTGGCCTCCGGAGCACGGAACGCTCACCTGGGCCTCGAACGAGGCGGGCGAGGAATTCCTGGGGCGGTGCACCGGTGAGCCCGACACATGGCCGGTGATCTTTCGACCGAGGCACCGTCACCGGGACGAGGTCTACGACATGGGGATAGCCGAGTTCCTGTTCGAGCTCCTTCGCAGGACCGTCCGCCCTCCATCGGGCTCGGAGTTGTCGCTTCCGAAGGGCACGCGAAGGGCGTACCTTCCCGAATGATCCTGTGATGGTCACCGAGTAGGCCGGCATTGCAGTGCCGGTCGGGAAAGGTACGCCCGTGCTTGCCGTAGTGAATGACGACGCTGCTGCGCGAGACGGCTCCTTGATCGACGAGATCGTCCGCGAGGGAGCACGCCGGATGCTCGCTGCCGCTCTGGAGGCGGAAGTCAAACCAGTACATAGCCGAGTTGGCCTCCGAGCCCGATGAGCGTGGGCACAGGATAGTGGTGCGCAATGGCCGTCACCGGGCTCGGACCGTGGTCACCACGGCCGGGCCGGTCGAGGTTACCGCGCCCTGGGTGAACGGCCGTCGGGTGGACGAGGAGTCCGGCGAACGCCAGCGGTTCTCCTCGAAGATTCTGGCACCGTGGTGCCGCAAGTCGCCGAAGATCTCCGAGGTGCTGCCCCTGCTCTTCCTGCACGGACTGTCGTCGGGGGACTTCGTGCCTGCGCTGGAGCAGTTCCTCGGCTCCACGGCCCGCCTGTCCGCAGCCACCGTGACCCGCCTGATTAAGCAGTGGCAGGACGACCACACCGCCTTCCAGGACCGGGACCTGTCGGACCGCGACTTCGTATACGTCTGGGCCGACGGCGTCCACCCCAAAGTCCGGCTCGGCCAGGCACACAGCTGGGTGTTGCTCCTGCTCGGCGTCCGCCTGGACGGCACCAAGGAACTGATTGCGCTCGCGGAAGGGCTGCGGGAATCCACCGAATCGCGGGCCGACTTGCTGCGTGACTGCCGCCGCCGGGGCATGCGCGACCCGGAACTGGTGGTCGATGATGGAGCGATGCGCCTATGGAAGGCACTGGCCGAGGTCTTCTCCGCAGCACGGCATCAAGGGTGCTGGGTGCACAAGGCGCACAATGTCACGAATGCCCTGCCGAAGTCCGCGCAGCCGGGCGCGACGAAGGCGATGCAGGAAATCTACAACGCCAAGGACCGCGCTCATGCAGAGCGAGCGATCGAGGCGTTCGCGAAGACCTACAACGCGAAGTGGCCCAAGGCCGTCGCGAAGATCACCGACGACCCGGACGAGTTGCTCGCGTTCTACGACTTCCCAGCCGAACACTGGATCCACTTGCGGACCACCAACCCGATCGAGTCGACGTTCTCCACGATGAAGCTGCGGACCAAGGTCACGCGCGGTGCGGGCAGCCCGGCCGCGGCCCTCGCGATGGTGTTCAAGCTAGTCGAGTCCGCCCAGGACCGCTGGCGCGCGATCAAAGGCGCCCACCTGGTCCCCCTCGTCCGCGCCGGCGCCAGATTCGAGAACGGTGTCCTCGTCGAGCGACAGGAACGGGCAGCGTGAACCTCCAGGACTCACCACAGGAAGAGCCGGCCGAGCACCTTCGCTTCTGGGCGTACCTGGGGATGCTGGAGCACGTCACCGATGCCGACGAGACCGACATCGTCAGCGAAGTCCTCACCGACTCGGACCAGAACGTGGGCCAGTCTGCGGTCCTGCGGCACCTTGACCGCCGAGCCGATGAACTCTACCCGCAACCGGTTTACGAGCCCTGGGCCGAGACGATGACGAGGACCACGATCCGCTACCCGTTCCTGACCCAGCGCCTGCGAGAGTGGGCCCTCTTCCGAGCCGTCATGTCGGGGCAGCCTCGGCATCGGGACGCCTTGCTCGATTCGTCCAACTGGCTCCAGCTCAAAACTGCCGAAGCATCGGCCGCCGCCGCCCTCGAGATCCTTGCCGAAAGAGGTCGCACCAAGCGGATCCGCGACACCGCCAAGACCAACATTCAGCACCACAGCTCACCGTGAGTCGCACCCCAACTCATCCATAAATCTTGACTATTGCTCCCGTTCCGGGTCCGGAGGAGGCTCGATCCTTTCAAATAATTGAGCCTCTACGGACCCCTGAGTGGTTCATTGAGCGCTCTGGGAGGGCAGCAGCCTTCTATCGGATGTGCTCCCTTTTGCGTGTATGGGTTCCACAAGAGGCCAGGCGCACCGTACTGGTGGCGCGAAGCCCTCACGGTGGCCAGCCGGTGGCCGGACGCCTTCGGACGACGAAAGGGACCTCCCCCTGACTGGTGGACACGCTGATACTGGATCTGCTTGATCCGGAGGAAGCGAGAAGACCGCCGATGGCGATGAAGGACTACTCGGACGAGTTCAAGGCCGATGCTGTGGCCCTGTACGAGTCCACACCCGGGGCGACCTACAAGAGCATCGCCGCTGATCTGGGCGTCAACCGGGCCACCCTGCGTGCGTGGGTGCTGCGGGACCGCGAACGCCGCGGCGTCACCGCCACGGCTGCAAAGCCGACCGTCCAGCCGGGGGCGGCGGTGCCGTCCGACGCTCCGGACGAGCGGATCCGGCAGCTGGAGGCGAGGGTGGCAGAGCTCGAAGCGAGCGAGCGGAAGCCGGCGACCGAGCGGGACATACTCCGCAAGGCGGCCAGGTATTTCGCCGGGGAGACGAACTGGTGATGAGCCGCTTCCGGTTCGTTGACGACCACCGGGACACCTACGAGGTGAAGCAGCTCTGCGAGGTCCTGGGCCTGAACCGGTCCAGCTACTACAAGTGGGTCGCCGGCCGACAGGCGAGGGCGGCCAGGCAGCGCGAGGACCGGCTCCTGGCCGAGCGGATCCGTGAGGTCCACGGCGAGTCCAACAGCGCCTACGGTTCCCCACGGGTGACCGCCGAGCTCCGGGAGAAGGGCCTTCGGGTCAACGAGAAGCGCGTCGCCCGCGTGATGCGGATGTTCTCCATCACCGGTATCCGCCTGCGCAGACGCGTCCGCACCACGATCTCGGACCCGGCAGCCTCACAGGTCCCGGACCTGTTCAAGCGCGACTTCACCGCCACCGAGCCGGGGCGCAAATACATGGGCGACATCACCTATCTCCCCCTGGAGAACGGGGAGTTCCTCTATCTC
Source organism: Streptomyces sp. NBC_01476 (assembly GCF_036227265.1). Classification (NCBI taxonomy): domain Bacteria; kingdom Bacillati; phylum Actinomycetota; class Actinomycetes; order Kitasatosporales; family Streptomycetaceae; genus Streptomyces; species Streptomyces sp. NBC_01476. The sequence goes on along the minus strand of NZ_CP109446.1, from coordinate 1,564,020 downwards.
GCGACCGTGCTGGACTGCTTCAGCCGCAAGGTCGTCGGCTGGTCCATCGCCAGCCACATGCGCACCGATCTGGTCGCCGACGCACTGCGGATGGCTGCCCACACCCGGGGCAGCCTCGACGGGGCGGTGTTCCACTCCGACCACGGGGCCCAGTACGTCTCCCGGGCCTTCGCCGGCCTCTGCACCGAACTCGGGGTCACCCGGTCGATGGGCGCGGTCGGCACCAGCGCCGACAATGCGGCCTGCGAAAGCTTCCACGCATCTCTGAAACGCGAGACCCTCCAGGGCACCCACGACTTCGGCGACGCCCCCACCTGCCGCAGAACCGTCTTCGCCTGGCTCACCCGCTACAACACCCGCCGCCGGCACTCCGCCAACGGCCACCTCAGCCCCAACGCATACGAACACCGACACCACACCGCTACACTCACGCTCGCCGCGTGACCATTGACCGCGTGTCCACCTTCACGGGGGAAGGCCCCTCGACTTCTCGTGCTCCCTTGATCCCCTTCCACTGGTTCGAGATGTAGTACTCCGGATACGGCTGGCTCGGGTCTTTGGGGTGGCGGAGGAGATAGCCGTCGACTGTGCCGTACTTGTCGGCATACCACTCGATGGTCGCCCTGACGCGAGCCGGCAGAGGTACGTCGCGGTACTCGCCAGGTTTGCGGTGCTTGAGTCGGGCATAGGACTTGGTGGTCTGGTTCACCTGTTCACAGACCCGGTACACGTCATCGGCGATGAGGTTGTTCAGGTTGACTGCGGCGGCCTCTCCGTTACGCATCCCGCAGCCACTCATGAGGTCCGTGATCAGCATGAATGTGTCGTCGCCCGCGCATCGAATCTCGCGAAGCTGCTTGGGCGAGGGGATCACGACGCGCCCGGGTGCGTACTGCGGCGGCTTGACTCCGTCCAGCGGGCTCTCGTCGTAGAGTCCCAGCCTGTGAGCGTCGAGGAGTATCGACTTGAGCTTGTCGAAGGCATTGGACTGAGTGGCGAGCCCTGCGCCGTTCCGCTCCATGGTGCGGATGAACGCGTCCACGACCTTGTGGTCGAAGGCGTCCATTCGTCGGCTTCCGAGTACCGGGAACAGGTGGTGCTCAAGAAGGGAGTCGAGATGTCCCAGCGAGCTCGGAGACAGGTGGCGCTGTCCGGCTTTCCACTCGGCGGTGTACTCCTCGAACCGCATCACGCCGTACTTCCGGGCGCGTTCGGCTTTTGTTTGGCTGCGAGGTGCTGCCTTCTTCTCGGCGTACACCTTGACGAGTCGGTCAATCGCCGCATCCTGGGTCGCGAACCCGGACTCCTCGGCCTGCTTCCCCGCGCCGTTGCGGTATCGGATCTTGTACTCGTGCGCGCACTTGGACCACTTCGAAGGACTGTGCTCGCACTCTTTGAAGAAGGAACCCATGCCACGGGCAAGCTTCTTGGACGTCGTGCCGGCGACCATAGCCGCGCCACCTCCTGGACCGATGCTGACGATTTGCTGACGGCAGATCGTCAACCCAGGTCCTGACCTGGGCGAAGTCCCGGATCACGTGGTATGTGGTGGAACTTCGTCGGCCGCACCCCGGAGGAGATCGCCGCCGCCCGCACCGCCTGGAACGCGGGGGAACGTTTCGGCGAGGTCCACGGCTACGCGGGCGCCCGCCTGTCCGCCCCGGACCTGCCGGTCACCCCGCTCAAGGCACGCGGGCGGGAGCACTGACCTGGCGATTCGCTGACGGATCCGTGACGTCGGGCACCGAGAGGGCGTGACCGTCGTATCACCGGCGGGTGAGACCCCGTCAACTACCAGGGCCCGCACCGCTGTTGAAGCTTGCGTCGTCCGGGGCGAGGAACGCTGCCGCGGACGCGACGTCCTGGGGAGGCCGGTCCCTGCGCAAAGGCAGGTGCGTCGAATCCCACCCCATGGCCGTGAGTGCCGGGCTCCGGGGGCAAGGGACTTGGGGGTGTGCGCACGGCGGTGTGCGGAGCCGTATGGGGGGACTACGGGTCCCTGGATGGTCTGTGCCTTCATCCCGTACTGGAGGGCCCCGATCGTTGGTGGTGGCGGGCATTCCGCCGGCGGGCTGCGACAGCGGTCCGGCCGTTGCAGGGCACGGGGCACCGCCGGGTCCGCCACCCGCGTGCCGTGCCCCGGGTACGCGCCGGCACGGCACGCCACGATCACCCGCTCGTTCCGCACCTGCGTTCCCGGGCCGCGCGGCGGCCTCCCCCGTATCAAGGAGACGAACCACCATGGCGAAGGCCGAATACACCGTTCCCGATCTGACCGGGAAGCTGGCCGTGGTCACCGGAGGAAGCGACGGGATCGGCCTCGGTCTGGCCGGCCGGCTCGCCGCCGCCGGGGCCGAGGTCGTCCTGCCCGTCCGCAACCCGGCCAAGGGCGAAGCCGCCGCCGAGCGCATCAAGGCCGGACATCCCGGCGCTCAGGTCTCCACCCGTAGCCTGGACCTTGCCTCGCCGGCCTCCGTCGAGGCGCTGGCGGACGGTCTGAACACCGAGGGCCGGCCCATTCACCTCCTGGTCAACAACGCCGGGATCATGGAGCCGCCCGGGCGGCAGGAGACCGAGGACGGCTTCGAGCTGCAGTTCGGCGTCAACCACCTGGCACACTTCGCCCTGGTCGCCCGCCTGCTGCCGTTGCTGCGCAAGGGCGGGGCCCGGGTCACCTCGCAGACGAGCGTGTCCGCGAACATGGGCGGCATCAACTGGGACGACCCGCAGTGGCGCACCAAGTACAAAGGCAGCGGCGCCTACAGCCAGTCCAAGATCGCGCAGTTGCTGTTCGCGATGGAACTCGACCGCCGCAGCACCGCCCGCGGCTGGGGGATCACCAGCAATGCCTGCCACCCCGGCGTCACCCCCACCAACCTGCTGGCCGCACAGCCGCACATGGGCCGGGACAAGGACACCACCTCGGTGAAGCTGATCCGCCGCTTCGCCCGCGCCGGGATCCTCGTCCAGCCCCCCGAGGCCGGGCCGCTGCCCGCCCTCTACGCGGCGACCAGTCCCGAGGCCCACGGCGGGGCGTTCTACGGCCCGAGCGGCCTGCTCCACCTGAGCGGCGCACCCGCCGAGCAGCCGCTGTACAAGAACGGCCGCAGCCACCAGGACGCCCAGCGGATCTGGGAACTCTCCGAAGAACTGACCGGCGTCCGCTTTCCCACCGCCTGAGGCACCGCGCGCCGGCGGCAACTCCCCACGCCGCCGGCCCCGGTGTCCGGCACAGCGCCGCTCCGACAAAGGGAGCACCCCCCATGGACCGAGCGTGCCGCCCGACCTTCGCCTCCGCCGGGGTGGGCGGTCAGGGGGTGCCGCCGGGCAGGGACCGGTCGAGTTGGCTGCGCGAGGTGATGCCGAGTTTGGCGAACACTTTGCGCAGGTGGTACTGGACGGTTCGTGGGCTGATGAACAACCGGGTGGCGATCTCGGGATTGGACAGGCCGTCGCGCGCGAGCCGGGCGATCTGCGCCTCCTGGGCGGTCAGGGCGGTGTGCACGGCGGGGGCGCTTCGGGAGCGCGAGGTGCCGCCGGCCGCCCGCAGCTCTCGTGCGGCCCGCTCCTCGAACCCCCGGGCCCCCGCTGCCGCGAACATCTCGTGCGCGGTACGCAACTGCTCCCGTGCCTCGCCCGGGCGCCGTTCCCGGCGCAGCCACTCGCCGAACAGCAGGTGCGCGCGGGCGAGTTCGATGCGCAGCCGGGTTCCCCCGAGATGTCCGAGCGCGTCGCGGAAGCTCTGCTCCGCCTCCCGGCCTTCGGTGAGCAGCGCGTACGACCGCGCCTGGATGCCGAGCGCGTACGGAGTTCCGGCCGCCTGCGTCATTCCGGCGAGCCGCTCGTAGGCGTCCTTGGTCTCCGGGGACCGGCCGGTGCGTGCGGCCGCTTCGACCAGTTCGACGGTCGGCCAGATCTGCGTGCCGGGATCCTTCCCGTAGGCGACGGCGTCCCGCGCGGCGGCCAGCGCCTGCCGGTAGTCGCCGAGCCCGTTGTGCAGCAGGGCTCTGACCCACTGGGCGAAAGGTGATCGCATTGCCTTCCCCGCGCCGGACCGCGGCCGTCAGGGCGGGTTCGAACACCGCGGTGAATTCCTCCCGCTCACCGCGGAAAGCGGCCACCCCCAGGGCGCAGTAGGGCATCATTCCACTGCCGGTCACGTCGATGACGGTCCGGTTCTCCTCGCTGAGCTCGGCCGCCTCGGTCAGGCAGCCGCTGAACAGCAGGAGGTAGACGCGCGACAGGAGGGCGAGCGGCAGTTCGCCGAGGGCGCCGGTCTCGCGGGCGAGCCGCAGGTGCCGGGCGGACAGGGCGTCCCAGCGCTCGTCGTCCCACTGCCGCATGGCGGTGATGGTCGCCGTCCACAGCAGAGGCAGCTCCTCCTCGGCGGGCATCGTGGTATCGAAGGCGGCCAGTGCCCGCCGCAGCGTCGGCAGTCCTTCCGCGTAGCCGTGGGCGACGGTGACCGCAGTGCCTTCGAGCAGGAGGTCGGAGGCGCGGGGCACGGCCGGGGCGGGCGGCGCCTGGGTGGCGGCGCGTGCCGCGTCCAGGATGTCGCCGCCGGGCAGGGCCAGGCGGCCGGCGAAGAGCGCGGCACCGAGAGCGTCGAGGTAGGTGGCGCGCGAGAGCGCCGGGTCGACGTGCCGGAGCCTCGCGGCGGCGGCCAGCAGCAGAGGTGAGGCCTCGCTGCCGCGCGTCGTGGCGAAGGCGAGGCGGGCGCGGACCACGTCGGTGCGCGCCCGCTGGGCGTCGGTGAGCGGCCCGGTGACGACGGTGGCCAGGAGTTCCGCCGCCGCGTCGAACCCACCGGTGCGCACCTCGGCCTGGGCGGCGGCCAGCAGCCGGTCGGCTCGCGCGGCGGCGTCGAGCGTCAGCTCCGCGGCGCGCCGCAGGAAGGCAGCCGCCGCGGAAAGGCCGCCGCGTGCCTGTGCGCGGCCGGCCGAGAGCTCCAGTTCCGCGGCTACGTCCTCGTCCGGCCCGTCGGCGGCCTCCGCCCTGTGCCACGCGTGCCGGTCCGGATCCAGGCCGGCGTCGATCGCCTCGGCCAGCGCCCGGTGCACGCGCCGCCGTTCCCCGGCCGGCGCCGTCCGGTAGACGGTGGACCGGATCAGCGGGTGCCGGAAGGACGGCCGCACCCCGAAGTCGGCGAGCCCCGCGTCGGTCGCGGGAGCCGCCGCCGAGGCCGGGATGCCGAGCCGTACGGCCGCCCGCCACACCACGGTCGCGTCCCCGCAGGGGTCGGCCGCCACCACCAGCAACAGCAGCCGGCTTTCGACCGGCAGGGACTCGATCCGCCGCAGAAAGTTCCCCTCGATGCAGTCCCACAGCGGCAGCGCCCCGGACAGGCCGAACCCGCCGGCGAGCTTCTCCTGGGTCAATCCGTGCGCCAGCTCCAGAAGGGCCAGCGGATTGCCGTCCGCCTCGGCGACGATCTGATCGCGGACGAGGGCGTCGATAGGCCGGGGCAGCGCCCGGTCGAGCAACGTGCGCGCATCGGCGTCCGCGAGCCCGTGCACGGCCAGTTCCGGCAGCCCCGCCAGGTCCGGCGAAACGGCTCGCGCGGCCAGCACCAGCCCCACCGACTCCGTCCCCAGGCGGCGGCCGACGAAGGCCAGGATCCGTGCCGAGGCCCGGTCCAGCCATTGGTAGTCGTCCACCAGACAGATCAGCGGCTGCTGCTCGGCCGCCTGGGAAAGCAGGGTCAGCACCGCGAGCCCGACGAGGAACCGGTCCGGCACCGGTCCCGGGGCCAGGCCGAAGGTGACGCGCAGCGCGTCGCGCTGGGGTGCGGGGAGCCGTTCGAGCTGGTCCAGCAGCGGCGCGCACAGCTGGTGCAGCCCCGCGAACGGCAGCTCCATCTCGGATTCGACGCCGGTCACCCGGCCCACCCGGCAGGACTGCGCGTGCCCGGCGAGCTGGTCGAGCAGAGCCGACTTGCCGACGCCTGCCTCGCCGTGTACGACCAGCACCCGGCTCTTGCCCACGCGGACAGCGGCGATCAGGCTCTCAAGCACCGTGAACTCGGCGTCGCGGCCGGTCAGTCCCGCCGTGCGCGTCCGCCCTGGCGGTTCCCCGAGCCTGTACACGCCGCCAGCGTATCGCCCGCCCCAGCGGACTCCGTGGGGCCAGGGAGCCGGCCGGCGGCAGGCCAGAACGGCTGGCCACTGGCAGATGCCGTCGCGGCAGCTCCGCCGCAGACTCGGGACGACCGCGAAAGCAATCACTTCTGTGCGGCGCGGGACAGCGGAACGGCTGTCGCCGGCCGTCGGCTCGGACGGCCGGCGCCCCGAGGGTTCCCGTACAGCCCACTGACATCCGAGAGGGATTTCCCATGAAGCGCGTCACGCGAATCGGCGGCGGCACCGCCGCACTGGCAGCGACCGCCGCCGTGTCCGTCCTCGTGCTCGGTCCGACGGCGGACGCCCGTACGGCACCGGCGGCACAGAAGCCGACGGTGGTGCTGGTGCACGGCGCGTGGGGGGACGCGGCCGGCTGGACCCCGGTCGCCGAGCGCCTGGAGAAGGACGGTTACACCGTCAAGGCGCCGCCGAACCCGCTGCGCGGGCTGACCTACGACGCGGACTACATCAACAGCGTCCTGAAGCAGATCAAGGGTCCGGTCATCCTGGTGGGCCACTCCTACGGCGGCGCCGTCATCACCAACGCCGTCAAGGACGACCCGAACGTCAAGGCTCTGGTCTACATCGCCGCCTTCGCACCGGACGCCGGGGACTCCCTGGCCACCCTGAACGCCAAGCCGGTCCCCCACGCCATCCCGCCCGTACCGGCCGTGCCCAGCACTTTTCCCCAGCAGGACGGTACCGAAGGCACCGAGCTGACCATCGACCCGGCCAAGTACCCGGGCGTCTTCCTCAACAACGAAGTCCCCCGGTTCACCGCCGAGGCGCTGGCCGCCGAGCAGCGCCCGCTCAGTCTGGACTCGGTCAATCAGACGTCCGGCGCCCCCGCCTGGCAGACAGTAAAATCGTTCTATATGGTCGCAAAACAGGATCATGCGATCTCGCCCAACCTCGAACGCTTCATGGCCGCACGCGCCCACGCCAAGACCGTCGAGGTCAACGGCCCCCACCTGATCATGTACACGAACCCCGCCCCCGTCACCCGCCTCATCGAAGAAGCAGCCCACGACACGGTCCACTGAGCCCGGCCCCGGGGTCCCGGGCACCGACCCGAAGGCCCGGGACCGCGGGCGGCGGAGAGGGAACGAGGGGGAAACCACGTGTCAACTGAAGAGCGGAAAGTCCGCCCCCGGGCGCGCCTCATGGGGGAGAAACGGGCGGCGCTGCTCGAAGCGGGGCTGGACGCCTTCATCGCCGAGGGCCTCGGCGGCAGTTCCGTCAACCGGATCGCCGCCGCGGCCGGGGTTTCCATCGCCACCTTGTACCGCCACTTCGACAGCAAGCCGGACCTGTTCGTCGCGGTGATACACGACCTCATCCGGCGAGGCGGCACCTTCGCCGGACGGCCGTGGAAGGGCAAGCCGCCACGGGAAGCCCTGACCGAACTCGGTGCGGCATACCTCGGCCACATACACAGCTACGAGCGCAGATTCCTGTTCCGGGTGATGGCCCGCGACGCCTACCGCGTACAGGGTCTGTACGAGACCTACGCCGACGAGGTCATGGGATCCCGCGAGGGCTTCTTCCGGGAATGCGTCGAGGAGTGGCCGGACGGTCTTCGCGCGAAGCTTCCCGACGTCGCACGAGGAGCACTGGTCCTCACGGCGTTCCTGCAGGGCGGTCTGATCGAGGCTCTCATGTTCCGCGACAGCACACCCGACCCCGCGGCCCTGCGGGCTCATGCGGCCTTCGCGGCTGACAACTTCATGACCCTGGTGGAACTGGGGAAGTTCCTCCCTCCGCCCGGGCCGGCCGGCCGGTCCGCCTGAATCCCGCCGGTCCGGCCACGGCCCGGGGCGCGCACCCGCGCACCCGCGAACCTGCGCACCCGCGCCCACCCGGGCCCACCTGCGCACGGCAGAACAAGACACCGACACACAAGGAGCCCATGCCATGTCCGATTCGAACCCCACCGTCGTACTCGTGCACGGCGCCTTCGCCGACGCCTCCGGCTTCGCCGGCGTGATCGGGGAGCTGACGGCGGCCGGCGTCAAGACGGTCGCACCGCCGAACCCGCTGCGCGGCCTTGCCTCCGACGCGGCCACGGTGCAGGCGGTGGCAAGCTCCGTCGACGGGCCCGTCGTCCTGGTGGGCCACTCCTACGGCGGCGCCGTCATCACCCAGGCGTCGGCCGGCCTGGACAACGTGGCCGCACTGGTCTTCCTCGCCGCCTTCAGCCCCGACTCCGGCGAGAGCTGCGCCTCGGTGCAGGCCCCGTTCCCGCCCTCCCTGCTCGCGAGCACCGCGCAGCCGACCCCGTACGACGCGCCCGGCGCCGCGGGCGGCCCCGACCTCTACATCGCCGCTGACCGCTTCCGGGAGACCTTCTGCGCCGACGTGCCCGCGGACCTCGCGCGGGTCATGTGCGCCACCCAGCGGCCACTGGCCGCTGCGGCACTGACCGAGAACGCGACCGCCGCCGGCTGGAAGACCATCCCCGCCTGGTACCAGTTGGCGCTCCACGACAACGCCATCGCGCCCGAGGCACAGCGCTTCATGGCCGAGCGGATGGGCGCGACCGTCGAGGAGATCGACGGCTCCCACACCGCGTTCGTCGCCCAGCCGGTGCGTGCCGCCCGCTTCATCCAGGCCGCGCTCGCCAAGCTGTAGCCCGCGGGACATGCCTCGCCGGGCCGCCGCCGGCGGCCCGGCACCCGCCCCCTTCATCCGGCCCGCGCCGGGCCGGTCCTGGCCCGGCGCGGGCCGGGCACGGCCGGGGGGGGGGACCGCACCCCGTCCCAGCCGCAGCCCCCGGGCCCCACTCCCTCGCGCTCAGCAGGAAGGAGATGGCGGCCATGACCGCGTTGGCACCGGCCGGCCACGCGCGGAACCGCGGATCGCCGGCCCAGAGGAGGATCGGCGATCCCTGGACAAGTGAACCCTTCATCGGCCGGGCGCCGCGGTCCACGCTGGTCGTACGGCGGGCGGGCCGGACCGGATCGCGTGAAGGGCACGCGGCGGCGGTCCCCGCCGGGCTGAGGAGCACAGGTCATGACGACGCAGAGCAGGATCGCACTCATCACGGGCGCCAACCGGGGACTGGGCAAGGCCGCCGCCCTGCGGCTGGCCGCGGACGGTACCGATCTGATCATCACCTACCGCTCGCACGCCGAGGAGGCAGAGGCGGTCGTGGCGGAAGCCACCGCGCTCGGCCGGACCGCGGTGGCGCTGCGGCTCGACGCGGGAGAGGTCGGCACGTTCGACGCTTTCGCCGGTGAGGTGGGCCGCGTGCTGAAGGAGAGCTGGGACCGGGACACCTTCGACCACCTGGTGAACAACGCGGGCGTCGGGATCGGCGCACCCTTCGCCGAGATGGCGGTCGAGGACTTCGACGCGCTGATGAACGTGCACTTCAGGGGGGTCTACTTCCTCACCCAGAAGCTGCTGCCGCTGATCGCGGACGGAGGCCGCATCATCAACCTGTCCACCGGCCTGACCCGTTTCGTCGGCGTCGGCTACTCGGCGTACGCGGCGATGAAGGGTGCCATCGAGGTCCTCACCCGCTACCAGGCCAAGGAGCTCGGCGCGCGCGGTATCAGGGTCAACACGGTGGCGCCCGGACCGATCGCGACCGACTTCGCGGGCGGTGTGATGCGCGACAACGAGCAGGTCCGCGCGGTGATGGCCGACCAGGCCGCACTCGGCCGGGTCGGTGAGCCGGACGACATCAGCGGGGTGATCTCGGTGATGCTCGCCGAGCAGACCGGCTGGATCACCGCCCAGCGCGTCGAAGCCTCCGGCGGCACGCTGCTCTAGGCCGGAAGCGCTCAGGCCAGAAACAGCCCGCCGGGAACCGGCGCGATCCGGGGGAGAGGGAGACTGGAGCCATGGACCGAGCACAACTGGCGGACTTCCTGCGGACCCGCAGGGAAGCCCTGCAACCCGAGGACGTGGGCCTGCCGCGGGGCGTGCGCCGGCGGACCCGCGGGCTGCGCCGGGAGGAGGTCGCCGTCCTGTGCGGCATGTCCACCGACTACTACAGCCGGCTGGAGCAGGCCCGCGGGCCGCAGCCCTCCGAGCCGATGCTGGCCGCGATCGCCCGCGGCCTGCACCTCTCGCTCGACGAGCGGGACCATCTGTTCCGGATGGCCGGCCACAACACCCCGGGCCGCGCCGACCGCGCCGACCACCTCGAACCGGGCATGATGCGGATCTTCGACCGGCTGCAGGACACACCGGCGCAGGTGATCAGCCCGATCGCCGAGACGCTCAACCAGACCCGGCTCGCCGTCGCGCTGCTCGGCAGCGAGACCGGCTTCACCGGTCTGGACCGCAGCATGGTCTACCGCTGGTTCACCGACCCCCGGGCCCGCCGGGTCTTCCCCGAGGAGGACCACCCGCAGCACAGCCGGCTCTTCGCCTCCGACCTGCGCGCCGCGTACTCACGGATGGGCGCCGACTCGCGGGCCGGCCAGGTCGTCGACGCGCTGCTGGAGCGGAGCAAGGAGTTCTCCGCCCTCTGGCGTGCCCACGAGATCAGCGTCCGCCGCCACGACGACGCCAAGCGGATCTCCCACCCGGACCTCGGCATTCTCGAACTGCACTGCCAGGTGCTCTTCGACGCCAACCGCAGCCAGGCCCTGCTGGTCTACACCGCCACCCCCGGCACCGAGAGCCACGAGAAGCTCCAGTTGCTGTCGGTGGTGGGGGACCGGCCCGCCCACATCTGACGGTTGGTACCTGACGTCTGACGGAGTGTCAGTCGCCCCGGGCGAGCAGGCCGGAGAGGAGGACTTCGAGGGTCTGGCGCATCGTGTCGGTGAAGTCCGGCCGCATGGCTGCCAGTTCCGGGTCCGCCTGGTAGGCGGCGAGCATCGCGGCGGACGGCTGGGTATGGGTCCATACGGTGCCGGTGACCATGAGGGTGACGCCGGCGAACCGCAGCGCGTCCGCCTCGCCGAGTTCCGGGACACGGTCGGCGATCATCCCGGCGAACCGCAGCGCACCGGCGACGGCTGCCCGCTTGTACTGGGCGGCGATCTCCGCCGAGACATTGCGTTCGAGCACCGCGGCCTGTGCGCCGACCAGGTCGCACAGGACCGGGCGGGCGGCCAGCGAGGAGGCGATGGCCGCGGCCACCGTGTCGCCGCGCTCGCGCGGCCCGCCGGCCGGGTCGACCGCGGCGGTGAGTTCCGCGTCGAGGCCGTCCAGCCACTCGCCGGCCGCGGCGTCCAGGAGTTCCAGCAGTACGGCCTCGCGGGATTCGAAGTACCGCAGCACATTGGACTTGGCCAGGCCCACCCGGCGGCTGAGCTCGTTGAGGCTCAGCTGGGCCACGGGCATCTCGGTCAGCATCGCGGCGGCGGTGTCGAGGATGGCCTGCCTGCGCTGGGCGCGCTGTTCCTCGCTGCGGGCGCGCTGAAAGGTCGTAGCCATGGGTACATCGTACAGACCCACGGTCTGTTGTTATCGGACCAGTGGTCTGCTAGCTTGGGGACAACAGACCGGCGGTCCTTTAGGGGCCGGACCCTGAGGAGTCCCCATGTACACCGTCCCTGACCAGACCGGGAAAACCGCCGTCGTCACCGGCGCCAACAGCGGGACCGGCAAGGAGGCCGTACGACGGCTGGCCGCCGCGGGCGCGCACGTGATCATGGCGGTGCGCACACCCGCCAAGGGCGACCAGGCCCGCGCGGAGATCCTCGGCAGCCACCCCGGGGCCGACCTGGAGGTGCGCCGGGTGGACCTGGCCGACCTCGGCTCGGTCCAGGAGTTCGCCGCGGGCGTCCTGGCCGGCGGCCCGCTCGACCTGCTCGTCAACAACGCCGGTGTGATGGCCCCGCCCACCCGGATGACCACCGCCGACGGCTTCGAGTTGCAGTTCGGCAGCAACTTCCTCGGCCCCTTCGCCCTCACCCTGCGGCTGCTGCCCGCGCTGCTCGCCGCCCCCGCGCCCCGCGTCGCCACCATGAGCAGCGGCAGCGCGCACTACGGCCGGATCCACTTCGACGACCTCCAGTGGCAGACACGGCGTTACGGCCCCAACCGCTCCTACGCCCAGTCCAAGCTCGCCGACCTGATCCTCACCGTCCAGCTCGCCGCCGTCGCCCGCGAGCGCGGCTGGAATCTGCTGAGCACCGCGGCCCATCCCGGCTACACCGTCACCAATCTGCAGACCGCGGGCGCCTCCCTCGGCCGGGACAAGCCGAAGCGCACCTTCCTCAACAGCATCGACATCCTCCCCAAGCAGGGCGTCGAGACCGGCACCGAACCCCTGCTGTACGCCGCCACCAGCCCCGACGCCGCGCCCGGTGCCTATTACGGCCCCAGCGACCGGATGGGCCTGGTGGGCCCGACGACGGTCGCCCGCATCCCCCGCCGGGCCCTCGACACCGCCACCAACACCCGGCTGTGGGCGGCGGCCGAGCGGCTGACAGGAGTCACGCTGCCCGCCGCCGCCCACGCCGCCTGACCGGGACCGGGGGCCGGGACACGGAGCCGACCGGGGCCAGGGCCGGCCGTGCCGGGGCCAGGGCCGGCCGTGCTGGGGCCGGCCGGGACCGTCGAGTCCGCGCCCGTGCCCCCGCCGCAGGTCAGCGGTCGCGGCGGTCGTCGAACGGTGCGTACGGGTTACGGCCCGGCCGGTGCTGCTGCCGCTGCCCGTACCGATCGAGCCGCCCGGCCAGGAAGACCGAGCCGTCCTTCTCGGGCGCGAACGGAATCCCCGAGGCCAGCGACCGCGGGACGACCACGGCGGCCTGCCCGAGCCGGTTGATGCCCAGCATCAGCAGAATCGTCGAGGAGGAGGCGGCCACATGGGCGCCCATGCTCGCGGCGATGGCCGTCATGACCAGCCGGGACGCCACCAGACCGCCCCACAGCCACAGGCCGCGCACCGGCATCTTGCCCCACAGCCCGCCGTCGCGGTGCCGCAGCTGGATGACCGACCCCTGGGCCGCGCCGATGCCGGCCGCGACCAGCGCGCCGGCCACGATGCAGACATAGTCGGCGGTCGCCGGATGGCGGCCGTCCTTGCCCAGGCTCGTCGCCCCGATCACCGTGACGATCGCGGGGAGCAGCACGAGGCGCTTTCCGCGCAGCGGTTCGCCCTTCAGCTGCCGTCCGATGACGAACACCACGATCGCGACCGCGGCCAGCACTTCCAGCACGTTCACAACACTCTCCTCCAGGCGGCGTCATGCGCTTCTCGCGCGTCTCTCGCTTTCTTCGCTTCGACGCTCGCAGGGCGGCGGGTGGGCGGACGTCAGCCCGCGGGTTGACCGGGGGTTGACCGACCGGTGGAGGAGGCCCGCCGGGGACGGCGGTCAGCCGTCGGCGCGGGTGGGGTGCGGGTCGGCGTACCCGTGGGTGTAGGCGTAGTGAACGGCCTGGGCGCGGTCGCGGCTGCCGGTCTTGGTGAAGATCCGGTTGATGTGCGTCTTGACGGTGGCGTCGCCGATGAAGAGCGCGCGGGCGATCTCCCGGTTGGAGAGCCCGCCGGCGATCAGCTTCAGCACCTCGGCCTCCCGCCCGGTCAACTCGTCGGCGGCCTCCGGCGGATCGGCGGACTCCGGCGCTCCCGCGCTCTCCCGCGCGCCCGCGGCGCCCGCGGTGGCCGCCGCCAGCAGCCGCCGCTGCACGGCCGGGTCCAGCACCGCCTGCCCGGCCGCCGCGGCCTTCACCGCCCGCTCGATGTCCGCCCGCGTCGCGTCCTTGGTCAGATAGCCGAGCGCGCCGGCCTGCAGCGCCTTGAGGATGGAGTCGTCGTCCGCGTAGGTGGTCAGCACCACCACCCGGGTGCCGGGGTGCTCCGCGACGATCCGGGTGGTCGCCTCGATGCCGTCGCAGCGCGGCATGTTCAGATCCATCAGGACCACGTCGGCCCCGGTCCCGGCGACCGCCGCCACCGCCGCGAAGCCGTCGGCCGCCTGTCCGACCACGGCCAGGTCCGGCAGGGTGTCGAGCAGCAGCGCCAGCCCCTCACGGACCGCGGACTGGTCGTCCGCGACGACAACACGGATCGGGCCTGCGGAGGTCTGCGGTTCGGGGCTCGTCACGTGGGAATTGTGACGCACACCTGCCAGGTGCCGTCCACCGCCCGGGCGGTCAGCGTCCCGCCGGCCAGCTCGGCCCGCTCCCGCAGGCCGATCAGGCCGTAACCGCTGCCGCCGGCCGACGCGGCCCGGGTGGCGCCGCCGGAGCCGGCCGGCGCATGAGTGACGGTCAGCGCGTTGGTGACGGTCAGTGCCACCTCGTCCGCCCGGTAGGCGAGCGTCACCGCCGGTACCGAACCCGGGGCGTGCTTGGCCGCGTTGGTCAGCGTTTCCTGGGCGGTCCGGAACACGGCAAGCGACGCGTCGGGCGGCAGCGTCCGCTCGGCGCCGGTGACATGCAGCGGGACCGTACCCACGCCGGAGTCGGCGCTGTGCGCGGTCACCAGCACGGACAGCAGCTCCGGCAGGGACGTCAGATCGCCGCGCAGGGCGTGCAGGGCACGGCGGGTCTCGGTCAGGCCCTCGCGGGCGAGCTGGCCGGCCCGGTTGACGCAGCCGACCGCCTTCACCAGGGACGGGTCGTCGGCCGGCAGGCTCGCCGCGCCCAGCAGCGCGTTCGCCGCCTCGATCTGTACGGTGAGGGCGCCCAGCGAGTGGGCCAGGATGTCGTGGATCTCCCGGGCGATCCGGGCCCGTTCGGCGAGTGCCGCGGCCCGTGCCTCCGCCTCGCGGGCCCGGGTGGTCTGCTCCAGCAGCCGTTCCGCCTGTTCGGCCCGCTGGGAATTGGCCTGGCGGACCAGGCCGGCCGCGAGCCCGCCGCAGATCAGCACGCTGTAGCCGAGCAGGGTGCCGGTCGAGCCGTCGGTGAGCAGACTGGTCACCGCCAGCGCGACGACACCGGCCACCGTGATGCCGACCGACACTTCGAGCCGCAGGGAACTGCCCGCGCCCAGCGCGGCGATCGCCGAGAACGCCACCGCCGAACTGCTGGGGGTGACCGCGGCCAGCATGCCGCCGGCCACCGCCGTCAGCAGCAGGCAGCCGGCCATCCAGCGCGGCCGTCCCTCGGTCAGCAGCCAGCCCGCCCAGCCCGCGGACGCCACCACGAGGCCGACGGTGACCACCAGGCCCTCGCCGTGCGCCCCCGGGTGCGGCGCGACCCCCGCGGTGCTCAGCGCGATGGCCACCAGACCCGCCGTGCGCACCGCCCTGATGCCCCACACATAGGCCGCCCGGTCCCGGATGGCGATCAACGAACCCGGCATGCCACGCCTCCTCCGGCTCGACCGGCCGGCGCGGTGCGCTCCCGCCGTCCGCGCCGACGGGCAGTCACACCCGCCCGGGCCGACCTTAGGCGCCCGCGGACCGCGGACGCGTCCACCCCCGGGTGGGCGCCGCGCGCTCCACCCCGGGTCAACCCGCGCCCCACCTCCGGGCCGACGCCTCTCCCACCTGCGGATTCGTAGCGTCTGCCGGGACAGCACGACCCACCCGAACTCCGAGGAGTGCGCCATGGACACCACCGTCTGGCTGATCAACCTGGCCGTGCTGGCCGCGGTACTGGAAGCCGACCTCGGCCGCCGCCGGATCAGCTGGTTCCGCCTGGCGCGGCCGGTGCTGGTCTCCGGTGTGATCATCCCGCTCTACCTCACGTCGGCCACCGCGCACGGCAACGGCCTGACCCTGGAGATCGCCGGGGCGGGCGTCGGGATCCTGGCGGGTCTGCTCGCCGCCTCGCTCATGCGGGTCGAGTACGACCCCGGGCGGCGCCGGGTGGTGTCCCGGGCCGGAATGCCCTACGTGGCCTTGTGGGTGGCGGTGGTCGGGGCCCGGCTCTGGTTCGCCTACGCCTCCGAGCACACTTTCAGGACCCAGCTCGGACGGTGGCTGGTGAGCAACGCGATCAGCGCCGACGTGCTCACCGACGCGCTGATCTTCTTCTCCATCGGCATGCTCGTCTCCCGTACCGGCGCCCTGCTCACCCGCGCCGGCCGGGTCCGCCACGCACACGCGGTGGCCACACCCGCGGGCCGGGCAGGGGCGCCGGCCGGCTGACCCCTCCGCTACAGGCCGGGGGTCAGCGGGCCGCCGGCCTGAGCGTGTCATCGGGTCAGCGGGCGGGCAGGACGCGGCCGGTCACCTCGCCGAGGCCGACGCGGGTGCCGGCCGGGCCGGGGGCGGTCGCGGTGATCGTCACCTCGTCGCCGTCCTCCAGGAAGCCGCGCCGGGTGCCGTCCGGCAGCTCCAGCGGCTGCTCGCCGTTCCAGGTCAGTTCGATCAGGGCGCCGCGCGAGCCGCGGTCGGGGCCGCTGACGGTGCCCGAGGCGAAGAGGTCGCCGGGGCGCAGACTCGCGCCGTTCACCGTCAGGTGGGCCAGCATCTGGGCGTAGGTCCAGTACATGGCGGCGAACGGCGGACGCGCGACACGGTGGCCGTTCAGCCGTACGTCGAAGGTGATGTCGAGGCCGTACGGGGGGCGGGCGGCGCGGTCGTCCAGGTACGGGAGCGGTGCGGTGTCCCGGGCCGGGGGAGCGGTGCGGGCGGCGGCGAGGGCGTCCAGCGGGACCACCCAGGGAGAGACCGAGGTGGCGAAGGACTTGCCGAGGAACGGGCCGAGCGGAACGTACTCCCAGGACTGGATGTCGCGGGCCGACCAGTCGTTGACCAGGCACACCCCGAAGACATGGTCGTCGGCGTCGGCCAGTGCCACCCGCGAGCCCTGCGGGGAGGGTGCGCCGACCACGAATCCCAGCTCGGCCTCGATGTCGAGCCGCCGGCTCGGACCGTAATCGGGCGCCGGATCGGCGGGGGCCTTGCGCTGCCCGCAGGGGCGGACCACCGGGGTGCCGGAGACCACGACGGTGCCCGCCCGGCCGTGGTAACCGATCGGCAGGTGCTTCCAGTTGGGCGGCAGCGGCGCCGCACCCGGGCGGAAGATCCGGCCGACGTTCGCCGCGTGGTGCTCCGAGGCGTAGAAGTCCACGTAGTCGGCGACCTCGAACGGCAGGTGCAGGGTCACGTCCGTGCGGGGCACCAGGCACGGCTCGACGGCGGCCCGGTGCTCGTCGGCGGTCAGCCAGGCGGTGAGGGCGGCCCGGGCCCGGGTCCAGGCGGGGCGGCCGGCGGCCAGCAGCGGGTTCAGCGAGCCCGCCGCGAGCAGCGCGGTCAGGCCGGCCGGCGCACCGGCCGCCCGGGCGGCGGCGCCCGCGTCCAGCACGTGCTCCCCGTACGCGACCCCGAGCCGGGGCCGGGCATCGGCGGCCGTGGTGAACACCCCGTACGGCAGGTTGTGCACCCCGAAGAGCGTGTCGGGCGGTACGGCGAGCGGGCTCACGGGGCGCAACGGACCTCCAGGGATCACGGAAACGCCCCGAGGCTACCGGTGGGGCACCGCCGTCCGGGTTTGGAGCTGCCCCGGATCGAAACGTAAGGTTCGGCCCTGAGGCCCGGGTGGACCCTGGCAAAGCGGGTGAAAGCAGAGAGAGCAGCGGCGGGATGACGGCGACGACGCAGGACCTTCACGACCTCGGCCCGGAGAAGGACCCCGCCGCCCCACCCTCCCCACCCAGCCCCACCCCGGCCACCCCGCTACCGCCCGGCCCCCCGCCGGCGCACCCGCGCAGCCGGGTACGGACGGGACTGACGCGCCGTTCGCCGACACCGAGGCGCCCGCGCGGGCGTCCGCCGGCGCGGAGGCCGGCCCCGGGCCGGCCACCGGCACCGGGGTGCCCGCGCAGCCGGACACGGACCGGACCGGGTCGCCGGTCGCGGACGCCGGGGCGTCCGCCGGCGCCGGCGCTGCCACGGCGCCCCAGCCGGACGGCGACCCCGTACCGCCCTCCGCAGGAGACGGCATCGACCCCCAACGGCTCGCGGTCTGCCTCGCCGTCCTCGCGGAGCTGGACGGCATCCCCGTCGACCACCCGGACGCCATCGCGGTACGGCGGGCCACCGCCGGGATCTACCGGACCGTGAAGCAGCGCCGCAGGCAGGAGCGGCGGGCCGAGAAGACCGCCAACGACAAGGCCGTCACCGAGGCCACCGCCACCGGGGCCGCCGACCGCATCGACGACGAGACCCTCGGCATCCAGCTGACCGCCTCCGTCAGCACCGAGATCGCCGGCATCCTCCAGCGCCCGCGCTCCTGCTACGTCTGCAAGACCCGTTACGTCGAGGTCGACGCCTTCTACCACCAGCTCTGCCCGTCCTGCGCGGCCGAGAACCGGGCCCGCCGCGACGCCCGCACCGATCTGACCGGACGGCGCGCCCTGCTCACCGGCGGCCGGGCCAAGATCGGCATGTACATCGCGCTGCGGCTGCTGCGTGACGGCGCCCACACCACCATCACCACCCGCTTCCCCAACGACGCGATCCGCCGCTTCAAGGCGATGCCGGACAGCGACCAGTGGATCCACCGGCTCAAGATCGTCGGCATCGACCTGCGCGACCCCGCCCAGGTGGTCGCGCTCGCCGACTCGGTCGCCGCGGCCGGCCCGCTGGACATCCTGATCAACAACGCGGCCCAGACGGTACGCCGTTCCCCGCGCGCCTACAGCGAACTGGTCGCCGCCGAGTCCGCCCCGCTGCCCGCGGGCGAACTGCCCGCCGCCGAGGTGTTCGGCGCCTTCGGTTCCGGCGCCCAGACCGCCGCCGCGCTCCCCTCGCCGCACGGACAGGCGCTCACCGCGCAGGACGTCACCGAGCTCGCCCTGGTCAGCGGCTCGGCGTCGCTCGCCCGGATCGAGGCGGGCACCGCGATCGACGCGGGCGGCCTGGTCCCGGACCTGGACCCCTCCAACACCTGGGTGCAGACCGTCGAGGAGGTCGACCCGGTGGAGCTGCTGGAGGTGCAGCTCTGCAACGTGACCGCGCCCTTCGTCCTGATCAGCCGGCTGCGGCCGTCGATGGCAGCGGCGGCGGCCCGCCGCAAGTACGTGGTCAACGTCTCGGCGATGGAAGGGCAGTTCAGCCGTGGCTACAAGGGCCCCGGCCACCCGCACACCAACATGGCCAAGGCCGCGCTCAACATGCTCACCCGCACCAGCGCCCAGGAGATGCTGGAGACCGACGGCATCCTGATGACCGCGGTGGACACCGGCTGGATCACCGACGAGCGCCCGCACCCCGACAAGGTCCGGCTCGCCGCCGAGGGCTTCCACGCCCCGCTTGACCTGGTGGACGGGGCCGCCCGCGTCTACGACCCGGTGGTCCGCGGCGAACAGGGCGAGGACCTCTTCGGCTGCTTCCTCAAGGACTACCGCCCTTCCGCCTGGTGACCCGGAGCCGGAAAATCCGGTGGCAACCCTGCGGCCCCTGACGGGAGTATGAACGGGTGAGCGACGACGCCCGAGGAACGGTGCATCCGGCCGGGCCGCCCGTCACGGGGGTGCGGGCGGCCCGGAATTCCGCCCGCCCGGCCGCCGTTCCCGCACCGGCCGACCATGGCGCGCACCGGCTGGTCATAGGCCCTACGGTGGCCGGGTGGCCCCCTTTGTGATCCAGCGCGACACCGCGCTGCCGCCGGCCGAGGCGTGGCGCCGCCTCACCACCTGGGAACGGCACACCGCGAGCGTGCCGTTCACCCGGATCGCCGTGACCACGCCGCCGCCGTCCGGCATCGGCACCGTCTTCACCGCGCACACCGGCGTCGGGCGGCTCGGCTTCGACGACCCGATGCGTGTCACCGAGTGGTCGCCGCCCGGCGGATCCGCCGGGGGCGGGCACTGCCGGCTGGAGAAGACCGGCCGGTTCGTCACCGGCTGGGCCGAGATCGACGTCGTACCGCGGGGCCCTGGCTCCCGGGTGCGCTGGCGCGAGGAGCTGCGGGTGTGGCACCTGCCGCACGCGCTGGACCGGCTGACCGCCGTCACCGGCCGCCTGGTCTTCGGCCGGGCCCTGGACACCCTCCTCGCGGGGTGACCTTCCGCCGCCCCGGCCGATGAGTTCCGGGCACCGGGCCGGTCTGCCCGGGTGACAGCACCGACCGAGGAACCCGAGCGGAAGCAGAGGCACCGTCATGACGACCAAGATCTTCGTCAACCTCCCGGTGAAGGACCTGGAGGTCTCCACGTCCTTCTTCACCGCGCTGGGCTACCACTTCGACCCCGACTACACCGACGACAAGGCCGGCTGCCTCGTCCTCGGCGACGACATCTTCGTCATGCTGCTGGTGGAGCCGTACTTCACCCACTTCACCGGCCGGCCGGTCATGGACACCGCCGCAGGCAACGAGGCGATCGTCGCGCTCGGCCTGGACACCAGGGCGGACGTCGACCGGGTCGCCGACGCGGCACTCGGGGCCGGCGGGAAGCAGGCGCACCGGACCGAGGAGCAGAGCCCGATGTACACCCGCAGCTTCTACGACCCGGACGGCCACCACTGGGAGATCTTCGCGCTGGAGACCATGCCCGCGTAGGCACCCCGGCCGCAGCCGTACGGCCGGCGCGGAGACGCCGGCCGTACGAGGACAGGACCCGCGCGGCGATCCCGGCGGCATCCCGTCCTTGCGTGCCCGGTCCGCTCCCGGCGTGCCCGATTCCCTCCGGTTCGGCCCCGGCCGCCGCTGGGACCGGCCGGCGGGCCCGCGTCAGGCCAGCGCGGCGCTCAGCTCCGTCAGGTCCGGGGGATTGGCGCCCGGGCGCGAGACGGTGACGGAGGCGGCGGTGGCCGCCCGGCGGAGGACGGCGGCCAGGGTGGGTTCGGGCAGGGCGGCCAGCCGGGCGCGGGAGGGGCCGCCGAGGAGGCCGAGGTCCGCGAGGGCGTCCAGCGTCGCCGACATGAAGGAGTCGCCCGCGCCCACCGTGTCGGCGACCTTCGCGGGGACCGGCGCACCGCGCACCTCGCCCGCCGCGGAGTAGGCCACCGCACCTTCCCCACCGAAGGTCACCACGACCGTGCCGGGGCCGGCCGCCAGCCACCGTTCCGCGACCTGCGGGGGCGCCTCGCCCGGGTAGAGCCACGCCAGGTCCTCGTCGCTGGCCTTCACCAGATCGCTGAGCGCGACGCACGCCTCGACCCGCGGCACCGCCTCCGCGCGTGGACCCATCAGGGCCGGCCGCACATTGGGGTCGTAGCTGACCGTCGCCCCGTGCCGCAGCGCCGCCACCACGTCCCGGACCGCCGCCGCCCCCGGCTCGGTGACCGCGCCGATCGACCCGAGGTGCACATGCCGCACCCCGCCCGGCGGTGTGCCGACCGGCCGCAGTGTCCACCGCACGTCGAAGTCGTAGCTGGCCTGCCCCCGGCCGTCCAGCGTCACCACGGCGGTCGGCGTGGCGACACCCGGCCCCCCGAGGTCACCCAGCACCTCCACGCCCGCCGCCCGCAGATGTGCCCCGATCAGCTCGCCCGCCGGGTCGTCACCCAGTTGCGTCAGCAGCGCGGTGCGGCGCCCCAGCCGGGCCAGGCCGTACGCCACGTTGGCCGGGCTGCCGCCGGGATGCGGCACATCCGGCCGCCCGGCCACCCGCACGATGTCCGCCACGCACTCGCCGACCACCAGGAAGTCACTCATGAGAGCCCATGCTGCCGTACGACGGCGGCCGGTCGCGGAGCCCTACCCGAAGGCCCCGCGCCGTCGCGCCCGCTCGCCCCCGGCCTACGCCCGTTCCGCGCCCGCCGCGCCGAGCCCCAGCGCGATGGCCTCCTCCTGATAAGCGGTGTAGGCGGCCCGCAACTCGCCGGCCGGCCAGTGCGGCGGCAGCAGCGCGGCGGGCAGCACCGGGTCGGTGAGCAGGTGCCGCACGATGGCCGCAGCCGCGGCGAACCGCTCCGCGGGCCCCGTCGTCCGGGTGAAGCGCCCCAGCAGTTCCTCGGCCGCCCCGGCCCAGGCCGCAGGCGCCCACAGCCGCGCCGCCAGTTCCCGCGGGTCCTGCCCGGGCCGGGCGGTGAACCGCTGGAGCACCGGCGCGAGGCTCTCCGGCCAGGTCCGCCGCAGATTGGCCGGGCGCAGCCACACCCCTTCGCGCAGCTCGGCGAGGCGGAGCCGGGAGAGCTCGGCGCGCAGCCCGGCGCGCTCGGCGGGACCGCGCCCGCCGGCGGGGACGACCGCCATCTCCCAGTCGCCGTCCCACGGCCTGGTCCTCGGGTGGACCGCCTCGTCCTGGCGCCGCTGGCGGTCCAGCAGCCGGTCGGAGAGCCGGTACGTGCCGGCGGAGCGGTGGAGGTCGCCGGCCGCCGTCATCCGGGTCAGTGCCACCCGCAGCGTCGCCTCCGAGACCCCGAAGGGCGCCACCGCGCGCACCAGGTCCCGCACCGGCATCTCCGGCCGGTGCGCGCCCAGCAGCAGGCTCAGCACCACCGACCGCGCGGACAGCGGCCGCGGCGCCTGGGCGTCCTCGCTGTTCATGGGCCCTATTGTGCCCGCCCGGCCGCCGCCGGGTCCGGCCCTGGGCATTACATCCCTTGTACGGTTGTGGAAACGACGTAATATCGAGGCCATGGAGACTCTCGCCCCGTACGCCACGCACGACGTCACCAACCAACCCCCGCCGCTGGCCCCGTACGACGCCTCGCAGGACGCCGCCCTGATCGAGGGCCTGCACCGGGAGGGCGCCGGCTGGGCCGAGCAGGACGTCCGCCGGGTGGGCCGGCTGGCCGGCGGCACCGAGGCGCAGGAGTGGGCCGAGCAGGCCAACCGGCACGAGCCGGAGCTGCGTACCCACGACCGCTTCGGCCACCGGATCGACGAGGTCGAGTTCCACGACAGCTGGCACCGCCTGATGCGGGTCGCGGTGGCCGAGGGCTTCGCCGCCTCCGCGTGGGCGGACAGCCGGCCCGGCGCGCACGTCGCCCGGTACGCGGGCGCGCTCGCCTGGGGCCACACCGACGCCGGGCACGCCTGCCCGATGGCGATGACGTACGCGATCGTGCCCGCGCTGCGCCACCAGCCGGACCTCGCCGCGGTCTACGAACCGCTGCTGGTCAGCCGGGTGTACGACCCGGGGCTGCGGGCACCGGCCGGCAAGCGCGGCCTGCTGGCCGGGATGGGGATGACCGAGAAGCAGGGCGGCTCCGACGTCCGTACCAACACCACCACGGCCACCCCCACCGCCGAGTCCGGCGTCTACACGCTGCGCGGCCACAAGTGGTTCACCTCGGCGCCGATGTGCGACGTCTTCCTGGTGCTCGCCCAGGCGCCCGGCGGCCTCTCCTGCTTCCTGGTGCCGCGGGTCCTGCCGGACGGCACCCGCAACGCCTTCCGTATCCAGCGGCTCAAGGACAAGCTCGGCAACCGCTCCAACGCCTCCTCCGAGCCCGAGTTCGACGGGACCGTGGCCTGGCTGGTCGGCGCCGAGGGCCGCGGGGTGAAGACGATCATCGAGATGGTCAACTTCACCCGGCTCGACTGTGTCCTCGGCTCGGCCGGGCTGATGCGCAAGGCACTGGTGGAGGCCGGGCACCATGCCGCCCACCGCACCGCCTTCGGTGCCCGGCTGCTCGACCAGCCGCTGATGCGCAATGTGCTGGCCGACCTGGCCCTGGAGTCCGAGGCGGCCACCGCCCTCACCCTGCGGCTGGCCGGGGCCGCCGACCGGGCGGTGCGGGGCGACGCCGCCGAGCACGCCTTCCGGCGGGTGGCGACCGCGGTCGGCAAGTACTGGGTGACCAAGCGCGGCCCGGCCTTCACCGCCGAGGCGCTGGAGTGCCTCGGCGGCAACGGCTATGTCGAGGAGTCGGTGATGCCCCGCCTCTACCGCGAGGCGCCGCTGCTGTCCATCTGGGAGGGCTCGGGCAATGTCAACGCGCTCGATGTGCTGCGCGCGCTGGGCCGCGAACCCGCCTCCGTCGAGGCGCTGCTCGCCGAACTCTCCCTCGCCCAGGGCGCCGACGCCCGCCTCGACGCCGCCGTGGCCCGGCTGCGTACCGAACTCTCCGACCTCACCGCGGTCGAGATGCGCTCGCGCCGGCTGGTCGAGCTGATGGCCCTCACCCTCCAGGGCTCCCTGCTGGTCCGCCATGCCCCGGCCGCGGTGGCCGATGCCTTCTGCGCCACCCGCCTCGGCGGCGACTGGGGCAACGCCTTCGGCACCCTCCCGGCCACCGCCGACCTCGACGCCATCGTGACCCGCGCCCTCCCGGCCACCGCGTGACGCGTCCCCCGCGCCGACGGGAAGGGCCCGGGGTCGCACCGCCCCCGGGCCCTTCACGATCAGCTTCCGCCGCCTCCTAGGACGGCATGCACCGGTCCTGACGCATGATCAACGTCGGGCCGAGGGCCTGGGGCCCCTCGTTCAGGACGATGATCACTGCCGGCGGGGGCGGGGGTGGTGGCAGCTGTATGAACACGAGGGCATGTCCTTGCATACGGACAGGCGGAATTAACTTCCGTCCCGTCAGTTTCGGTAATGGGCTAGAGCTTCGTCCATGTGCCAGGGCGCGCGCAAGATCTTTGGGGCGCCCAATTCCGGCCCCGCTCAACCGGGGGCTCAGGGTAAATTACGAGCTCTTTGTGAGCTCCTCCAAACGCCTCGCCAACTGCAGCGCAGCGCGGGAACTGCTGTTTTTCACGAGCTCATGTGCTGTGCCGAGATGGCGAATGCTCTCATCACGCCGGCCCAATGCCAGGAATAGCTCGGAAAAGCTCTCGTGAATACTCGCTTCTTGATCTGTGACTCTCAGTTCGCGGGCCAGCCGAAGGGCGGAGGAGAGGCTTTCCGAAGCCGCCGTGAACCGCCCTGCCCGTAACTCGGCGACACCCGCGCCCCGCAGTGCCTTGACTTCTTCCAGGCTCGCCCCCGTGCCGCGTGCGAGCGTCAGCGCCGCCGCGTGGTGGCCGGCGGCCTCCACGTGGTGCCCTGCGGCCAGCAGGACGCCGCCGATCGCGTTGAGCGTCTCCGTCTCTCCCCATTTGTCGTTGACGGAACGGAAGATGGCCAGCGCCTCGCGCAGGGTGTCGAGCGCCTCCGCGGGGTCGTCCCCGGCCGGCCGGACGGTGGCCAGGTTGAGCTGGGCGACGGCCTTCTCCGAGCGGCTGCCCGCTTCGTTGATGAGAGGCAGCGAGCGGCGGAAGGAGTCGTACGCTTTGTCCGTCTCGCCCATGTGTGCGTAGAGATCGCCCATGTTGTTGAGGGTCTGCCCCTGCCCGCGGATGTCTCCCACCTGGCTGAAGCCGCTCAGCGCGGACCGGAACAGCTCCATCGCCGCCTCGTGCTGCCCCAGTTGGATCAGCGGCATGGCCAGATTGTTCTGGAATCGTGCGATGTACCACGGATCGCCCATGCCGAGCCGGATGTCCAGCGCTTCCTGGAGGCGCAGCCGTGCCTCTTCCAGCCGGCCGCTGTTCCAGTGCAGCAGCCCCAGTGCCCGCTGGGCCTCGGCCTCGGCCGTGGCGTCGCCGACCGCCTGCGCGACGCTCAGCGCCCGGCGGGCGGTCGCCTCGGTCTCTTCGTGCCGGCCGGCCTGGGACCGGACCGCCGCCAGGGCGATGAGGGCATGCGCCTCCGGGCCCTGCTGACCGGTGGAGTGCCAGAAGCCGGCGGCGAACGCGTGCAGTTGCTCGGCCTCGGCGAAGAGGCCCTCGGAGTCCAGGAAACCGGCGGCCGCGTGCGCGAGCCGGGCCGCGCGCTCCGGCCGGCCGTGGTCACGGAATTGGTCGGCCGCGGGGAGGAGGGCGCCGGTCTCGGCCAGCAGCCAGTTCTTGGCGCGCTCCGGGTCGGGCCAGCCGGGAAGGACGAACCTCGCACCGGCCGGCGGGAGTTCGGCGCGGGGACGGCGCGGGTGGATCAGTACGTCCGCGGCCGTGAACGCCTGCAGATAGAAATCCGCGAGCCGGCCGCGGGCCTGGTCGCGTACCGGCTCGGGGTCCTGTGCGGCCAGTGAGTGCGAGACAGCGGCGATCAGGTCGTGGAACTCATAGCGTTCCGGGGCGGGTTCGCGTATCAGGTGCACGTCCAGGAGGGCTTCCAGCAGCCGTTCCGTCGCGTCCAACGGGAGGGCGACGAGCGCCGCCGTGGCGTGCGGACCGAACGTGGTGGTGAAGTGCAGGCTGAGCAGCCGGAAAACCCGCTGCTCCTGCGGCGGCAGGGTGTCGTAGCTCAGGGTCAGCACGGAGGCGATCTCGACCTGGCCGTCGCGGATCTCGGCGAGCCGGTCCGTGCCGCCGGCGATCCGCTCCACGAGGTGGGAAACCGTCCAGCTGGGGCGGGAGTTGAGGCGGCCGGCGGCCAGTTCCAGGGCGAGCGGGAGGCCGCCGCACAGCCGCGCCAGTTCCGCCAGCTCGGCGGGGCCGCCGGACTGCTCGGGGCCGATCAGCCCGGCCAGCAGCGCTTCGGCGTCGGTCGCCGGCAGGACGTCCAGGAAGACCTGCCGGACGCCCGGCAGTCCGCCGAGCCGGCGCCGGCTGGTGATCAGGACGAGCGAGGTGGAGTCGCCCGGCAGCAGCGGCTTGACCTGCGCCGGGCCGGCCGCGTCGTCCAGCACGATGATCGCCCGTCGGGTGCTGAGCACCGTCCGCCACAAGGTGGTGAGGTCCTCGGGGTCGTGCGGAATGGCGGTGGCGGGGGTTCCGAGCCGGCGCAGGAGCGTGGTGAGCGCGGCCTGCGCGGTGAGCGGCTGCCGGCGGGAGTGGGCCTGGAGGTTCAGGAAGAGGGCGGCGTCCGGGTAGTGCGGGGCCAGCCGGCGGGCGACGTAGAGGGCCAGCTGGGTCTTGCCGACCCCGCCCATGCCGGTGATCGCCTGGAACGCGATCACGCCGGGTGCGACCGCGGTGAGCCGCTGCAGCTCCGCGTCCCGTCCCACCAGCCGCTCGACGCTCGCCGGCAGGCTGTGCGGGGCCTGCGGCGGTGCGGACGGGCGGGGGCCGGGCAACAGGTCGGCGACCGGGGCCTGCGCGAGGATACGGCGGTGGACGCGGGCCAGGGCCGCGCCGGGCTCGGTGCCCTCGGTGCGCAGCCGGCGGCGCAGCGCCTCGTACGCGCGCAGGGCGTCCGTCTGCCGCCCGCAGGCGTATGCGGCGGTCATGAAGTGTCCTGCGACCACCTCGTCCGTCGGGTAGCGCTCGGCGAGCGCGGACAACTCGCCGACCACAGCGGCGAACCGGCCCGTCCGCAGTTCGATCTCGGTGCGCAACAGCGTCGCGGCCAGGCGCTGTTCGTCGAACCGGTGACGCGTCCGCGCCGCCCACAGACCGGTGAAGCCGGTGAGCGGTGTGCCCCGCCACAGCTCCTCCGCCTGCCTGAGCAGGGCGAGCGCCTGGACGTCGTCGCCGCTGGACGCGAGCGAGCGGGCCTGGGCGGACAGCCGCACGAAGCGGTGGCAGTCGACCGCGTCGGGGTCGATGTCCAGCAGATACGAACTCGCCTGCTGGGAAAGCCGGTCGTGGCCGATCCGCTGCCGGATGCGGGTGGCGAACGCGTGCAGGGACGCGCGGGGCTTGCCGGGAGGCGCGTCGTCCCAGAGCCGGCCGATCAGCACGTCCAGCGGGACCGCCTTGCCCACGTCGACCGCGAGAGCGGCCAGGAACTGTAACTCCTTGGCGGACCCGGACATTTCGCGCCGCCCGTCGGACCTCAGCTCGACGGGCCCCAGAACGACGATGTCGAATCCCACCAGCACCCCCGCCGCCGGTCCGCTCCGCCCCTCCCAGAGTGACATGTCCGCAACTTCGGTCAAAGAGAGCCGAGACGACGACAAATTGTTGGCCGAAACATTTCTTTCTTTGTGATTTGCGGTCTTTCATGGTCAAGAGGGAGAACTCCGGCCGTACGAGGGCCGGCTGAAGGGCGTGCGACGCGTGAAACAGCACGTGCTGGTGGGGCTGCGGCGGGGGGCGGGACATGTGCCAGGTATCAGCCGCTGAACTGGCCGCGGCCCTCTCACGCGCCGACCCGGCGACGCGCCGTGCGCTGGCCGAACTGCTGCCCACCGCCCCGGACGGCACCGAGCCGGTGTCCGCCCTGGCCGGGCAACTGGCCGAAGCGGCCCAGGCCGGGCCGGAGACTCGCGCGGCCCTGCGAGCCTGGCTGGCCACAGTGCCCGCACCCGGAGCGGACGCCACCGCCGGCACGTCCAACGGCGTCTCCGGGGCCGCCCGCGTCACGGGGCCCGTCGTCCAGGCCCGGGACATCAGCGGCGGCATCCACGTCCATGAGCACGGCCGGCCGGCCAAGCAGGTCCTGCCGCCCCGCGTACCGCGCCAGCTCATTCCGGCCCCGGCCCAGCTCACCGGCCGTGCCGGCGACCTCGCCGCCCTCGACGCCCTGCGCGCCGCCGCCACCGGCGGCGGCCCGTCCCTCATCGTCGTCACCGGCGCGGCAGGCGTCGGCAAGACCGCACTCTCGGCCACTTGGCTGCGCGCGCAGGCCGCCGCGTACCCGCACGGGCAGCTCTACGCCGATCTGCGCGGCCACTCCACGGCCGGACCGGCGGGGCCCGGCGAAGTGCTGGGCCGCTTCCTGCGCGCCTTCGGTGTCGGCCACGTGCCCGCCGACCTGCCCGAGCAGACCGCCCTGTGGCGCACGGTCACCGCCGGGCTGCGGATCTCCCTGCTCCTCGACAACGCCTTCAGCGCCGCCCAGGTCCGCCCGCTGCTGCCCGGCTCACCGGACGCCCTCACCGTGGTGACCAGCCGGCGCAGGCTCTCCGGACTCGGCGTGGACGGCGCCGCCTTCCGCCTGCTGGACGTCCTCGACCCCGCTGCCACGGTGGAGTTGCTCGCCCGCAGGCTCGGTGGCGACCGCGTCGCCAGGGAACCCGCAGCGGCCCTCGGGCTGGCCCGGCTGTGCGCGGGGCTGCCGCTCGCGGTGTGCGTCGCCGCCGCCCGGCTGGCGGCCCGGCCCCGGCAGCCGCTGGCGGTGCTGGCCGGCGCCATGAGCCGGGAGAGCGAGCGCCTGGCCACCTTGGAGGCGGGAGGCGAGGGGGCGGTACGCGCCGCACTGGACGACACGTACGCGTCCCTGGCACCCGCGACGGCCCGCTGCTACCGCCGGCTGGGGCTGGCGCCGGTCACCGAGTTCGGCACGGCGGTGACCGGGGCTGCCGCCGGGGTGTCCCCGGAACCGGCCGCCCGGCTGCTGGACGAACTGGTCGAGGTCAATCTGGTCGAGGAACTCGGCCCTGACCGCCACCGGTTCCACGATCTGATCCGTCTGCACGCGGCCCAGCGTGCCGCGGCGGAGGAGACGCCCGCCGGCCGCGAGGAGGCGGTACGCCGGGTGCTCGACTGGTACCTGGCGACCGCCACCGGGGCCAGGGCACTCCTGTCGCCCACCCACCGCAGACTGCGCCGCGACTACGCCCGGCAACCGCAGGGCGTCCCGGACTTCCCGGACGAGGCGAGCGCGCTCGCCTGGCTCGACGCCGAACGGCAGCACCTGATGACCGCGGTGAGAACGGCTGCCGAGCGCGGCTGGGACGCCACCGCCTGGCAGACCGTCGACAGCATGCAACCGCTCTTCCTGCGCCTGCGCCCCCTGGACCTGTGGATCGAGGCGCACACCGTCGGCCTGGCCGCCGCCGAGCGGGCCGGGCACACCGCGGGCGTCAGCCGCATGCTCACCACCGGGGGCAGCGGCCTGTCCAACGCGGGCCGCTACGACGACGCGGTCAGCTGGTTCGGCCGGGCGCTGGAGGGGGCCCGCAGGGACAGCGACCGACGGGCCGAAGCACAGGCACTGCACGGCCTCGGCCAGTCCCACCGGCTGGCCGGCCGCCTCGGGCCGGCAACCGCCTTCTTCCTCGCGGCCCTCACCATCCGCGAGGAGATCGGTTACGCCCGGGGAGCCGCCCTGACCCGGGTGTGCCTCGGCGACATCGCCCTGGCGGCCGGCCGGCCGCTCGCCGCCGTGCGGTGGCTGGCCCGCGCCCGGGCCGACCTGCTCGCCGTGCCCGATCCCTATGACGCGGCCCGGGCACTCGCCTTTCTCGGCCGGGCCCACGCGGCCGACGGGGTCACCGACTTCGCCGTGGCCGAGCGGGAACTCCGCGACGCGCTGGAGGAGTTCGCCGCCGCCGGCTCGGTGCACTGGCAGGGCAGAGTGCTGGAGCTGCTGGGTGAGAGCGCCGCCGGGCGCGGGGAACCGGAAACGGCCAGGGACTGGTACGAGCGGTCCCTGGCCGTCTACCTGCCGGTCAGCCCGGTGGACGCCCGCCGCCTCACGGCCCGGCTGGGTGCTCAGGACCCCGGCCCGCCGCAGGACCGGGGTGCGCCGCCGCAGCCGCGCTGACCGCCACCAGCCACCGGTGCACCATCGAAGCGAACAGGGCGTGCTCCTCGCCGCCCCGCACCGGGCCGGCCGTGATCAGTACCCCGGTCCGGGTCAGCGTCGTGCACTGCCCGTGCTCGTCCCGGACCGACACCAGCAGGCAGCCCGGATGGCGCCGCAGCAGCCGCGCCGCCGCCTGCGGGCCGCCGGCGCCGTACAGGACGTCCGCGCAGGCGAGCAGCGTCCGGTCCGGCGGCGGCGAACCGTCCAGGTCCACCCTGACGTGATCGCAGGCGGGCCCGGTCACGCGGACACCTGGCCCGAGGAGAGCGACACCGGTTCGGTGTCCGGTGCGTAGGCGGGCTGCCCCAGTCCCAGCACCCTGTACATCAACCGCCGCATACGCCGGTTGAAGCGGCCGGGCTCCGAAGAGATCCGCCGCGCGATCCGGGCGTACTCCCGGCGCGGGTACTCCGCGGCGGCGTACGCCAGCTGGTCGGCGAGCGGCCGGTGCGGTGAGAGAGCCGGGGCCGCCATCGCGAGCGCGACCCCGGGCGAGAGCGGGTTCGCGTCCTGGTACGGATAGCGGGAGAGCAGGATCGGCGCGCCGGTCATGGTGGCGTACAGCGTCACCGAGCCGTAGTCCCCGATCACCGAATCCGCCGCGATCAGCGGTGCCCGCCAGTCCACCTCCGGCGGAAGGAGCAGCACCCCCGCCCGCCGGCAGTCCGCGAGCCACGCCTTCACCTGCCAGGGGCCGTGCTTGGCCCAGACATTCGGATGCACCAGCATCGCGACCTGGTACGTGCGCCGCGGCAGTTCCGCGAGCAGCCGCGGCAGCAGCGCCTCCAGGCGGTTGAACGCCGACCGGCGGCCCCAGGTCGAGGTCAGCAGCACCAGGTGCCGGCCGGCCCCGAGCCCCAGCTCGGCCCGGTACCGCTCCCGGAACGGCAGGCTCGCCGCGACCCGGTCGTACGCCGGGTCACCGACCACCTCGGCGACCGGCAGCGCCTCCGGGCACCACTGCCGCAGCGCCCTCAGGTCGTCCCGGTGGGCCAGCGCCACCGCACGCGGCACCACTGCCCCCTTCCAGGTCAGATGGTCCCGCCCGGTGATCCCGCCGGGCTCGCGGGGCAAGCCGTGTTCCGCCGCACCCTCCTGTGCCCGTGCCAGCGACATGTGGCCCGCGCCGTGCGAGATCCGCACCAGCGGCGCCCTGACCTGCTCCATTCCCTGGGACCCCGCGGCGAGCGCGAGGTCGAACGTCGTCCTGACCGCCTCGGCCCACGGGATCACCGTGGCACCCAGGCCCCGCAGATAACGCGCGACGCCCCCGTTGAACGCGTGCGGCGCGATGGTGAAGACCACCTCGATCCGCAGGTCCGATGCCAGCAGCGGCAGCAGATCCTGCAGTCGTCTGCCGTACACCTCGGTGTGCACCAGTACCAGCACCGTCTTGCGGGCCGGCACCGTGCGCCACCGACCGGCGTCCGCCCCCGCGGCGAACCGGTCCCGTACCGCCTCCTGCTGCGTACCCGATGTTCCGTCCTGCACTTCCCTCACCGGCATGACCCTCCCCCGACACGTCGAAGCCCCGCTCTGGGGCCCGGGTCGAAACCTCCTCGCCAGGGGGATGCCCGACGGCTGCGGTGAGGGTCTTGCGCAACCCTTGCGGTCGGCTTGCAGGCCGGTGCCGGGGCCGGTCAGGCCGTGGGGCGGGCGGGCCGGGAAACGGTCGGAAGCGGGGTCCTGTCGATCGCGGGGTGTGCAAGGGATATCTTGATATCGAGCAATCTAGAGACCTGGAGCGGAGCGACCGGTGGCTGACTCGACCATTATCTATACGCACACCGACGAGGCCCCGGCCTTGGCGACGTATTCGTTCCTGCCGGTGATCGAGGCCTACGCCTCCACCGCGGGAGTGAGTGTCGAGAGCCGGGACATCTCCTTGTCGGGACGGATCATCGCCGCCTTCCCCGAGTACCTGGAGGAGGGGCAGCGGATCGCGGACGCCCTCGCCGAGCTGGGAGAGCTGGCCAGGACGCCGGCCGCGAACATCATCAAGCTGCCGAACATCTCGGCGTCCATCCCGCAGCTCAAGGCGGCCGTCGCCGAGTTGCAGGCGCAGGGCTACGCGCTGCCGGACTACCCGGACGACCCGAAGTCCGACGCCGACAAGGACGTACGGGCCCGGTACGACAAGATCAAGGGCAGCGCCGTCAACCCGGTGCTGCGCGAGGGCAACTCCGACCGCCGCGCTCCCGCCTCGGTGAAGAACTACGCCAAGGCGCACCCGCACCGGATGGGCGCCTGGTCGCCCGCGTCCAAGACCAACGTCGCCACCATGGGCGTGGACGACTTCCGCAGCACCGAGAAGTCCGCGGTGATCGCCGAGCCCGGCAGCCTGCGCATCGAGCTGCACGGCGACGACGGCTCCACCACCGTGCTGCGCGAAGCGGTGCCCGTGCTGGCCGGAGAGGTCGTCGACGCCTCCGTGCTGCGCGTCGCCGCGCTCCGCGAGTTCCTGACCGCGCAGATCGCCCGCGCCAAGGCCGAGGACGTGCTCTTCTCGGTTCACCTCAAGGCCACCATGATGAAGGTCTCCGACCCGGTCATCTTCGGCCACGTGGTCCGCGCCTTCTTCCCCAGGACCTTCGCCGAGTACGGCGCCACCCTCGCCGCGGCCGGCCTCACCCCGAACGACGGCCTCGGCGGCATCCTCAAGGGCCTGGACGCGCTGCCCGAGGGCCCGGCGATCAAGGCGTCCTTCGACGCCGAACTGGCCGAGGGCCCGGCGCTCGCCATGGTCGACTCCGACCGCGGCATCACCAACCTGCACGTTCCCAGCGACGTCATCGTGGACGCCTCGATGCCCGCCATGATCCGCACCTCCGGCCACATGTGGGGCCCCGGCGGCCAGGAGGCCGACACCCTCGCGGTCATCCCGGACAGCTCCTACGCCGGCATCTACCAGGTCGTCATCGACGACTGCCGCGCGCACGGCGCCTACGACCCGGCCACCATGGGCTCGGTGCCGAACGTCGGCCTGATGGCGCAGGCCGCCGAGGAGTACGGCAGCCACGACAAGACCTTCGAGATCCCGGCCACCGGCACCGTACGGGTGGTCGACGGCAGCGGCCGGGCCGTGCTGGAGCAGGCGGTCGGCGCCGGCGACATCTTCCGGATGTGCCAGACCAAGGACGTGCCGATCCGCGACTGGGTCAAGCTCGCCGTCTCCCGCGCCCGCGCCACCGGCGACCCGGCGGTCTTCTGGCTGGACGAGAGCCGCGCGCACGACGCGGTGCTCATCGAGAAGGTCACGGCCTACCTCCCGGAGCACGACACCGACGGGCTGCAGATCGAGATCAGGACGCCGGAGGACGCCATCGCGTTCTCGCTGGAGCGGATCCGCCGCGGCGAGGACACCATCTCCGTCACCGGCAACGTGCTGCGCGACTACCTGACCGACCTCTTCCCGATCATGGAGCTGGGCACCAGCGCCAAGATGCTCTCGGTCGTCCCGCTGATCAACGGCGGCGGTCTCTTCGAGACCGGCGCCGGCGGCTCCGCGCCCAAGCACGTGCAGCAGCTGCTCAAGGAGAACTACCTGCGCTGGGACAGCCTCGGCGAGTTCCTGGCGCTCGCGGTGAGCTTCGAGCACCTCGCACAGAGCACCGGCAACGCCCGCGCACAGATCCTCGCGGACACCCTGGACCGGGCCACCGGCACCTTCCTCAACGAGGACAAGTCGCCGTCCCGTCGGCTCGGCGGCATCGACAACCGCGGCAGCCACTTCTACCTGGCCCTGTACTGGGCGCAGGAGCTGGCCGGCCAGACCGAGGACGCGGCACTCGCGGAGGCGTTCGCGGCCCTGGCCAAGTCGCTCGCCGCCCAGGAGGAGACGATCGTCGCCGAACTGATCGCCGTCCAGGGCAGCCCGGCCGACATCGGCGGCTACTACCGCCCCGACGACGCCAAGGCGACGGCCGTGATGCGGCCGTCCGCGACGCTCAACGCGGCGCTGGCGACGCTGGGCTGACACCGCCCGGCACATGTACGGACGGCGGTGGCCGGGACCCCCGAAGGGTCCCGGCCACCGCCGTTCCCGCATCCCCCCGGCTCAGAACAGCCGGGCAGCCTTCTCCCCGGCCGGCTCCTCCAGGTCCAGCAGGAACCGCTTCCGGTCGAGCCCGTCCGCCCGGCCGATCCCGTCCGGATCGCTCTCACCCGGTAGACGCCCGCGGGGCCGGGAACGTGAGATCGCGTCCGGCACGGCGGACGCCCGGGCCGGGGTTGCGGACCCGGGCGCCCGAGGACACGGTCAGACCGCGGGGGCCGCGGGCTTGAGGGCCACGGCGGCCTCGGAGGTGTAGACCAGGAAGGTCAGCGTCTCCTGGAAGTACAGCTCGACGCTGGTGGCGTCGTGGCCGAGGTAGCCGATCGACACGTCCTGGCCGAGACGGAGCTCGAAGTCCCCGCCGCGGGTGGCGAGCAGGAAGGCGCCGTCGATCGCGGGCGCCCAGATGATGTCCCCGTCGAGCAGCCGGGCGAGGTGCTCGTGGATCGGGTAGCCGTGGTCGGAGGTCTCACTGACCGCGGTGTACGCGTCCGCGCTGAGCGCCAGGCTGTACGCGCCGTCCACACCGGCCAGCCGCAGCGCGGTGATGGCCTGGCTGATGACGTCCGGGTACTCCCGTACGTCGGCGGGCAGCGTCAGCTCGGCGTTGGAGGAGGAGGCCCGGATACCGGTGATGCCGGCCGCCGGGTAGCCCTCGAAGACCGCGCGGTCCTCGGCGAAGGCGAGCGCCCGGGCGGCGTCCTTCACCGGCTGCCAGTCGGCGTCCTTGGCACCGCGCTCCACGTCGTCCACCTGGGAGCGGTCGACGGTGAACGGCACCCGCAGCTCGACCACCGGCTGCGAGCGGCGGGTACGGGCGAGCACCCCGTCGGCCGGCGCGGTCACCGTGTCCAGGTGGCCGGTCGTGACGGCGGCCAGCTCGGAACCGGCGGGTTCGGGCACGTCCACCATCCGGCGGGCCGCGACGTTCCGCTTGAAGGTACGGGTCGCCTCCGCCTCCAGATCGGCCCAGGCGGCGGCGGAGACAGGGGCGAGTTCACGGTGCAGATTGTTCACGGGGTCGTGCTCCTGTTCAGGTTGCCGATGCCCAGGCTGCCGTCGGCGGGCCGGGGGAGGGAGGCCGCGGCCGGTGCCGCCGCGGCGGTCGTGGCGGCGGTCGTGGCGGCGGCCGGGGGGCCGGGCGGGTCGTCGAGGAAGTCGGCGGAGGGCACGTAGAAGAGCGTGCCGGTGACCGCCGTGGAGAAGTCCAGGATCTTGTCGTGCCCGGTGGGTGCCACACCGAGGAACATATTGCGCAGCATCTGCTCGGTGACGTCCGGGGTGCGGGCGTAGCCGATGAAGTACGTGCCGAACTCGCCGCTGCCAGGACTGCCGAACGGCATGTTGTCGCGCAGGATGTCCCGCTCGGTGCCGTCCGGGTCGGTGACGGTGTTCAGCGCCACATGCGAACCGGGCGCATCCAGCTCGATGTTGGTCGCCTTGGTCCGGCCGATGATCTTCTCCTGGGCCTCGACCGGCAGTTGGTTCCAGCTGTCGAGGTCGTGCAGGTACTTCTGCACGATCACATAGCTGCCGCCCGCGTGCGGCGGATCCTCGTCGCCGATCAGCACGGCGTCGCTCGCGTCGTCGCCCACCGGGTTCTCGGTGCCGTCCACGAAGCCCATCAGGTCCCGGGTGTCGAGGTACTTGAAGCCCTGCACCTCGTCCTGGAGCGTCACCGCGCCGCGCAGCCGCTTCATGATCTCCGAGGCGAGCGCGAAGCACAGGTCGAGCCGGGTGGCCCGGATGTGGAAGAGCAGGTCGCCGGGGGTGGCCGGGGCCCGGTGCCGGGCGCCCTCCAGCGGTACGAAGGGGTGCAGGTCCGCGGGACGCGGGTAGTCGAAGAGGCGGTCCCAGGCGTCGGACCCGACCCCCGTCACACAGCTGAGCACCGCCTCGGGCGCCGCGAAGCCGAACGCCCGCTGCAGCCCCGCGATGTCCGGCAGCAGATCACGTACAGCCTGCTCGCCGCCGGGGTCGACCGTGACGACGAGGAAGATCGAGGCACTGGTCAGCGGACTGAGCACCGACTGCGGCTCTGACCCCGGCCCGGCCTCGGGAAGCGATTCGGACGGCAATCCGGTCTCCTGCTCTCTGCGTCGGCGCGCGGAGGGTGCGCGGTGATCACATGGCTCATCAGGACTTTACTTGCATCCGCTGTCGGGCGAGCGGTCCGGTGGCCGTGTCCGGACCGGGATCGGGCGCCGCGCGCGGGTGGGCGCACCGGACCGCGCCGGAGCCGGTCAGCGCCTCCGTGGTATCCCCGTCAGGCGGCTTCCCGGCCGGCCCTGGCCTCCCGCAGCGCGTTCAGCCAGACCAGCGCCATCTTGTCGTAACCGGTCCGCGAGGGGTGGACGCCGTCGGCGAGGTCGGCGGTCGTCAGTGCCGCGTGCATGTCGACCAGATGGACGTTCGGTCCCTTGCCGGCCACGATGCCGGGCAGCGCCGCGTTGAAGGCGTCCACCATCGCGGCGCGCTGCGCGTTCTGCTCGGTGATGATCCGGGCGACGAAGAGCTGCACGCCGGGCTCGGTCCGCAGGATGTCGTCGATCAGCCCGGACAGCCGGGCGGGGGCGTGGGCGACGTCGTGGTCCTGGTTGATGTCGTTGGTCCCGATGTGCAGCAGGATCGTCCCCGGGTCGCTCTCCTTCAGCCAGCTGACGATGTGCGCGTCGAGCTGGTCGATCCGCCAGCCCGGGTGGCCCTCGTGGTCGTGGTCGCCGAGGGCGGCCGGGCCGTTGGCCCGGGAGCCGACGAAGTCCACCCGGTGGCCGCCGGCGGTCAGTTGCTGCCACAAGGTGACCCGGTAGCCGCCGGGATACGGGGTCCAGCCGTCGGTGATCGAGTCGCCGAGCGGCATGATCCGTACCCCGCTGCTGGACCGACCGGGTGTCGCGGGTACCGCCGCGGTGGGGAACATCAGCCCGATGAAGGCGCCGGTCACCGCCAGTGCCCATGCACCGAACAGGGACATGACACGTTTATCGGAGAAGATTCCGCGCAAGGCAGGTCCTTTCAACGAGACTTGAGAAGTGTGGGGTGCCAAGCGGCATGCGCAGTACCGCGGGTACGCGGCGAGCACGTCACGTGATTACCATCCGCCGCACTTCCGGCGGGAGCGGCCGCACCGAAACGCAACCGGTTTGGCCGCAAAAGCCCTCCCCCGGTGGGGCGTCACTCCCGGCCGGCCGCACCCACCGCCGCGGACCTGTCGGGCGGCGCGCCCGAGTTCGCCCGTTCCCGCTCCACGTCACCCACCGGATTGAGCAGCACGGTGGAGAGCGGTACGGCCCCCAGCGGCGACCACCACGCGGAGTCCCGGCCGGGCGGGTCGGCCGTACAAGGTTGTAACAGTTGCCGGCGGCCGGCTCCACCGGCACCGGCTGATATGTGCCGTACGGAAATCGCCGCCGGGTGACGGGCGTTGTGCGGTGGGGCGGCTGCCCCTTCACGAGTCGGGTGAGCGGGATTTCCGATCGTGGAAATGAGCCATCGCGGGATGTGTTCTTCCCGGTGCTCCGGCCGGTCAGGGGATGACGACGGGCGCCGGCGGTGTGTACGTCCCCTTGAGCTGTGCGCTGATGAACTCGCGGCTCATGAACTGCAGTTCGGGGTGCGGGCTGTGGTGGCCCCTGCCCGCCGCGACCCTGAGCAGAGTGCCCTCGTCCTTGCTGTCGGAGTAGTGGAACACGTACTCCGCGCCCGTCGTGTTCCGTGGCAGCAGCTTCATCATCTCCGGATCGTCCGGGTTGATGATCTTGTTGGCCCGCAGGGACCGGATGGTGTCCGCCATGTCCCCCTGGTGCACCAGGCGAACATTCACCGTGCCGCCGCTGGTGTCGACCGTGTCGCTCCACCCCGACGGCAACTGCGACGCGATGTCCGCCTGCAGCCGGGCGGCGCCCGTACCACCGCCGCCTCCGCCGTCCCCGCTGTTCCCTCCGTTGGTGAGCGCGATGATCCCGGCCACGCCGCCCCCGACCACCACGATGGCCGCGGCCAGCGTGATGCCTGTTCTTCTCCCCATGGGGCGGGAGCGTAGCGGCTGTGCGACCGGCCCCGGAGGGGGCGGTGCCGGCCGGGCCGCCGCGTCGCGGGAGTCTCCGCCGCCCTGGCCGGGCAGACTTCGGGAGTGGTGAAAAAACGCAGTGCCGGAATCCTGCCCTTCCGCGGGACGGACGGCCCGGACGGACGGATCGAAGTGCTCCTCGGGCACATGGGCGGACCGTTCTGGGCGCACCGTGACGCGGGCGCGTGGAGCGTGATCAAGGGCGAGTACGAGGCGGACGAGACCGCGGAGGCCGCGGCCCGCCGCGAGTTCCAGGAGGAACTGGGACTGCCGGTCCCCGACGGCGAGTTGATCCCGCTCGGCGAGGCCGCGCAGCCCAGCGGCAAGATCGTGACGGTCTGGGCGGTCCGCGGCGAACTCGACCCCGGCCTGGTGGTCCCCGGCACCTTCTCGATGGAATGGCCGCGGGGCTCCGGCACGGTCCAGGAGTTCCCGGAGATCGACCGGGCTGCCTGGCTCGGCATCCCTGCCGCCCACGAGAAGATCCTCCCGGCCCAGCGGATCTTCCTCGACCGCCTCACCGCCCTCCAGGCCCCCTGACCCGGGCGGCCGGCCCGGCCCACGCCGGGCCGCGGGCATTGAGCGGGTGCCACGTGGGGGCCAGCCGGACGCCCGGAAGCGGGCCGGGAAACGCGAACGGTGCCGGTCGGAATCCGACCGGCACCGCTGGGAATCACTGTCTGTGTCCGAGGGGGGACTTGAACCCCCACGCCCGATAAAGGGCACTAGCACCTCAAGCTAGCGCGTCTGCCATTCCGCCACCCGGACCGGGTGTGTCGCGCCGGCCCCGAGGGCGTGGCGACGAGGTAAACCATAGCAAAGATCGGGGGGCGCTCGACCACGCGCGGGCGGCTGCCGGAGGGCACCGGTGGGGAGCCTTGGGGGAGGCGGGGCGCGCGGGGGAGGATGGGGGTCGAAAGAGAGTTCGCGGTCGCCGGGAGGGTCGGCGGCGCGGCAGGGCGACGAGTGAGGAGCGAGCGCGTGGGCGCATCGGCACCGGGCGCGGCGGGTACGGGCGAGGACGAGGTCGTCGCGCTGTGCAGTGAGCTGATCCGGATCGACACCAGCAACTACGGCGACCACTCGGGCCCGGGGGAGCGGGCCGCGGCGGAGTACGTGGCGGAGAAACTGGCCGAGGTCGGCCTCGAACCGCGGATCTTCGAGTCGCACAAGGGCCGGGCCTCCACGGTGGCCCGGATCGAGGGCGAGGACCGGTCGCGGCCCGCGCTGCTCATCCACGGGCACACCGACGTGGTCCCGGCCAACGCCGACGACTGGACCCGGCACCCCTTCGGCGGCGAGGTCGCCGACGGGTGCGTCTGGGGCCGCGGCGCGGTCGACATGAAGGACATGGACGCCATGACGCTGGCGGTGGTCCGCGACCGGCTGCGTACCGGCCGCAAGCCGCCGCGCGACATCGTGCTGGCCTTCCTCGCCGACGAGGAGGCGGGCGGCACCTTCGGGGCCCGCTTCCTGGTGGACAAGCACCCCGACCTGTTCGAGGGCGTCACCGAGGCGATCGGCGAGGTCGGCGGCTTCTCCTTCACCGTCAACGAGAACCTGCGGCTCTACCTGATCGAGACCGCCGAGAAGGGCATGCACTGGATGCGGCTCACGGTCGACGGGACCGCGGGCCACGGCTCGATGACCAACAAGGACAACGCGATCACCGAGCTCTGCGAGGCGGTCGGGCGGCTGGGCCGGCACGAGTTCCCGGTACGGGTCACCAAGTCGGTGCGCGGCTTCCTCGACGAGCTCTCCGACGCGTTCGGGGTCGAGCTGGACCCGGAGGACATGGAGACGACCCTCGCCAGGCTCGGCGGCATCGCCAAGATGATCGGCACCACGCTGCGCAACACCGCGGCGCCCACCATGCTCGGCGCCGGCTACAAGGTGAACGTGATCCCCGGCCAGGCCACCGCGCACGTCGACGGGCGCTTCCTGCCCGGCTACGAGGAGGAGTTCCTGGCCGACCTGGACCGTATCCTCGGCCCGCGGGTCAAGCGGGAGTCGCTGCACTCCGACAAGGCGGTGGAGACCGACTTCGACGGTTCGCTGGTCGACGCGATGCAGGCGGCGCTGAAGGCGGAGGACCCGATCGCGCGCGCGGTGCCGTACATGCTCTCCGGCGGTACCGACGCCAAGTCCTTCGACGACCTGGGCATCCGCTGCTTCGGCTTCGCGCCGCTCCAGCTGCCGCCCGAGCTGGACTTCGCCGGGATGTTCCACGGCGTGGACGAGCGGGTGCCGGTGGACGGACTGCGTTTCGGCGTACGGGTGCTGGACCGCTTCATCGAAAACTCCTGACCGGTTCGGCCGCCAGTGCCCGTAGTGCCAGGGTTCATCCCCGGTACGAGTGAATGGGCCGGTGCTTTCGTAGCTCTATTTCGTCCGGCCTCGTTACGACGTGTGTGGTCCGCGGCTGGGACCGCACATGTCCCACGAGGAAGGAAGTCAATGATCAAGAAGGTTGTCGCTGCTGCGGCCGTCACCGGTGGGCTGGTGCTCGCGGGTGCCGGGCTGGCCGTCGCCGACTCCGGCGCGGAGGGTGCGGCGGTGCAGTCCCCGGGCGTGCTGTCCGGCAACGTCGTGCAGCTTCCTGTACACGTTCCGGTGAACCTGTGCGGCAACACGGTCGACGTGGTGGGGCTGCTCAACCCCGTTTTCGGGAACGCCTGCGTCAACCAGTAGTCCTGCGGATCGGCCCCGGGCGCTTCCTCGCGCTCCGGGGCCGATCGTCTTTTCCGGCGGACGAGAACAACGAGCACGACGAGAACAACGAGCACGACAGAGCAACGAGCACGACGAGAACCCCTTCGGAGGGCACAGATGGCGCGTAAGACAGGCAGGACCGAGATCATGCGCGAGGTTACGAAGAGACGGCTGCTCACGGTGGTCGCCACCAGTGGGGTGCTGGCCGCGACCGGCGGCTCGATGGCGTACGCGGACGCGGGCGCCGGGGCGACGGCGGCGGGTTCGCCGGGCCTGCTGTCCGGCAACGTGCTCCAGCTTCCTGTACACGTTCCGGTGAACGTCTGCGGCAACACGGTCGACGTGGTGGGGCTGCTCAACCCGGTGGTCGGCAACGACTGCGCGAACGTGTCCGTGACCGAGCACCCGGGCACCCCCGGCACCCCGGGCGACGACTGCCCGGACGAGCCCGGCACCCCGGGCAACCCTGGGAACCCCGGCACTCCCGGGAACCCGGGCACTCCGGGCACCCCGGGGAACCCGGGCACGCCCGGCAACCCCGGCACTCCGGGCACCCCGGGGAACCCGGGCACGCCCGGCAACCCCGGCACTCCGGGGAACCCCGGTACGCCCGGTAACCCGGGTACGCCGGACAACCCCGGCGCTCCGGGCCAGCCCGGCAACCCGGTCACCCCGATCTCGTACCCCGGGACGGGCACCGGCGCCGGCACTCCCACGCTGGCCCACACCGGCGCCGAGGGCCTCGGCGTGACGGCTCCGGCCGCCGGCGCCCTGCTGCTCGGCGGCGCGCTGCTCTACCGCCGCGGTCGCGCCGCCCGGCGCTGACCGCGCACCGCAGGAACCCGCGGGCTCAGGGGCCCGCACCACAGGGACCGGGCGGCAGCAGGACGGCCGCCCGGCCACCCGTACACTCCGCGCCGGCTCCCGGGTGACTGTCCCCCGGGCACGCGTGCCCTCACCACGTCGCGCGGATCTGGCGGATGATC
The DNA here is from genome assembly GCF_036227265.1 of Streptomyces sp. NBC_01476. Taxonomy (NCBI): domain Bacteria; kingdom Bacillati; phylum Actinomycetota; class Actinomycetes; order Kitasatosporales; family Streptomycetaceae; genus Streptomyces; species Streptomyces sp. NBC_01476. The sequence goes on along the minus strand of NZ_CP109446.1, from coordinate 1,521,920 downwards.
CGCCGCCGCAGGCGCACCCGCCGGCTGCCGTCGGGGTAGAGCCGCACCCGGTCCAGTTCCCAGTGCCCGTACTCCGCCTCGTCGGTCAGCAGACGTGTCGCGTCCTTGCGCGAGACCCCGCGCGCCACGTACATCTCTCTGAATTCGTATTCCGGCATCGCATCTATTGTGCGGGCAACGCCCCGGTGCGGATAGCGTCTGCTCCATGTCTGATGACGTGCAGCCCACCGTGGCCGAGGTCCGCGCCGCGGTCGAGGCGTTCAAGGCCGCGCTCGACCGCCACCTGGAGGCGATCGAGAACCGTGCCGGCGGGGACGATCCCGCCGTCTACGCGGCGTTCGAGGCGCTCGCCTCGGCCGCCGAGGGGTATGACGAGTTGCTGTACGAGAACTACGACGAGGTGACGCCCTTCGAAGTGCCGACCGCCGACGCGCTGCCGGAGTACGCGGGGCCCGAGGAGCCCGAGGCGGTCAGCGTGCTGATCCGCCGCGACTACACCATCGTCGAGCCCGACCGGCTCTTCGCCCAGGCCCGCAGGGCCGCCGAGGGCGACGATGCGGAGACCGGCACGGTCAACGCCGCGATCGGGGTGGTCTTCGGCGAGTACGAACCCGACGAGATCGCCCAGCGCCACAAGGAGTTCGGCCTGGAGGAGGGCGACTCCACGCTCTGGGTGTCGGCGGTGGAGCCGGCCGAGCCGGGGGAGTGGCTCGACGCTCCCTTCGAGCTGGCCGATCCGCAGCTGGTGGTCTGCCGGTTCGACGTCAGCACGGTCTTCGACGACGAGCTGAGCACGCTCGACCCGGACTGAGGCCCCTGCCGGGCGGCGACGGGCGGGGGACGGGCGGGGTGCGGCGAGCAGCGCCCCGCCCCCTGGCCCGCACGGCGCTCCGGCCCGCACCGGCTCACGCCGGCTCACCCCGGTCCGGCCCGGAGCCCCGGCTCACACGTCCGCCGCCAGCTCCCGCAGCACGCCCGTCAGCCGGGTCGTCCGCTCCTTCGCCGGCGGCCCCGCGACCGCCTCGGCCAGCCCCTGGTCCGCGCCCTGCACCACCGACAGGTGCCGTTCGCCGCGGGTGAAGGCCGTATAGACCCAGGAACGGGTCAGCAGCGGCCCCGCGTCACCCGGCACGACCACCACCACCGCCGGCCAGCGCATACCGGCCGCCTGGTGCCCGGTGACCGCCCAGCCGTGCCGCACCTTCGCCGCCACGTCCTCCCGCGGCACCACCACCGGGCCGTGCTCGCACTCCAGCCGCAGTCCGTCCCCCTCCGCGCCGGCCACCGTGCCCGGAGCCGTATGACCGGGCACCGGGACGTGCACCACGCGGTCGCCCGGGTCGAAGCCGCCGAAGCGGCCGGGGCCGGGGTTGAGCCGCTCCTTGAGGGCCGCGTTCAGCGCCCGGGTGCCGACCGCCCCGCCGTGGGCCAGGGCGATCACCTGGGTCTCGGCCGCGGGTACGCCGATCGCCCGCGGTACGGAGTCGGCGACCAGCTGGACCGTACGGTGCAGGGCCTCCTGCGGATCGCGGACCGGCACCACCACGACCTCGCGGTCCGGGGCCTCCACGGCGGTGAGCTCCCCGATACCGACGCACGAGGTCAGCTCGCCGATCGGGCCCGGGTCGGGCGTGCGGGAGGTGACCCGCGGGCAGATCTTGGCGGCCAGCAGGTCGGCGAAGGCCCGGCCGGCCCCCGTGGACCACAGCGCGCCCGGATCGCCGCTGAGCACCAGCCGGGCGCCGTCCGGCACCGCCTCCACCAGGTCGGTGGCCTCCTCCACGGACAGCTGCGGCGCGTCCAGCACGGCGAGTACGTCGAGCGCGAGGCTGCCGTCCTCCGCGCGGCCCGGGCCGGCGTCCCCGTCCAGCAGCTCAGCCACCGTCAGCGCGGCGTCCTCGCCCACCACTTCGGCGAGACGGCGGCGGCCGTCGCCGGTGTACGCGGCGGCGTACGCGCGCAGCCCCGCGGCCCGGGCGGCGGTGACGAGCGCGGCGGGCTCCACGCGGGCCGCCTCGCCGCCCGTGTGCACCACCAGGCCGCTGCCGGCGGCGGCCCGGATCAGCTCGGCGGCGGACCGGGTGGGGGCGCCCGCCGCGGCCTTCTCCCAGACCTCGGCGGCCTCGGCGGCGTCCTGCGCGGTGCCTTCGAAGGAACGCAGCACCCGGACCAGGCCGTCGGCGAGGCTCTCCTCGGCCAGGGCGTACCGGTCGAGGCCAAAGAGCAGCGGTACGTCCGCCGGTTCGTCCCCGTCCTCCTCGTCGTCGGCTGCCGCGGTCTGCTCCGGTCCGGTGCCGGCCCGGAAGGCCAGCAGCCGGCCGTCCTCCACCGCCGCGGCCAGGGCGGCGGCCGGGTCGGGTACGGCGTGCCGGGACAGCGCGGTCTGCAGCGCGTCGGCGGTGAGGGCGGTGTGGCCCTGCTCGGCCGCCCGCTCCATCAGATACCCGACCAGCGCGCGGGCCCGCCGTACGTCGTCGGGTCCGCAGGCCGCGCCGAGCACGGCCCGGGCGAACGCGTCCGCGTGCTCCACCCGCACCCCGGGCAGTCCGAGGACGCCCCACGGGTCCTCCCGCAGTGCCTCCCCGGCCCGCTCGCCGAGCGCGCGCACGGCGTCCGCCGCCAACTCCGCGGGCGCGCCACCCCCGACCAGCGCCGCACGCGCCTCCTCGACCGCCCCGGGGTCGACGGCCGCCCGCCCACCCCCCGGGGCCGCGCGCCCCGCAGCGCCCGCCCCCCGGCGGGACCCCGGTACGCCCTCAGCAGCGGGCAGACCCGCCGGGTCCCCCGCATCCGCGCGGCCCGGGTAGGCCCCCGGGACATTCTCGGCGCCAGGCAGACCGACCCGGGCCCGCCCGGCCGCGGGGACGTCCTCAGCGGCGGGCACACCCGCCGGGCTGTCCGCGTCCGCGCGGCTCGAAGCGACCGGTGCCCGCCCGGATGACGCGTCGGCACCCCGGCCGGCCCCCGGGGCCTCCGCGTTGTCGCGGCCCGCAGCGTCCGAGCCCCGGCCGGGCGCCGGGATGTCCTCCGCGGTGGGCGGACCCGCCGGGGTGTCCGCGTCCGCGTGGCTCGGAGCGGCCCCGGTCCGGGCCGGGGAGTCCTCGTCCGTGCTGTCCGCGGTGGCCGCGGGCGCGCCCGTAGTGCCGCCCTCGCCCGCGTCCGGCGTCCCGGCCTCGCCGGCTGCGGGGGCCACGGCCCCTGCCAGCTCCGCCAGTTCGGCCGCCTGCAGCGCGGCTGCCTCCGCCGCCATCGCCTCCCGCCGCTTGCGCCGCGCCTCAGCCGCGTCACCGCGCGGCGCCGGGGTCGCCGGATTCTCCCCGCGCTCGATCGACCGCACGGCGGCAGCCAGCCCGGCCAGATCCACCCGAGGCTTCGCCCCCGCCCGTCCCCCACCTTGGCCGTCCCGCCCGAGAGCGGACCCCCCGCCGCCACCGGGGGTGGGCACCCCGCCGTCGCCGCTCCGGGCGGCTCCGCCGGCCCCACCGGAGGCCGGCACCCCGCCCGCCGGGGCGGGAGCGGACCTGCCGCTGGGTCCTGAGGCTGGTACCGGGCCTTCGCCGGACCGAGTGGCTCCGCCGGCCCCACCGGGGGCCGGCACCCCACCCTCGCCGTCCCGCCCGAGAGCGGAACCCGCGCTGCCACCGGGGGCCGGCACCCCGCCGTCTCGGGTGGGAGCCGTCCCGCCGGCGTTGTTCGGGGCCGGCACCGAGCCTTCGCCGGAAGGGGCGGACCCACCGGCGCCGCCGCCCGGGGTCGGGGCGTCGGTGGCTGTCGCTGAAGGCCCTCGTCCGCCGCCGTCCTCGGGGGTGGTGGGGGGCGGGGTGGAGGGGTGGTGCGGGGTCTCGGTCACTGCGGGGGCCTCCGTGGAGCGGCGCGGCCACGACTCAGAGCGTGCTCCAGTCGTGGTCGGGATAGCGGTGCAAAGGCGCCGAGACATCGTCCAGCGCCAGACAGATCTCTTCCGGCAGCGTAAGGGCCTCCACCGACAGCGCGGCCGTGAGCTGCGCGGCGTTGCGCGCGCCGAGGACCGGGGCGGCCACGCCGGGCCGGTCGCGTACCCACGCCAGGGCGACATGGAGCGGCGAGACGGCAAGCCCGTCCGCCGCTATGGCCAGCGCGTCCACGATGAGGCGGGCGGTCTCGTCCAGGTAGGGGGCGACGAAGGCCGCCATGTCGTCGGAACCGCCGCGCGAATCCGGTGGCGTCCCGTGCCGGTACTTGCCGGTGAGCACCCCGCGCCCGAGCGGCGAGGACGGCAGCAGCCCCACCCCGAGGTCGAGCGCCGCAGGCAGCACCTCCCGCTCCACCCCGCGCTGGAGCAGCGAGTACTCCATCTGGGTGCTGGCCAGCGGGGTGCGGCCGGGCGCCGCGAGCTGCCACGCCGCCGCCTTCGCCAACTGCCACCCGCAGAAGTTGGAGACGCCCACATACCGCGCCCGGCCGGTGCTGACCGCGATCTCCAGCGCCTGCAGCGTCTCGTCGAGCGGGGTACCGGGATCGTAGGCGTGCACCTGCCACAGGTCGACATAGTCCGTACCGAGCCGCTGGAGCGAGGCGTCCAGCGCGGAGAGCAGGTGCCCGCGGGAGGTGTCGAAGCGCCGGTCCGGGTCGGGTACGCTGCCCGCCTTCGTGGCGATCACCAGATCGGTCCGCGGCACCAGGTCCTCCAGCAGCCGCCCGAGCAGATACTCGGCACCGCCGTCGGCGTAGACGTCCGCGGTGTCGATCAGCGTGCCGCCGGCGTCCCAGAACGCCTTCAGCTGGTCGGCGGCGTCGCGTTCGCCGGTGCTGCGCCCCCAGGTGAGCGTGCCGAGCCCCAGCCGGGACACACGCAACCCGGTGCGGCCGAGGTGCCTTTGCTCCATGGACGCTGAGGCTAGCGCCCGGACCCGCCGAATGGGCAGCAGTGACGTACCCGACAGGCGCCCGAGCCGCGGGAGGGCGCTACAGTCCGGAGGGACAGCGACGTTACTCGTCAGTACACCGGCTCGCCCGCCCACCGCCCGACGGGGCCGGCCCGGACGGACCGGCCGGGACGGACCAGCAAAGGGGAGCGGTATGCGGCTCGGGATCAACCTCGGCTACTGGGGCGCCGGCATGGACGCCGACAACCTCGCCGTGGCGCAGGAGGCGGACCGGCTCGGCTACGCGGTCTGCTGGGCCGCCGAGGCGTATGGTTCCGACGCGCCCACCGTGCTCGCCTGGGTCGCCGCGCACACCGAGCGGATCGACGTCGGCTCGGCGATCTTCCAGATCCCGGCCCGTACCCCGGCGATGACCGCGATGACTGCCGCCACCTTGGACTCCCTGTCCGGCGGCCGGTTCCGTCTGGGCCTCGGCGTCTCCGGGCCGCAGGTCTCCGAGGGCTGGTACGGCGTCAGGTTCGACAAGCCGCTCTCCCGCACCCGCGAGTACGTCGAGATCGTCCGCAGGGCGATGAGCCGCGAACGCCTCAGCTACGAGGGCGAGCACTGGACGCTGCCGCTGCCCGGCGGCCCCGGCAAGCCCATCAAGCTGACCGTGCACCCGCAGCGCGAGCACATCCCGCTCTACATCGCCGCGATCGGCCCGAAGAACCTGGAGCAGACCGGCGAGATCGCCGACGGCGCGCTGCTGCTCTTCCCGTCCGCCGCCCAGTTGGAGGAGACCGCGCTGCGGCACATCCGGGCCGGCCGGGAGAAGGCCGGACTCACCATGGCGGGCTTCGACGTCAGCCCCACCGTGCCGCTGGCGCTCGGCGACGACGTGGCCGCGCTCGCGGACGTCTTCCGCCCGTACACCGCGCTGTACGTCGGCGGCATGGGCAGCCGCAAGCAGAACTTCTACAACCAGCTCGCCGGGCGCATGGGATACGAGAAGCAGGCCGCCGAGATCCAGGACAAGTACCTGGCCGGTGACAAGGACGGCGCCGCGGCGGCCGTACCGCAGGAACTGATCGACTCCACCAGCCTGCTGGGCACCGTCGAGCGGATCGCCGACCGGATGACCGAGTACGCGGAGGCCGGTGTCGACACCCTCAACCTCAACCCGGCCGGCTTCACCCTCGACGAGCGCCTCGCGGGGCTCCGGGCGGGCGCCGAGGCACTGGAGCGCGCCGGACTCGCGTAGGCACGCGCGGGACGGCCCAGGGGGCCGGGGACGCCGCCGGGACACGGCCGGGGACCAGGGCGCGCCGGAGTCGTCACGCCGCCGGTCGGGACACCCCTCGCGCCGGGGCAATTTTGCCTCTCAGGTAGGAACCAGGCTGCCCAGCAGCCGGCCGAAGGCGATGAGCCGGGCTATCTGCCCGGCTCCGCCGTCGTCCAGGGACTTGCTGAAGCGGAATGCCTCCGGGCGGACCTTCGCGGAGGCGACCGGCAGCGGCGAGTCCGGGTCGGCGGCCACCGCGGTGAGTTCGTGCGGCATCGCGGTGGCCAGCACCAGATAGACACCGCGGTCGATCCGCCGGCCGAGTTCGTCGCGGCCCACCAGCGTGCGCATGCCGACGTGGCCGATCGAGTCCAGCGGCAGCACCTGCACCGACGAGTCGAGCACCCTGCCGCCCGGCGCCTTCTCGTCGGCCAGTTCCTCGCTGTGCCACAGGATCAGGCGCTGTCCGTCGCAGACCGCAGCCTCCTGCCACACCGAGGCGCCGGCCTCGGTCAGGTCCACCACCCGCTCCAGGGTGAAGCCCCGCACCCGGCGGCGCCCCAGCACCCCCTCGATGGCGTCCAGCGCGACATCCGCGTGCAGGAAGTAGACCCCCGCCGCGTCCTCCAGCCGGCTGTAAGGAGACCAGTCCGCCCCCGCCGGACCTGCTCCGGCTGTGGCGTGCGGACGACTCCTCGTCGCCTTGCTGAACATCTCCACCCGCTTCGCGCCTCCGATTCCGGGTCCTGACCGACCTCTGCTGCACCTTACCCAGCGGGTAAGGCAGCGAGGAGTATGCGGAAGGACGCAGAATGCTACGGAGTGCGGAAAAAAATTCCGCGGCCGTGGTGGGGGCTCGGGGGGATCTTCCCCGCCACGGCCGGCACCCAGCACAACGGCCCTGCCCCCGAAGGGTTACGGTGGCGGGCATGCCCACCGTGATCCTTGTCCGGCACGGCCGTTCGACCGCCAACGCCGATGGAGTACTGGCCGGGTGGAGCCCGGGCGTCGCCCTGGACGACACCGGCCGGGACCAGGCCGCCGCGCTCGCCGCCCGGCTCGCCGCCCTGCCGCTGGCCGCCGTGGTCAGCAGCCCGCTGCAGCGCTGCCGGGAGACCGTACAGCCGCTCCTCGACACCCGGCCGGAACTCCCGCTCCACACCGAGGACCGGGTCGGCGAGTGCCACTACGGCGACTGGACCGGCCGCAAGCTCGCAGAACTCGCCGAGGAGCCGCTGTGGGCCACCGTGCAGCGGCACCCGTCGAACGCGGTCTTCCCCGGCGCGGAGGGCGAGTCGCTGCGCGCCATGCAGGCCCGCGCGGTGGACGCGGTACGGGACTGGAACGAGCGGATCGAGGCCGAGCACGGCCCGGACGCGATGTATCTGGTCTGCTCGCACGGCGACATCATCAAGTCGCTGGCCGCCGACGCCCTCGGCATGCACCTGGACCTCTTCCAGCGGATCGGCACCGACCCCTGCTCGGTCACCGTGATCCGCTACACCCCGCACCGCCCGTTCCTGCTCCGGCTGAACGAGACCGGCGACCTCACCGCCCTGGTCCCGCCGCCCCGCGCGGAGAGCGAGAACGGTACGGAGGCCGGGTCCGCCGGGGACGCGGTCGTCGGCGGCTCCACCGGCACCCCGTGATCAGCTTCCGCAGTAGGGTGGGGGACCGGCAGCGTACCCGCTGAGAAGCGCACTAGGACGAGCAAACGGAGCAAGGCGTGCCGCGTCAGGTCTTCTTCTACGAACATCCCGACCGTTTTGTGGCCGGGACCGTCGGCCAACCCGGCCAGCGGACGTTCTTCCTGCAGGCCACCGGCGCCGGCCGTACCACCAGCGTCGCCCTGGAGAAGACCCAGGTCGCCGCGCTCGCCGAACGGATCGACGAACTCCTCGACGAGGTGGTGCGCAGGACCGGCGGCAGCGCCCCGGTACCCGCCGTCGCCCCCGCCGAGCTCTCCGACTCCGGGCCACTGGAAGTGCCGGTCGAGGAGGAGTTCCGGGTCGGCACCATGGCGCTCGCCTGGGACGGCGCCCACGAGCGGATGGTCATCGAGGCGCAGGCCCTCGTCGAGATCTCCGGTGACGACGAGGAGGACCTGGAGGCGGCCGAGGAAGAGCTGCTCCAGGACGACGAGAACGGCCCCCCGCTGCTGCGGGTGCTGCTGACCGGTGCCCAGGCCCGCTCCTTCGCCAAGCGCGCGCTCGACGTGGTCTCCGCCGGCCGCCCGCCCTGCCCGCTGTGCAGCCTGCCCCTGGACCCGGAAGGACACGTATGCCCGCGTCAGAACGGGTACCGGAGGTCGGCCTGAGCCCCGCGGCGCCGGCCGTGCGCGCGCAGGACACCGAGGCGCTGATCCACGGTGAGCTGACCGTCAAAGGCCGCGTCAGGGACGCCTCCAACGCGGTGCTGTACTGCGAGAGCGTCCACCAGGGGCATACCGTCCCGTGCGTCTACAAGCCCGTCGCCGGTGAGCGGCCGCTGTGGGACTTCCCCGACGGCACCCTGGCCCAGCGCGAGGTGGCCGCCTATCTCGTCTCCGAGGCCACCGGCTGGGGGCTGATCCCGCCGACCGTGCTCAGGGAAGGCCCGTACGGCGAGGGCATGGTGCAGCGCTGGATAGAGCTGCCGGAACCGGGCGAGGGCGACGACGGGCCGCCGCCGCTGCTCGCGCTCACCGAGGAACTGGAGCCCGCCCCCGGCTGGAAGGCGGTCGTCGAGGCCGAGGTGGAGGAGGGCAGGACCGCGCTGCTGGTGCACGCCGACGACCTGCGCCTGCGCCGGATCGCGGTTCTGGACGCGGTGATCAACAACGCCGACCGCAAGGGCGGCCATCTGCTGCCCGCCCCTGACGGCCGGATCTACGGCATCGACCACGGAGTGACCTTCCACACGGACGACAAGCTGCGCACCCTGCTGTGGGGATGGGCGGGCGAGCCGCTGCCCGCCGAGGCGCGGCCGGTTCTCGACGGCCTCGCCGGCGCACTGGACGGCGCGCTGGGCGAGCGGCTGGCGACCCTGCTGACCACGGCGGAGACCACCGCGCTGCGGGCAAGGGTGCACCGACTGCTGGAGACCGGCACCCACCCGGAGCCGGGCGGCGAGTGGCCCTCGATCCCGTGGCCGCCGGTCTGACCTGCGGCCCCCCGGCCCTCGCCGGGGGCACGGAACCGGCGTTCGTGCTGATCCCGGTCGTTTTGACGGCCTGCTGCCCGGTTAATCTCATGACATGCATGCCTGGCCCGCTTCCGACGTCCCCGCCCTCCCCGGCGTAGGACGCGTCCTCCGTCTCCACGACACCGCGACCGGTGGCCCGCTGACCATCGATCCCGGTCCGGTCGCCCGTCTCTACGTCTGCGGCATCACCCCGTACGACGCCACCCACATGGGGCACGCGGCCACGTACACCGCGTTCGACCTTGTGCAGCGGGTGTGGCTCGACACGAAGCGCCAGGTCCAGTACGTGCAGAACGTGACGGACGTCGACGACCCCCTGCTGGAGCGGGCGGCGGCGACCGGTGAGGACTGGACGGCGCTCGCCGAGCGCGAGACCGCGCTGTTCCGCGAGGACATGACCGCGCTGCGGCTGCTGCCGCCGGCCCACTACATCGGCGCGGTCGAGGCCATACCGGCCATCGTGCCGCTGATCGAACGGCTCCGGGAGGCCGGCGCCGCCTACGAACTCGACGGCGACGTCTACTTCTCGGTGGAGTCCGACCCGGACTTCGGCAAGGTCTCCCGGCTGGACGCCGCCACCATGCGGCTGCTGGCGGCCGAACGCGGCGGCGACCCGGAGCGGCCCGGCAAGAAGAACCCGCTGGACCCGATGCTCTGGCTGGCCGCCCGTGAGGGCGAGCCCAGTTGGGACGGCGCTTCGCTGGGCCGGGGCCGGCCCGGCTGGCACATCGAGTGTGTGGCCATCGCGCTCGAACACCTCGGCATGGGCTTCGACGTCCAGGGCGGCGGCTCCGATCTGGCCTTCCCGCACCACGAGATGGGCGCCTCGCACGCCCAGGTGCTCACCGGCGAGTACCCGTACGCGAAGGCGTATGTGCACGCCGGGATGGTGGCGCTGCACGGCGAGAAGATGTCGAAGTCCAAGGGCAACCTGGTCTTCGTCTCCGCCTTGCGGCGCTCCGGCGTCGATCCCGCCGCGATCCGGCTGGCGCTGCTCGGCCACCACTACCGCTCCGACTGGGAGTGGACCGACGCCGTACTGGACGAAGCGGTCGAGCGGCTGGGCCGCTGGCGGGCGGCGGTGTCCCGGCCGGACGGACCGGCCGCCGAGGCGCTGGTGGAGGAGATCCGCGAAGCGCTCGCCGACGACCTGGACGCGCCGCGCGCGCTGGCCGCGGTGGACCGCTGGGCCGCCGCTCAGGAGGCGGACGGCGGTACGGACACCGGCGCGCCCGGCCTGGTCTCGCGGGCGGTGGACGCGCTGCTCGGCGTGGCGCTGTGAGCTGAACCGCCGCGGGCGCCCTGGTCCTCGGCCACATGCCGACAGGGCGCCCGCGGCGGGCCGTTACGCGTCGGTGCCGTCGTCCTCGGGGCCGGGCTCGTCGCCTGATTCAGGCGCGGATCCGGACGGGGAATCCGACGGCGACTCCGACGAGGAGCCGGACGCCGCTCCGGCGTCCGGGCCCGGGCCGGGCCGCGGTCCGCGGGGTCCGGGGCCCGGGCCGGAGCCGGAGTCGGGCAGATCACGGCCGTCGTCGGGCACGTCCTCGGGCACGTCCTCGCCCGCGCCGTCCCGCGGCTGCTGCTGGGCACGGTCCTTGAACTGCGGTACGCCGTCGCCCCCTTCGCTGGTGGCGTACCCGCCGCCCGCCTGCGGGTCCCTGCGGCGCAGATACCGCTCGAATTCCTTGGCGATGGCCTCGCCGGACGCCTCCGGCAGCTCCACGGTGTCCCGTGCCTCTTCCAGCGTCTGTACGTACTCGGCGACCTCGCTGTCCTCGGCCGCCAGCTGGTCCACGCCGACCTGCCAGGCGCGGGCGTCCTCCGGCAGCTCGCCCTGCGGGATGCGCAGGTCGAGCAGGTCCTCCAGCCGGTTCAGCAGCGCCAGGGTCGCCTTGGGGTTCGGCGGCTGCGACACGTAGTGCGGCACCGCCGCCCACAGGCTGACCGCCGGGATGCCGGCGTGCGTGCACGCCTCCTGGAGGATGCCGACGATGCCGGTGGGCCCCTCGTAGCTGGACTCCTCCAGGTTCAGCGCGGCGGCCAGGTCCGGGTCGGAGGTGACCCCGCTGACCGGGACCGGCCGGGTGTGCGGGGTGTCGCCGAGCAGGGCACCGAGCACCACCACCATCTCGACGCCCAGTTCGTGCGCGAAGCCGAGGATCTCGTTGCAGAACGACCGCCAGCGCATGCTCGGTTCGATGCCGCGGACGAGGACCAGGTCGCGGGGCTTGGGCGCGGAGATGCGGACCACGGAGAGCCGGGTGGTCGGCCAGGTGATCTTGCGCACACCGCCGTCCATCCAGACGGTGGGCCGGTTGACCTGGAAGTCGTAGTAGTCCTCGGCGTCGAGCGCGGCGAAGACCTCGCCCTTGAACTCCCGGTCCATATGGCCGACCGCCGTGGACGCGGCGTCCCCGGCGTCGTTCCAGCCCTCGAACGCGGCCACCATGACCGGGTCGATCAGCTCGGGAACTCCCTCGAGCTCGATCACCCAGCGCCTCCTTCCGGCCGGAGGGGGCGGTGCCGTCCCCGTACCGGCTGCTGTTCCTTGACGTGCGGCACCAGCCTACGGCGTACCGCGGGTCACGGCGTGCCCCAAGCGTTCCGGTAGGCCGCCCAGTCGGCGCTGGTGGCGCCGAAGTCCACGTAGAGCGCGAGGCCGAAAGTGCGGCGGTCCCTGGCGTGGCGGGCCAGGGACACCTTGGCACCGCGGACCGCGGCGGGGACGGTCTCGGCGTAGGCGTGGTGTCCCAGGTTGTCGGTGTGGTAGCCCGGCAGGCCGATCTGCAGATCGGTCGCGGCCGGGGTGACCTCCAGCGCGAGCGCGGTCTGCTGGGCCACGTAACCGCCGAAGAGGGAGCGGGCCGGCATTGCGGTGTCGTAGGCCATCACCGCGATCTGGTCGACCCGGCGGGCGACCTGGCCGAAGTAGCCCTGCGACCACCACTTGGGGTGGCTGAACGGAAGATACGCCACCGTGTGCAGCGACGGCAGCGGGTCGATCTGCGGGGCGGCGACGGACAGCGGCACCCCCCGGCTCGCGGTGAGCACGTGCACCGTGTCCAGCAGCCGCAGGAAGCCGCTGTCGCCCGAGGAGACCGGTTCCAGGTCGAGGTGGACGCCCTGGAAGCCGGCGTCGAGGATCTGGGCGCTGGAGGCGCGTACCCGGGCGCGTACCGCCGGGTCGTCCAGCGGCAGACCGGGCGTGCCGGGGTGGCGCACCACGTCGCCGAGCCACGCCTGGACCCGCACGCCGGGCAGCACCCGGTGGACGTCGGCGATGAAGGCCGCCGCGGTGGGGTAGAGCGCCGGGTCCAGCGTGCCGTCGTGGGCCAGCGGGCCGGTGTGCACATAGAGGTCGTGGATGCCGGTGCCCTCGACGCGGGTGCGCAGCAGCTCCAGATCGGCCGCGCTGTGGCGGCCGTCCACCCACGCGTGGCCGAGCCAGACGGCGTCATGGCCCCGGCTGCGCCCGGCGGCGGCCGGGTTCCCCGCGTACTCGGCCCGCAGCCCCGCGGCGGTCCCCGCCACCGCCAGTACCGCCGCTACCGTCACGGCAATCGCCGCACGTCGCAGCAGGCGCAGGGCCCGCTCGGCGTCCCAGCCGGCAGCCCACTGAGACATCCGATCTGTTATCCACAAAGTTTGGTACCCCCCTGGACGTATGACTACCTCCGCCGCTATACATCGGATCATCGAAAAAAGATCCGATGTCTTGCGACGGGAGTGTGCATGAGTCCGACCATTACCGAGGTCGACGTCTACGACATCCGCTTTCCGACCTCGGAACAGCTCGACGGCTCGGACGCCATGAACCCCGACCCCGACTACTCCGCCGCCTACGTCGTACTCCGTACCGACGCGCCCGGCGGCCTGGCGGGCTACGGCTTCTGCTTCACCATCGGCCGCGGCAACGACGTCGTCGCGGCCGCGATCGGCACCCTGCGACCTTATGTGGTCGGCCGCTCGGTGGACAGTGTCACCGGCGATCTTGGTGACTTCTACCGGCTGCTCACCCATGACTCGCAACTGCGCTGGCTCGGCCCCGAGAAGGGCGTGATGCACATGGCGGCCGGTGCGGTGATCAACGCTGCCTGGGACCTGGCCGCCCGTCAGGCCGGCCTCCCGGTCTGGGAGCTGCTCTCCGGCATGACCCCGGAGCAGATCGTCGCCATGGTCGACTTCCGCTACCTCAGCGACGCCCTCACCCCCGACGAGGCGCTGGAGATCCTGCGCCGCGCCGAGCCCGGCCGGGCCGAACGCGCCGCCCTGCTGCGCCGCGACGGCTACCCCGCCTACACCACCGAGCCCGGCTGGCTCGGCTACAGCGACGAGAAGCTGACCCGGCTCGCCAAGGAGGCCGTCGCGGCCGGCTTCGGCCAGATCAAGCTGAAGGTCGGCGGCGACCTCGACGACGACCTGCGCCGGATGCGGCTGGCCCGTGAGGCGGTCGGCCCCGACATCCGGATCGCGGTGGACGCCAACCAGCGCTGGGACGTCGCGGCGGCGATCGACTGGATGAGCGCCCTGGCGCCCTTCGACCCCTACTGGATCGAGGAGCCCACCAGCCCCGACGACGTGCTCGCGCACGCCGCCGTGCGGGCCGGGCAGCCCGTCCCGGTCGCCACCGGCGAACACGTCGCCAACCGCGTGGTGTTCAAGCAGCTGCTGCAGGCCGGCGCGGTGGACTTCGTCCAGATCGACGCGGCCCGGGTGGCCGGCGTCAACGAGAACATCGCCATCCTGCTGCTCGCCGCCAAGTTCGGCGTGCCGGTCTGCCCGCACGCCGGCGGAGTCGGCCTGTGCGAGCTGGTCCAGCACCTGTCGATGTTCGACTACGTGGCGGTGTCCGGCAGTTGGGAGAACCGGGTGATCGAGTACGTTCCCCATCTGCACGAGCACTTCACCGACCCGGTGGTCATGGCGAACGGCCGCTACCAGACACCCGCGGCCCCGGGCTTCTCCGCCCGGATGACCCCCAGGACACTGACCGACTACCGCTACCCCGACGGGCCGGTCTGGACGGCCCGACAGGAGCTCACCCGATGACGACCACCGCTGTTCAGCACCCCCACGACTTCGCCGGCCTCGCCGCCCTGGTCACCGGCGGCGCCTCCGGGATCGGCGCGGCCACCGCGGCGCTGCTCACCGCCCGCGGCGCCCGCGTCGCGGTACTCGACCGCGACCCGTCCGGCGCCCCCGAGGGCACCGTCCCGGTCCGCGCCGACGTCACCTCCGACGAGGCCGTACGCTCCGCTGTCGAGGAGGCGGTGGGCCGGCTCGGCGGGCTGCACATCCTGGTGAGCAACGCCGGCATCGGCGCGATCGGCACCGTCGAGGACAACGCCGACGACGAGTGGCAGCGCGTGCTGGACATCAACGTGCTCGGCATGGTCAGGGCCGCCCGCGCCGCCCTGCCACACCTGCGCAAGGCCGCAGCCGAACGGCCCGGCAGCGCCTCCATCACCCACACCTGCTCCATCGCCGCCACCGCAGGGCTGCCGCAGCGCGCGCTCTACAGCGCCAGCAAAGGCGCGGTGCTCGCGCTCACCCTGGCGATGGCCGCCGACCACGTACGCGAGGGTGTCCGCGTCAACTGCGTCAACCCCGGCACCGCCGACACCCCCTGGATCGGCCGCCTCCTCGACCAGGCCGAGGACCCGGCCGCCGAGCGAGCGGCCCTCAACGCCCGCCAGCCCCTGGGCCGGCTGGTGACCGCGGACGAGGTGGCAGCCGCCATCGCCTACCTCGCCAGTCCCGCCGCGGCGAGCGTGACCGGAACCGCGCTCGCCGTCGACGGCGGCATGCAGGGACTGCGCCTGCGCCCCGCCGCCGGCTGACCCGCCACGCGGCACAGCACCACCCCCCGGATTCGAGCCGATACTCACCACCTGGAAGGGCAGGACTCGACGATGAGACTGCGCACGACGACCGTGGCCGCATGTGCCGCTCTGCTCGCGGTCACCGCGCTCGCGGGCTGCAACAGAGGAAGCGACAGCAAGGCCGGAGACTCCGGCAAGGTCGGCATCGACCTGCCCCGCTCGGACAGTGACTTCTGGAACTCCTACAACAGCTACATAGAAAAGGACGTCAGCGCGGGCGCCGTCTCCGCGCTGCCCCGCACCAACTCGCAGAACGACATCGGCAAGCTCGTCGCCAATGTGCAGAGCTTCGCCAACGAGGGCGCCAAGGCGATCGTGATGGCCCCCCAGGACACCGGCGCCATCGCCTCCACCCTCGACCAGATGGCGAAGAAGAAGATCCCGGTGATCAGCGTCGACACCCGCCCGGACAAGGGGCAGGTGTACATGGTGGTCCGCGCCGACAACAAGGCGTACGGCCAGAAGGCGTGCGAGTTCCTCGGCGCGCAGCTCAAGGGCAAGGGCAAGATCGCCGAGTTCGAGGGCGACCTGTCCTCCATCAACGGCCGGGACCGCTCCGAGGCCTTCGCCGCCTGCATGAAGAGCAAGTTCCCCGGCATCAAGGTGATCCCGCTCGTCACCAACTGGGACGGCGCCACCGCCTCGGCGAAGCTGCAGACCACGCTCGCCGCCGACCCCGACCTCGGCGGCATCTACATGCAGGCCGGCGGTGTCTTCCTGCAGCCGACCCTCGCCCTGCTCCAGCAGAAGGGCCTGCTGAAGCCGGCCGGCACCGCGGGCCACATCACGATCATCTCCAACGATGGCATCCCCGAGGAGTTCAAGGCGATCAAGAACGGTCAGATCGACGCGACCGTCTCCCAGCCGGCCGACACCTACGCCAAGTACGCGCTGTACTACGCCAAGGAGGCGATGGCCGGGAAGACCTTCAAGCCCGGCCCCACCGACCACGGCTCCAACATCATCGCGATCCCCAACGGTCTGGAGGACCAGTTGCCCGCCCCGCTGGTGACCAAGGCCAATGTGGACGACCCCAGCCTGTGGGCCAACCAGCTCGGGAAGAGCTGACCCATGAGCGAGGCCGTACCGCCCCCCGCGGTCCAGGCGGAGGGCATCGTCAAACGGTTCGGGGCCACCGTGGCCCTGGACCGGGTGGGCATCACCGTCGCGGCCGGCGACTCGCACGCGCTCGTCGGCCGCAACGGCGCGGGGAAGTCCACCCTGGTGTCGGTACTGACCGGGCTGCAGACGCCGGACGCCGGGCGGGTCTCCTTCCAGGGGGAGCCCGCGCCGGCGGCCGGCGACACCGCGGCCTGGCAGTCCAAGGTGGCGTGCGTCTACCAGAAGTCGATGGTGGTCCCCGACCTGACGGTGGCGGAGAACCTCTTCCTCAACAGGTTCTCCGCCGACCGGACTTCCGGCCGGGGTACGCGCGGCCGGATCCGCTGGTCCGCGCTGCGCAAGCGGGCGGGCGACCTGCTCGCCGAGTACGGGGTCGAGGTCGAACCCACTGCGAGGGCCGGCGATCTCACCGTCGAGCAGGGGCAGTTCGTGGAGATCGCGCGCGCCCTGTCCTTCGGCGCCCGGTTCATCATCCTCGACGAGCCCACCGCGCAGCTCGACGCGGCCGGCATCGACCGGCTCTTCAGCAAGCTGCGTGAACTCCAGGCCCAGGGAGTGGCGTTCCTCTTCATCTCGCACCACCTGCAGGAGGTCTACGACCTGTGCAGCACCGTCACGGTCTACCGCGACGCCCGCCATGTCCTCACCGCGCCGGTCGCGGAGCTGGGCAAGGCGGAACTCGTGGAGGCGATGACCGGCGAGGCGACGCAGGGCGAGGCGGCCTGGCACGCCAAGACGGCGGTACGCCAGGAGACCGACGCCGTCCTGCGCGCCGAAGCACTGGCCCTGGACGGCGCCTTCGAGACCATCGACTTCGCCGTCCGCGGCGGCGAGGTGCTGGGCCTGGCCGGGGCCACCGCCAGCGGCAACACCGCGCTCGGCGAGACCCTGGTCGGCCTGCGCAAGGCCACCGGCGGCCGGACCGTGGTCGAGGGCCGGACGGTGAAGCCGGGCAGCGTCCCGCACGCGCTCGGCGCCGGCATCGGATATGTCCCGGAGGACCGGCACCGGCAGGGACTGGTGCTCGGCCGCAGCGTCGCGGAGAACGCCACCCTCACCGTGACCGACCAGCTCGGCCCGTACGGCACCGTACTGCCGTCCAGGACCCGGGCGTTCGCACAACGCATGATCAGTTCGCTGGACATCAAGACCTCGGGGCCCGCGCAGCCGGTCTCCGACCTGTCCGGCGGCAACCAGCAGAAGGTCGTCATCGCCCGCGCGCTGGCCCGCGAACCGCGGGTGCTGGTGGCCATCCGGCCCACCGCCGGTGTGGACGTGAAGTCCAAGGACGCGCTGCTCGGCGTGGTCAGAGGGGTGGCCGACCGCGGAAACGCGGCCGTCATCGTCTCCGACGAACTGGACGACCTGCGGGTCTGCGACCGGGTGATCGCGCTCTTCCACGGGCGGGTGATCGCCGAGTTCGGCAGCGGATGGAGCGACCGGGACCTGGTCTCGGCGATGGAAGGGCTGCCTTCGGGCGGCGAAGAGGGAGCCGAGGAATGAGCGACACCAGCCAGCTGACCGCCGAGCCGGCGGTACCCGACAAGACGCTGCGGGCCGGGCCGCGGCTCCAACTCACCCGCTACCGTGACCTGTCGCTGCTCCCGGTGATCCTGCTGCTGGGCGTCATCGGCTTCATCGTGTCGCCCACCTTCCTGACGTCGAACAACCTCATCGGCGTACTCCAGCAGTGCAGCGAACTGAGCCTGCTGGTGCTCGGCGAGGCGATGATCCTGATCTCCGGCCGGATGGACCTGTCGCTGGAGTCCACCATCGGTGTGGCCCCGGTGATCGCCATGTGGCTGGTGATGCCGAGCAGCGGTTCTGCGACCTACCACGGCATCGGACTGCTGCCCGGCTGGTCGTCGATCCCGGTCTGCCTGCTCGCCGGCCTGCTGATCGGCGGCTTCAACGGATTCCTGATCCTGAAACTCAGAGTCAACGGGTTCATCGCCACCCTCGGCATGCTCACCATGCTCCGCGGCCTTCAGGACGGCATATCCCAGGGCAAGTCCATCGTCGAGGTGCCCAAGTCCTTCTCCTACCTCGGCGGCGCGTCCTGGATCGGTGCCCCGGCGGCGGTCTGGATCTGCCTGGTGCTCTTCGTGATCGGCGGCCTGGCGCTTGGCTACCTGCGGCACGGGCGGGCGCTCTACGCGATCGGCGGCAACAAGGAGGCGGCCCGCGCGGCCGGCATCCGGGTGGACCTGATCACCTGGGCGGTGCTCGGCATCGCCTCGGTACTGGCCGCCTTCGCCGGTGTGCTCTACGTCGGCCACTACGGCGCGATCTCCTCGACCCAGGGCAACGGCTGGATCTTCCAGGTCTTCGCCGCGACCGTGATCGGCGGGGTCAGCCTCAACGGCGGCCGGGGCACCCTGTTCGGCGCCCTGACCGGTGTGGTCGCGCTCCAGCTCGTGGTGAACGTCACGACGCTGGGCGGAGTGCCGCCGCTGTGGGACAAGTTCCTCTACGGTGCCATCATCATCGTCGCCCTGATCATCTCCCGCTTCGCCAGCGGCGAGAAACAGGACTGACCCGGCACCGCGGCACCCGGCAGCACACCGAGAGCAGAACACCGCAGCACTCCAAGGAGAACCACCTCCCATGCCCGTACCGGCACTGCCCAGGCTCGGCCTCGGCTGCGCTCCGCTGGCCAACTTGTACCGCGCCATCACCGACGAGGAGGCCGAGGCCACCGTGGCGGCCGCGTTCGACGCGGGTGCCACCTACCTCGACGTCGCGCCGCACTACGGCCTCGGCCGCGCCGAGGAACGGCTCGGCCGCGCACTGGCCGGCCGGGACCGCGCGTCCTACGTGCTGTCCACCAAGGTCGGCCGGCGGCTGCGCGACCTCCTGCCCGGCGAGGTGCCGGACGGGCAGGGCTTCACCGACGCCCCGGCCAGGGCCCGGGTGTGGGACTTCACCGCCGACGGCATCCGCGCCACGCTGGAAGGGTCGCTGACCCGGCTCGGCGTGGATGCCGTCGACATCGTCTACCTGCACGACGTCGAGGACCACCTCGACGAGGTGTACGCCACCGGTTTCCCCGCCCTGGCCGAACTGCGTGACCAGGGCGTCGTCAAGGCCATCGGCTTCGGCATGAACTACTCCGGGGTGATGGCGAAACTCGTCGCCGACCTCGACGTGGACGTGGTGCTCTGCGCCGGCCGCTGGACGCTGCTGGAACGCACCGCGCTCGACGACCTGCTGCCCGTGTGCGAGCGGCGCGGCACCCAGGTGGTGGTCGGCGGCGTCTACAACTCCGGGCTGCTCGCCGACCCCAAGCCCGGCGCCCCCTACAACTACCAGGCCGCGCCAGAGGAGTTGCTGCGCCGGGCGCTGGACATGGCTGAGGTCTGCGCCGAGTTCGGGGTGCCGCTGCGGGCCGCCGCGCTGCGATTCCCGTTCGCCCACCCCACGGTCGTCGCCGCCCTGGTCGGCGCCGCTGGCGCGGCCGAGATGCGGGACAACGCGGCCATGTTCGGCTACGACATCCCCGACGACCTGTGGCACGCGCTGGTCGGACGCGGCCTGCTGGACCCGGACGTACCACTGCCGCTGGCCGCCGCCGTGGCCCGTAACGCCGCCGCGCACGCGGCCCTGAGCGCGGGGGAGTGACCATGCGCATCGACGCCCACCACCACTTGTGGGACATCGGCCGGCGGGAGCAGTCCTGGCTCGGCGCCAAGGAGGTGCAGCCGATCAACCGCACCTTCGAGTTCGCCGAACTCGAACCGCTCCTCGCCGAGCACGGCATCGACGCGACCGTCGTCGTCCAGTCCAGCTCCTCGCTGGACGAGACCCGTGAACTCCTCGGCATCGCCGCCGGGTCCGGCGGCCGGATCGCCGGCGTCGTCGGCTGGGCGGACCTCGTCGACCCCGCACTGCCCGGCGTACTCGACGAGTTGCGGGCGGCCGGACCACTGGTCGGCATCCGCCACCAGGCCCAGGACGAGTCCGACCCGTGGTGGCTGGGCCGCCCGGACGTGCGTGCGGGGCTGGCCGCGGTCGGCCGGGCCGGACTGGTCTACGACCTGCTGGTCTCACCGCGGGAGATGACCGCGGCGGTGGCGACCGTACAGGCGCTGCCCGAGGTGGAGTTCGTGCTCGACCACGGCGGGAAGCCGCCGGTCGCGTCCGGCGCGTGGGAGCCGTGGGCAGGACAGCTGTCGGCGCTGGCCGCGCTGCCCAACGTCAGCTGCAAGCTCTCCGGGCTGATCACCGAGGCCGACTGGGAGAGCTGGCGCCCGCAGGACGTACTGCCGTACGCCCGGCACGTGCTGGCCGCCTTCGGCCAGGACCGGGTGCTCTTCGGCTCCGACTGGCCGGTGTGCACACTCGCCGGGCGGTACGCCGATGTGTACGCGCTCGCCGAGCAGGCGGTGGCCGCGCTGGACCCGGCCGGGCGGGACGCCGTCCTCGGCGGCAACGCGGCCCGCGTCTACCGCCTGACCTAGACGCGGCGGGGCCCGGCGGGTCAGGGCCGGGCCGGCCGGGCTACAGCGTGGAGCGCAGCCACTGCTCCACGCTGGCCACGTGCACGGTCGCCCAGGACTTGGCCGCCTCCGCGTCGCGGTCGCGCAGCGCGCCCAGGATCGCCCGGTGCTCGTGCAGGGTGCGGCTGACCGCGTCCTCCTGGGTCAGCCCGCGCCACACCCGGGCCCGGGTGGTCGGACCGGACAGGCCGTCCAGCAGCGAGCAGAGCACCGAGTTGCCGGAGCCCTGCACGATGCCGCGGTGGAACTCCAGGTCGGAGGCGACCAGCTCCTCCACCGACGGTTCGGGGCCGAGGGCGTCCAGCTTCCCCTCCAGCACCTCCAGGTCCTCCATCGGGATGCGCAGCGCGGCCATCGCGGTCGCGGCCGGCTCCAGGATCCGGCGTACCGCCAGGAACTCCAGCACCGTGTCGTCGCGGTGGAAGTCCACCACGAAGCTGAGCGCCTCCAGCAGCAGCTGTGGATCGAGGCTGGTGACGTAGGTGCCGTCGCCCTGGCGCACATCGAGGATGCGGATCAGCGACAGCGCCCGCACCGCCTCGCGCAGCGAGTTCCGGGACAGGCCCAGCCCGGCCGCCAGCTCGCTCTCCTTCGGCAGCCGGTCGCCGGGCCGGAGCGCGCCGGAGACGATCATCTCCTTGATCTTCTCGATCGCCTCGTCGGTGACCGCCATGCGCGACCGCCCTCCCCTTGATCAGATCCCGCGGCCGGTCCGGACCCGGACCGTGTCCGGTTCCTCGGCGCCGCCAGACCTCCGATGTCTTGCGTTCATTATGGTCCAGATACCGCGTGACGCCCAACAGTCCGAAAAACCCGCCGTCCCGCCCGCCGTAACGTCCGGGCCCACGGCCGCGTCCCGGGAACTCGCTGTCCCCCTCCCGGACCGCGAACCATACTGGAGCCCATGATCCAGCACCGGCTGATCGCCGGCCTGACCCCTGAGGTCTGACGCCGGGCCGCCGGACGGACGGTAGCCGGACCGTCGGGTGCCGGACGGACGGTTTTCCGGATGGGGCCGCGGTGCTGGAGGGGCCGTTTGGCACGTGGCTTGCCCCCGGCCGGGCCGGCGGATCGGGGGCGGGCCGGCCGGGGGGCTTACGTGCTGGTCAGGGGCGCTTTTCCAGGAGGCGGGCCACGCCGTCGCGGACCTCCGGGGTGTCCAGGCCGCGGATCGTCAGCGTGGTCCGGCGGCGCAGCACGTCGTCGACCTGCTCGGCCCACTCGTGGTCGCGGGCGTAGACCACCTGCGCCCAGATCTCCGGCGCGTCCGGGTGGATCCGGCGCGCCAGCTCCGGGTCCTCGTTGGCCAGCCGGGCGATGTCGAAGGCCAGCGAGCCGTAGTGCGTGGCCAGGTGCCGCGCGGTGTCCGGGGCCATCTGCGGTCCGGAGGAGGCACCGTCGTTCAGCAGCCGGTGGGTGACCGCCTGCGGGCTGGCGAAGCCGGGCAGCGGGGCCTTCCGCGGCAGCTGCGACATCGGCTCCATGTCCGCGGAGAGCGGATGCCCGGGCAGTTCCGCCAGCTTGTTCATCACCGTCCTGCCGATGTGCCGGAAGGTGGTCCACTTGCCGCCCGCCACCGACAGCATCCCGCCGCGGCCCTCGGTGACCACCGTCTCCCGCTTGGCCTTGGCGGTGTCCCCGGGCCCGCCGGGCAGCACCCGCAGGCCCGCGAAGGAGTACGTGATCAGGTCGCGGGACAGCTGCCGGTCCTGCACCGAGAGCGACGCCTCGTCCAGGATCTGGCTGATGTCGGACTCGGTGACGGCCACCTCGGCCGGGTCGCCCTCGTACGCCTCGTCGGTGGTGCCGAGCAGCAGCATGTCCTCCCAGGGCAGCGCGAAGGTGATGCGGTACTTGTCGATCGGGGTGGCCAGGGCCGCCCGCCACGGAGCGGTCCGCTTCAGCACCAGGTGCGCCCCCTTGGAGAGCCGGATCGAGGGGGCGGCGCCCGCGTCCTCCATCCGCCGCAGGTGGTCGACCCACGGCCCGGTCGCGTTGAGCACCAGCCGGGCGTCCACCCCGAACTCGGCGCCGTCGATGCGGTCCTTCAGGTCCGCGCCGGTGACCCGGCCGTCGGTGAAGCGCAGTCCGACGACCTCGGCGTGGTTGAGTACGGTCGCCCCCGCGTCGACCGCCGCCCGTACCGTCATCAGCGCCATCCGGGCGTCGTTCATCTGCCCGTCCTCGTAGACCGCGACCGCCCGCAGGTTGTCGGTCCGCAGCTCGGGGACGTCCCGGGCGGCCTTCGACGGGCTGATCACATGCCCGACACCGTCCTGGAAGGCGGACAGCGCGGAGTACGCGAAGACGCCCGCGCCCAGCTTGGCCGCGCCGTGCGGGCCGCCCTTGTAGACCGGCAGGTAGAAGGTGAGCGGCGAGGCCAGGTGCGGGGCGACGTCGCGGGAGACCGCCCGCCGCTCCACATGGTTCTCGGCCACCAGCTTCACCGCGCCGGTCTGCAGATACCGCAGGCCGCCGTGGAGCAGCTTGGACGAGGCCGAGGAGGTCGCGCCCGCGAAGTCGCCGGTGTCGACCATGGCCACCCGCAGCCCGGACTGCGCGGCGTGCCAGGCGGTGGTGATACCGAGGATGCCGCCGCCGATCACCAGCAGGTCGTACGTGGCATGGCCGAGCAGTTCCCGGGTCTCGGCCCGCCCGGGGTTCGCACCGGTGGTCGGATGCGTCCCCAGAGCGGGGACGCGCTGCAGCGTGTTCATCGTCTTTCTCAGTGCTCCTCTTCGATCCAGCCCATGGTCCGTTCCACGGCCTTGAGCCAGTTGTGGTATTCGCGGTCACGGTCGGCCGCGTCCATCCGGGGCGTCCACTCTGCCGCCCGTTTCCAGTTGGCCCGCAGCGCGTCGGTGTCCGGCCAGAATCCGACCGCGAGACCGGCCGCGTAGGCCGCGCCGAGGCAGGTGGTCTCGGCGACCATCGGACGCACCACGGGCGCGTCCAGGAAGTCGGCGAGCGTCTGCATCAGCAGGTTGTTGGAGGTCATCCCGCCGTCGACCTTCAGCGAGGTCAGCTCGACGCCGGAGTCCTTGGTCATGGCGTCGGCGATCTCCCGGGTCTGCCAGGCGGTCGCCTCCAGCACGGCGCGGGCGATGTGGGCCTTGGTGACGTAACGGGTCAGGCCGGCGATCACACCGCGGGCGTCGTCGCGCCAGTAGGGGGCGAAGAGTCCGGAGAAGGCCGGGACGAAGTACGCGCCGCCATTGTCCGCGACGGACGAGGCGAGCGTTTCGATCTCCGCAGCCGTACTGATCAGTCCCATCTGGTCACGCATCCACTGCACCAGTGAACCCGTGACGGCGATGGATCCTTCCAGGGCGTAGACAGGGGCGGCGTCCCCGATCCGGTAGCCGACCGTGGTGATCAGGCCGTTGTAGCTGTTCACCGGGGTGCCGCCGGTGTTCATCAGCATGAAGGTGCCGGTGCCGTAGGTGGACTTCGCGTCGCCCTCGGCGAAACAGGTCTGGCCGAAGAGCGCGGCCTGCTGGTCGCCGAGCGCGGAGGCCACCGGGACGTCCTGGAGGCCGCCCACACCGGTGGTGCCGTAGACCTCCGCGGAGGAGCGGATCCGCGGCAGCACCGAGGCGGGCACCCCGATGGAGTCCAGGATCTTCGGGTCCCAGTCCAGGGTGTGCAGATTCATCAGCAGGGTGCGCGAGGCGTTGGTGACGTCGGTGACGTGCACTCCGCCCCGCACACCGCCGGTGAGATTCCAGATCACCCAGGAGTCCATGGTGCCGAAGAGGATGTCGCCGGCCTCGGCGCGCGCCCGCAGGCCCTCGACGTTGTCCAGCAGCCAGCGGATCTTCGGCCCGGCGAAGTACGAGGCCAGCGGCAGACCGGTCTCGCGCCGGAAACGGTCCTGCCCGACGTTGCGGCCCAGCTCCCGGCACAGGGCGTCGGTGCGGGTGTCCTGCCAGACCAGGGCGTTGTGCACCGGCTCACCGGTGTGCCGGTCCCACAGCAGGGTGGTCTCGCGCTGGTTGGTGATGCCGATCGCCTTGACGTCGGCGGCCGTGAAGCCGGGGACGTCCTGGGCGGCCTTGCCGATCGCGCCCGCCACCACCTCCTGGACGTTGGCCCAGATCTCGGCGGCGTCGTGCTCCACCCAGCCGGGCTTGGGGAAGATCTGCTCGTGCTCCTTCTGGTCCACCGCGACGATCCGGCCGTCCCGGTCGAAGACGATGCAGCGGCTGGAGGTGGTGCCCTGGTCGATGGCGGCGATGAACGGGCCGCTGCCGTGCGAGCTGGTCGATGTGTCGGTCACGGGTGCTCCTCGGGGGTCTGAACGGTGTCCTGTTCCTGCTGCGGCCGCTGTCCTAGGTGAACGCCAGCCGGTACACACCGCCGGCGATGGCGGCGCCCACCAGCGGACCGAGTACCGGGATCCACGCGTAGCCCCAGTCCGAGCCGCCCTTGTTGGGCAGCGGCAGCAGCGCGTGGACGATCCGCGGACCGAGGTCGCGGGCGGGGTTGATGGCGTAGCCGGTCGGGCCGCCGAGCGACAGGCCGATGCCGACCACGACCAGTGCGGTCAGCAGGATGCCGAGGCCGTTGAGCGCCAGGCCCTTCGTCATGCCCTGGGTGAGGATGAAGAGCACCAGGACGAAGGTGCCGATGATCTCGGTGAGCAGGTTCTGCACCGGGTTGCGGATCTCCGGGCCGGTGGAGAAGACACCGAGCACCGGGCCGCCGGGCGACGCCTGCTGGTTGCCGGAGGCCGGTCCCGCCGGGTCGGCCTCCGGGACGACCGAGGACGCCGATCCGGCCGTCGGGCCCCCTGCCGGACCGCCCGCCCGCTGCCCGGCGGTACCCACCACCGCGGGGTCGGTGAGGTGCGCCTGGAACTGGCCCATGTACGCCACCCAGACCAGGAAGGCGCCGATGACGGCCCCTGCCATCTGCCCGATCAGGTAGTAGGGCACCGTGCTCCAGTCACCGCTCTTGATGGCCACTCCCAGGGTCACCGCGGGGTTGAGCTGGCCGCCGGAGTAGCCGTTGGCGATGTAGGCGCCGGCCAGTACGGCCAGGCCCCAGCCGAAGGAGATGGCCACCCAGCCGGCCCCGAGTGCCTTGGATCTTTTGAGCGTCACGGCGGCGCAGACGCCCCCGCCGAGCAGGATGAGGACGGCGGTCCCGAAGATCTCGCCGATGACGATGTGGCCGTTGGACACTGCGACTCCTTTGTCTCGGTCCACGGGTCGATGAGCTCCATGAGCCCGGGTCTCCCCGCACCCAGAGGCGGCCACTCCGGAGCCTCGTCCGGTGTTCGACATTGTCGACCGCCGTACGAGAGTTTCGTCCTCGGGGCGGGACGGGTCAAGAGGCGTGTGACCGAAGACTCGCGGGAGCGCGGGAGCTTCAGAACCGGCCGGCGCCCAGATCGCGGGAGACCGCCCGGGCGCAGTCCCGCACCGCCGCCACCAGCCCGGCCCTGATGCCGTCGGCGTCGCACACCCGCTCCACCGCGCCGGTGATGCCGACCGCGCCCACCGGATTGCGCCGCCGGTCGTGGACAGGCGCGGCCACCGAGGCCACGCCCTCCCAGGTCTCCTCCAGGTCCGCGGCCCAGCCGCGGGCCCGGGTCAGCTCCAGCACCGTCTCGACGTCCGCCGCGCCGGTGACCGTCCGGCCGGTCAGCGCCGCCCGCTCGCCCTCGGCGACCTCGTTGTGCGCCACCGGGTCGAAAGCGGCCAGCACCTTGCCCAGCGCGGTGCTGTGCAGCGGCTGCATGGCCCCCACCTCCAGCACCTGGCGGCTGTCGTCGGGCCGGAAGACGTGGTGGACGATCAGCACGCCGCTCTGGTGCAGCACCCCGAGGTACGCGGCCTCGCCGCTCGACCTGGCCAGGTCGTCGGTCCACACCAGGGCACGGGCCCGCAACTCGTGCACATCCAGGTAGCTGTTGCCGAGCCGCAGCAGCTCGGCGCCCAGCTGGTACTTGCCGGAGGCCGGCTCCTGCTCCACGAAGCCCTCCTGCTGCAAGGTGCGCAGGATGCCGTGCGCGGTGCCCTTGGCCAGGCCCAGCGCGGACGCCACATCGGACAGGCCCAGCCGCCGCTCGCCGCCCGCCAGCAGCCGGAGGATGGCGGCGGCTCGTTCCAGCGACTGGATGGGACCTGGCATGACGGGCACTCCAAGGGCGTGGGGCACGACGGCCGGACGGGGCCATCCGGCCGACCATGGTCGACATTGTCGACCCTCATCTTGGCAGAGACGAGTCTGGCACCACCCGTCCGCCTTTCGGAATGCCTTCGAGCCCTTCGCGTCCGGCCGGTTACGCTGGCGTCGTGCGCGGCCTGCCCCCACCGGGCGGGCGGCGCATAGCCGACAGCCGTCGCATCCCAGGGAGCACCTCCATGGCCTCGCCGTCCCCTTCCTTCTCGTCCTCCGCGTCCTCCGCGTCCTCGTCGCCGTCCGCCCCGAGCCGCCCCGCCGGCGCCGGACCGGCGCAGGCCGCCAGGGCCGCCGCACTGCGCGAGGCACTCGCCTCCCGGGTGGTCGTCGCCGACGGCGCCATGGGCACCATGCTCCAGGCCCAGGAGCCCACCCTGGAGGACTTCCAGCAGCTGGAAGGCTGTAACGAGGTCCTCAACGTCACCCGCCCCGACATCGTCCGCTCGGTCCACGAGGCGTACTTCTCGGTCGGTGTGGACTGCGTGGAGACCAACACCTTCGGCGCCAACCAGAGCGCCATGAGCGAATACGACATCGCCGACCGGATCCACGAACTCTCCGAGGCCGGTGCCCGGCTGGCCCGTGAGGTGGCCGACGACTTCGCCACCGACGGCCGCCCCCGCTTCGTCCTCGGCTCGATCGGCCCCGGCACCAAGCTGCCCACCCTCGGCCACACCACCTACGCGACGCTCCGCGACGGCTACGAGGCCAACGCGGCCGGGCTGATCGCCGGCGGCGCCGACGCGCTGGTGGTCGAGACGATGCAGGACCTGCTCCAGGTCAAGGCGGCGCTGATCGGCTCCCGCCGGGCGATGCGGGCGGCCGGGGTGAACCTGCCGCTGATCTGCTCGGTCGCCGTCGAGACCACCGGCACCATGCTGCTGGGCTCCGAGATCGGCGCCGCGCTCACCGCGCTGGAGCCGCTGGGCATCGACATGATCGGCCTGAACTGCTCCACAGGCCCGGCCGAGATGAGCGAGCACCTGCGCTACCTGACCCGGCACTCCCGGATCCCGCTCACCTGTATGCCCAACGCCGGTCTGCCGGTGCTCACCAAGGACGGCGCCCACTACCCGCTCTCGCCGAGCGAACTCGCCGACGCCCACGAGGTGTTCGCCCAGGAGTACGGCCTCGCGCTGGTCGGCGGCTGCTGCGGCACCACCCCCGAGCACCTGCGGCAGCTGGTCGAGCGGGTCGGCGGCCAGGACCTCGTCCCGCGCAACCCGCGGCCCGAGCCGGGCGCCGCCTCGCTCTACCAGACCGTGCCGTTCCGTCAGGACACCTCGTACCTGGCGATCGGCGAGCGCACCAACGCCAACGGCTCCAAGAAGTTCCGCGAGGCGATGCTGGAAGGCCGCTGGGAGGACTGCGTCGAGCTGGCCCGCGACCAGATCCGCGAGGGTGCCCACCTGCTCGACCTGTGCGTGGACTACGTCGGCCGGGACGGCGTCGCCGACATGTCCGAGATCGCCGGCCGGTTCGCCACCGCCTCCACCCTGCCGATCGTGCTGGACTCCACCGAAGTGGACGTGCTGCGGGCCGGCCTGGAGAAGCTCGGCGGCCGTGCGGTGCTCAACTCGGTCAACTACGAGGACGGCGACGGCCCCGAGTCCCGCTTCGCCCGGGTCACCCAGCTCGCCGCGGAGCACGGCGCCGCGCTGATCGCGCTGACCATCGACGAGGAGGGCCAGGCCCGTACCGTCGAGAAGAAGGTCGCCATCGCCGAGCGGCTGATCGAGGACCTCACCGGCAACTGGGGCATCCACGAGTCCGACATCCTCATCGACTGCCTGACCTTCACCATCTGCACCGGCCAGGAGGAGTCGCGCAAGGACGGCGTGGCCACCATCGAGGCGATCCGCGAACTCAAGCGCCGCCACCCCGAGGTCCAGACCACGCTAGGCCTTTCCAACATCTCCTTCGGCCTCAACCCGGCCGCCCGGGTCGCGCTCAACTCCGTCTTCCTCGACGAGTGCGTCAAGGCCGGCCTGGACTCGGCGATCGTGCACGCGGCCAAGATCCTGCCCATCGCGCGTATCCCCGAGGACCAGCGGCAGGCCGCCTACGACCTGGTCTACGACCGCCGCAGCGAGGGCTACGACCCGCTGCAGAAGCTGATGGAGCTCTTCGACGGCGTCGACAGCAAGTCCCTCAAGGCGGGCCGCGCGGAGGAGCTGATGGCGCTGCCGCTGGAGGAGCGCCTCCAGCGCCGCATCATCGACGGTGAGAAGAACGGCCTGGCCGCCGACCTGGACGAGGCGCTGGCCGAGCGGTCCGCACTGGACATCGTCAACGACACCCTGCTGGCCGGCATGAAGGTGGTCGGCGAGCTCTTCGGCTCCGGCCAGATGCAGCTGCCGTTCGTGCTCCAGTCCGCCGAGGTGATGAAGACGGCGGTGGCGTACCTCGAACCGCACATGGAGAAAGTGGCCGACGGCGAGGAGGCGGGCAAGGGCACCATCGTGCTGGCCACCGTCCGCGGCGACGTGCACGACATCGGCAAGAACCTGGTGGACATCATCTTGTCCAACAACGGCTACAACGTGGTCAACCTGGGCATCAAGCAGCCCGTCTCGGCCATCCTCGACGCCGCCCAGGAGCACCGCGCCGACGTCATCGGCATGTCGGGGCTGCTGGTGAAGTCCACGGTGATCATGAAGGAGAACCTGGAGGAGCTCAACCAGCGCGGCATGTCCGCCGACTACCCGGTGATCCTCGGCGGCGCCGCCCTCACCCGCGCGTACGTCGAGCAGGATCTGCACGAGATCTACCAGGGCGAAGTGCGCTACGCCCGGGACGCCTTCGAGGGCCTGCGCCTCATGGACGCCCTGATCGGCGTCAAGCGCGGTGTGCCCGGTGCGGCCCTGCCGGAGCTGAAGGCCCGCCGGGTGCCCAAGCGGGACCTGCCGGAGGAGCCCGAGGAGGAGCGCGGCCAGGTCCGTTCCGACGTGGCCGTCGACAACCCGGTGCCCACCCCGCCGTTCTGGGGCAGCCGGGTGGTCAAGGGCATCCAGCTCGCCGACTACGCCTCCTGGCTGGACGAGGGCGCGCTCTTCAAGGGCCAGTGGGGCCTCAAGCAGTCCCGCGCGGACGGCCCCAGCTACGAGGAACTGGTGGAGACCGAGGGCCGGCCGCGGCTGCGCGGGCTGCTCACCCGCTTCCAGTCAGAGCACCTGCTGGAGGCGGCGGTGACCTACGGTTACTTCCCCTGTGTCTCCAAGGGCGACGACCTGATCGTGCTCCACGAGGACGGCACCGAGCGCACCCGCTTCACCTTCCCGCGCCAGCGCCGCGGGCGGCGGCTGTGCCTGGCCGACTTCTTCCGGCCCGAGGAGTCCGGCGAGACCGATGTGGTCGGCTTCCAGGTCGTCACCGTCGGCAACCGGGTCTCCGAGGCCGCCAACGAGCTCTTCGCCACCGACTCCTACCGGGACTACCTGGAGCTGCACGGCCTGTCCGTCCAGCTCGCCGAGGCGCTCGCCGAGTACTGGCACGCCCGGGTCCGGGCCGAACTGGGCTTCGCCGGCGAGGACCCGGCGGACGTCGAGGACATGTTCTCGCTGAAGTACCGCGGCGCCCGCTTCTCGCTCGGCTACGGGGCCTGCCCCGACCTGGAGGACCGGGCCAAGATCGCCGACCTGCTGCAGCCCGAGCGGATCGGCGTGAAGCTCTCCGAGGAGTTCCAGCTGCACCCCGAGCAGTCCACCGACGCCATCGTGATCCACCACCCCGAGGCGAAGTACTTCAACGCCCGCTGAGCCCCGTCGGCGGGTCCGGCTCCCGGACCCGCCGGCCGGGCCCGTACGGGCCCCGCCAGGGCCCGCCGGTGACCGCCCCGCCGGGCCGCCGCCGGGACCCCTGCCGGACCCGCGGCACCGCCCGTTGGCGCCGGGTTGCGCGGTTGTTCCGGGGCTGTTCCACGCCCGTCAGGCGGTACCCAGCAGGCCGACGTATGCTTGACGGTCCGGCAGAGGCCGGTCGCCACCTCGCGACAGCGGGGCCGGGCGACCGGCCTCTGTGTCCCCCAGCACCGAGGAGTGGGGCCTATGACCAGCACGATCCCCGTCGCCGACACCCGTACGGCGCAAGGGCCCGGTCCGCGAGCGGTACTCCTGGACCTGGACGGCACCCTGGTGGACACCGAGGGCATCTGGTGGGCGGCGGAAGCCGAGGTCTTCGCGGACCTCGGCCACGCGCTGGACGACGTGCACCGCTCGGTGGTGGTGGGCGGCCCGATGGCCCGCAGCGTCGGGCACCTGATGGAGGTCACCGGCACCACCGCCACCCTCGCCGAACTGACGGTGGCCATCAACAGCCGCTTCGAGCAGCTGATCGTCCGCGGCGCGCCGCTGATGCCCGGCGCCCGCCGGCTGCTCACCGAACTCTCCGCGCACGGCGTGCCCACCGCCCTGGTCTCCGCCTCGCACCGCACCACCATCGACGCGATGCTGCGCTCGCTGGGCCGCGAACACTTCCACTTCACGCTCTCCGGCGACGAGGTGACACGCACCAAGCCGCACCCCGAGCCGTATCTGACCGCCGCCGCGCGGCTCGGGTTCGACCCGGCCGAGTGCGTGGTGATCGAGGACACCCACACCGGAGTCGCCTCCGCGGAGGCGGCCGGCTGCGTGGTCGTCGCGGTGCCGTCACTGGTGCCGATCGAGCCCGCGCCCCGCCGTACCGTCGTCACCTCGCTGGAGGACCTGAGCATCCCTTTTCTGCGCTCTTTGAACACGCGCATTCACTGAGAGTGCCTGCTCAGCCCTTCCGGGACTCGGCTCGATGAACTTTCTCATCCCGTTGGTGCTGATCACATCCATTCTCGGTATCGTCGCCGGAGCATGCGCGCGGGGATGTGCTGGAATACCCGCGGCGAACCACGTGACGAGGCACCCTCAGCCGAGCGCGTAAGGTCTTCCCGGGCCCCGACCCTGCCCGGAACCCCGGTGCACGGGCGGCCTGTTCGGCTTCGGCGGAGCCGCAGCGCCGCTGGCACCCAGGCAGATGTGCAGTGACAAGAGGAGAACGACGACGATGAACCGCAAGCTTCTGGTGCTGCCCGCCCTGCTGGGCGTCATGTCACCCATAATCACTGGGTGCGGCGGCTCCGGCGGAGGGAGCGGCGGCAGTGGCGACCCCATCGTCGTTGGCACCACCGACAGCATTGTGCTGACCAAGGACAACCCGGCGCCGCTCGATCCGGCCACGTCGTACGACACGGCCACCTGGAACGTCTTCTACAACACGTTCCAGATGCTGCTCGGGTACACCCGCGGAAGCACCACGCCCACCCCGGACGCGGCCAAGGAGTGCCACTACGCGGACACTTCGGGCCTCACGTACCAGTGCACGATGCGCGACGGCCTGAAGTTCTCCAACGGCCACAGCCTCACCGCGCAGGACGTGAAGTTCTCCATCGAGCGGATGCAGAAGGTCGCCTGGCCCACCGGCCCGTCGACCCTGATATCCGACGTGAAGACCGTCAACGCCCCTGACGACAAGACCGTGATCTTCCACCTCAAGGCGCCGGACGCCACCTTCCCGGCCAAGCTCGCCACCCCGGCCGCGGCCATCGTGGACAGCAAGGTGTACGACCCGGGCAAGCCGTTCAACGGCTTCAAGCTGGTCGGTTCGGGGCCGTACGTGCTCAACTCGTTCGACCAGGGCAAGCAGGCGGAGTTCACCAAGAACTCGCACTACGACGGCATCGACAAGATCAACAACGACAAGGTCGAGCTGAAGCTCTTCAACGACTCCGCCAAGATGGAAGCCGCGCTCAAGTCCGGCGCCATCGACGTGATGAGCCGCACCATCGCGCCGGAGCAGATCACCGAGCTGCAGAACAGCACCGACTCGGACATCAAGCTCACCGAGGCGCCCGGCGGCGAGACCCGGTACCTGTTCTTGAACACCACCTCGCCGAGCCTGAAGGACAAGGCGGTCCGCCAGGCCATCGCCCAGGTCATCGACCGGCAGGCGATCACCAAGGACATCTACCAGCGCACCGCCGACCCGCTGTACTCCGTGGTGCCGCAGGGCATCACCAGCCACACCAACTCGTTCTTCAACAAGTACCAGAACCCCAGCGTCTCCCAGGCCAAGAACGACCTGAAGGCCGCGGGGGTCACCGGCAAGGTGCCGCTGACCATCAACTACCGCCAGGACACCGGCGGTACGGTCAACAAGCCCGAGGCCGAGGAGATCAAGCGGCAGCTGGACGCCAGCGGGCTCTTCGACGTGCAGGTGCAGAGCGAGGAGTGGAGCGCCTTCCTGAAGGCCGCCTCGCAGCGGAAGTACCAGATCTTCGCGATCAGCTGGCTCCCGGACTTCCCGGACCCGGACAACTACATCGCGCCGTTCTTCGACAAGGACAACTTCCTCAACCTGCCGTACAACAACACCACGATCCAGAACACGATCCTGCCCGAGACCCGCCGCCAGTCCGAGCGGAGCACCGCGACGCCGGCCTTCCAGCAGGCGCAGGACATGATCGCCGAGGACGTGCCCATGCTGCCGCTGTGGCAGGGCAAGCAGTACATCGCCTCGCGCAGTGACATCACCGGCGTCGAGTGGGCGCTGAACCAGTCCACCACCACGCAGTTCTGGGAGCTGGGCCGCGGCGTCACCGGCTGACGCCCGCCGCGCTCGCCGTACGCGCCCCGGGGTCCTCAGCCGGCTCCGGGGCGCACCAGTCCGCTCTCGTAGGCGTACACCGCCGCCTGCACCCGGTCGCGCAGCGCCAGTTTGGTCAGCACGTGGCCCACATGCGTCTTGACCGTGGTCTCGCTGACGAAGAGCTCCGCGGCGATCTCCGCGTTGGACAGGCCCCTGGCCACCAGCCGCAGCACCTCGACCTCGCGCTCGGTCAGCGAGTTCAGCGGCTGCGGCACCGTCTCGTCGCCCGAGGGCAGCCGTCCCGCGTACTTGTCCAGCAGCCGCCGGGTGATGCTCGGCGCCAGCATCGCCTCACCGGCGGCGACCACCCGGATCGCCTGCACCAGTTCCGCGGCCGGCGCGTCCTTGAGCAGGAAACCGCTGGCACCGGCCCGCAGCGCCTCCACCACGTACTCGTCCAGGTCGAAGGTGGTCAGCACCAGCACCTTCGCCGGCCCCGAGCGGTCCGGGCCGGTGATCTGCCGGGTGGCCTCCACCCCGTCCATCCGCGGCATCCGGATGTCCATCAGCACCACATCGGGCTGCAGCGCCCGCACCTGGTCCAGCGCCTGCTGCCCGTCACCGGCCTCGCCGACCACGGCCAGATCCGGCTCGGCCTCCAGGATCATCCGGAAACCGGTGCGCAGCAGGGGCTGATCGTCCACCAGCAGGACGCGGATCGCCACAGGTACTCCTTCGCTAGACCGGACCATTCTCGCCCACGACCGGCGGCGCGCCCGCGATTTCCGCCAGGGGGTAGGGCGGGGGAGTCCCCCCGAATTCGGGACAGAACGCCTGGTGGTCGCACCAGCCGCAGAGCGGTGTGCGGCGCGGCCGCCAGTCACCGCTGACGGTGGCCGCCCTGATCGCCTCCCACAGCGCGAGCAGTTTCCGCTCGGTGGCCCGCAGGTCCTGCTCCGTCGGGTCGTAGGTGAGCACGTCCCCGCTGCCCAGATAGACCAGTTGCAGCCGGCGCGGCACGACCCCGCGCAGCCGCCACAGCACCAGCGCGTAGAACTTCATCTGGAACAGGGGCTCGTCGGCGTACTCCGGGCGGGGCGCCTTGCCGGTCTTGTAGTCCACCACCCGCAGATCGCCGGTGGCCGCGGCGACGTCCAGCCGGTCCACGTAACCGCGCAGCGTCAGCCCGGACTCCAGCACCGTCTCCACGTACAGCTCGCGCTCCGCGGGTTCCAGCCGGGTCGGGTCCTCCAGCACGAACCAGCGCTCCACCAGCTTCTCCGCGCTCTCCAGCCACGCCGTCAGCGCCGCCGGGTCCGCCGCGCCCTCCGCCGCGGTGAAGAGAGCGGCCAGTTCCGGCCGGGCCGTCCGCAGCCGCTCCCACTCACCGGCCACCATCGACCGGGCCCGGTCCGCGGTCCGCTCGGCGGCCGGCGCGTCGAAGAGCCGCTCCAGCACGGCGTGCACCACGGTGCCCCGGGTCGCGGCCTCGCTGGGCTTCTCCGGCAGCCGGTCGATCACCCGCAGCCGGTACAGCAGCGGGCAGCGCATGAAGTCCGCGGCGCGCGACGGCGACAGCGCAACCGGTGCGGACGGCGGCCGGCGGGCGGTCGCGGAAGCCGTGGACGGGCGCGGCGGTGGAATCTCGGCAGGGGTCCCCATGGGGGACGACCTTACGGCCCGCCACCGACAGTGCCGGTACGTGTCCGGCGGAACAGGGCAATAGCATGGCCGCGGAGCCCCTTGTCCCGCATGATCGGTACGAGGGTTTTTATCAGCACGAGGGGAACAAGTGAGCGAGAGCGGTCGGCCGCCGTCCCAGGACACCCGCCCCCCCGGCCAGGACGGCGACGGCAACTCCGACAAGCCCTCCCGGAACCCGGGCGGCGGGCTGCTGATGGGCCGCTTCTTCGGCGTGCCGATCTATGTGGCGCCCAGCTGGTTCCTCGTCGCCGCGCTGATCACCTGGGTCTTCGGCGGTCAGCTCGACAGCGTACTGCCCGAGCTCGGCCGGCTCCGCTACCTCGTCTCGCTCTTCTTCGCGGTCGCCTTCTACGCCTCCGTGCTCATCCACGAACTCGCCCACACCGTCGCCGCGCTCCGCTTCGACCTGCCGGTCCGCCGGATCCAGCTGCAGTTCTTCGGCGGCGTCTCGGAGATCGAGAAGGAGTCCGAGACCCCCGGCCGCGAATTCGTGCTGGCCTTCGTCGGGCCGCTGCTGTCGCTGGTGCTGGCCGCGGTCTTCTTCGGCGGGATGCAGCTGGTCGAGCGGGGCACCGTGCCGGGAGTGCTGCTCGCCGGACTGATGGTCAGCAACCTGATCGTGGCGATCTTCAACTTCCTGCCCGGGCTGCCGCTGGACGGCGGCCGGATGCTGCGCGCCGTGGTCTGGAAGATCACCGGCCGGCCGATGGCCGGCACGGTGGCCGCCGCCTGGGCCGGCCGGGGCCTCGCGCTCGCGGTCCTCATCGGACTGCCGCTGCTGTCATATGCCGGCAACGGCGCCGGCAGCGGGGCGGACTCGCTCACCGACGCGCTGCTCGCCGCGGTGCTCGCGGCGATCATCTGGACCGGCGCGGGCAACAGCCTGCGGATGGCCCGGCTGCAGGAAAGGCTGCCGGGCCTGCGGGCGCGCACCCTGACCCGGCGGGCGGTGCCGGTCGCCTCCGACACCCCGCTCTCCGAGGCGCTGCGGCGGGCGAACGAGGCGGGCGCCCGGGCGCTGGTGGTGGTCGACGGCAAGGGTGACCCCACCGCGCTGGTCCGTGAGTCCGCAATCGTCTCCATCCCCGAGCACCGCCGCCCGTGGGTGGCCGTCAGCGGCCTCGCCCAGGACCTCACCCCCGGGATGCGGGTCTCCGCCGAACTCACCGGGGAAGCCCTCCTCGACCAGCTGCGCGCCAACCCCTCCACCGAGTACCTCGTCGTCGAGCCCACCGGCGAGATCTACGGCGTCCTGTCCACAGCCGACGTCGAGCGCGCTTTCCTGGCCGCGATGTCCCGCAACTAGGCGCTGGTCCAGGGGCGCCTGCTGTGCGGCGGCCCGGCCCGCCCCCGGAGCGCCGGAGCCTTCGGCCCCTGGCCGGCGGCGGTCAAGGCGGTGCGGGGCGAACCCCTAAGATAAGCGGCATGTCCGAACCGACTGGTGCCGCCCGCCGTCGCGGGCCCTTCAAAGTCGGGGACCAGGTCCAGCTCACCGATCCCAAGGGACGCCACTACACCTTCACGCTCGAAGCCGGAAAGCAGTTCCACACCCACAAGGGCGCTTTCCCGCACGACGAGCTGATCGGTGCCCCCGAGGGCAGTGTGGTCAGAACCACGGGAAACGTCGCCTATCTCGCGCTGCGCCCCTTGCTCCCCGACTACGTCCTGTCCATGCCCCGCGGCGCCGCCGTGGTCTACCCCAAGGACGCGGGGCAGATCCTGGCGATGGCCGACATCTTCCCCGGCGCCCGCGTCGTCGAGGCAGGGGTGGGATCGGGCTCGCTGAGCAGCTTCCTGCTGCGGGCGATCGGCGACCAGGGCATGCTGCACAGCTACGAGCGCCGCGCGGACTTCGCCGAGATCGCCACCCAGAACGTCGAGCGG
Organism: Streptomyces sp. NBC_01476; assembly: GCF_036227265.1. Lineage (NCBI taxonomy): Bacteria > Bacillati > Actinomycetota > Actinomycetes > Kitasatosporales > Streptomycetaceae > Streptomyces > Streptomyces sp. NBC_01476. Next base: position 1,484,710 of record NZ_CP109446.1, on the reverse strand, counting down.
TACTTCGGCAGCCCGCACCCCGCCTGGCAGCTCACCGTCGGTGATCTCCAGGACAACCTCTCGGACACCGACGTCGACCGGGTCATCCTGGACATGCTCGCGCCCTGGGAGTGCCTGGAGCCGGTCGCCAAGGCGCTGGTCCCCGGCGGCATCCTGTGCGCCTATGTGGCCACCACCACCCAGCTCGCCCGTACCGTCGAGGCGATCCGCGAGCACGGCAGCTTCAACGAGCCGGCCGCCTGGGAGACCATGGTCCGCACCTGGCACGTGGAGGGCCTCGCGGTCCGGCCCGACCACCGGATGATCGGCCACACCGGTTTCCTGCTCACCGCCCGCCGGCTCGCCGACGGCGTGGAGCCGCCACTGCGGCGCCGCCGGCCTGCCAAGGGCGCGTACGGCGAGGACTACACCGGTCCTGGCAGCGGCAGCGGGGGATCCGCCGCCGAAGAGTGACCCGGCCGTAGGATTCCGGCCAACTTCACCGCGCCGCCGCCGGTTTGTCCGTTCCCGGACACCGGCGGCGGCGTTCTGCTGCCCGCGTCCGGGCCGGGAAGGGCTCGGCGAATCCCTCGGGGAGCGGCCCGGGGAAGATCCCGAGCGCGCCCGGCGCACGCCGGGGCGCCCCGGCGTTCCGCGGCGGTGTGACATATGGCACCATGCTGGCCACCCCCACCGTTCGAGTCCGACCCCAGGAGACAGGCGCGTGCAGCCGTCCGCAGGCCCGGCCCATCCGCACACCCGCAGCCGTTCCGTGCACTGGATCAGCACCGCGCTGGGTCTGGGCGCGGTGGTCGCCGCCGTCGCCCTGGTGGAGCCGGCGGACGCCTCGCAGGAACCCGCCGCGGACAGACCCGCGAGCACCGCCCCGGCCCGTCCGGTGCCGCCGCCGGACCCGGCGGCCGTCAGCTACCCGCTGGACTGCGCGCCCGGCGCGAAGACCGACGTGCTCTCGAAGGTCACCGCCGACCTGGACGGCGACGGGCGCCCGGAGACCGTCGTGGTGGTCAGCTGCCACTCCGACGTCGGCACCCCGCCCAGCGCCGTGTACGTGCTCTCCAGCACCGCCGCCGGCGCCCCGCGGATAGCGGAGACCCTGGTCAGGCCGCAGGACCAGCGGGAGGTCGAGAACTTCCGGCTGGCCGGGAGGACCGTCAAGGCCACCGTGCTGGGCTTCTCCAGCGACACCACCCCGCGATGCTGCCCCGACCTGCGGCGCACCTACACCTGGGAGTGGCGGGGCGACCGCTATGTGGCGCTCCCGGGGCCGGCGGACAACAGCATCTGAAAGCCGCGGTCAAAGCCCCGGTCAAAGCCCCGGCAGACCGGGCCGGGGAAACACCCGGCTCGGGAGAACCCGCAGGTCAGTCGGCGTCCGGCCCGTAAACCTCGACCTTGTCGGCGGCCCGGCGCACATGGATGCAGTCGCCGGGGCACTCCTTCGCCGAATCGGCGACATCGCGCAGCAGGGTCAGCGGCACCGGGACGGTTGCCCCGGGCGACTGCCGCAGCTCGTCGTCGCTGCCTTTGACATAGGCCAGGCCGTCGATGTCCAGTTCGAATACTTCAGGCGCATACTGCACGCAGATCCCGTCACCGGTGCACAGGTCCTGGTCGATCCAGACTTCGAGCGCTTCGGCCGTCTCGTTGCTCACGGAAACCCTCGCCTGCTGTTGTTCGTTCGGGAAGAGACCACCGTCGAAGGCGGTTGACCGAAACGACGATACAACCGGCGGCTTTCGGATGGAGATCGGCGGGTATCTCAGTGGCGGAGGGACGTGCGCAAGGGTGAAGATCGGACACACCGCGATCGTCTTTGTGATCTAGGGGTTTCAACCCCACCTGGCCCAGGTAGGGTCTGGAAACGTCCAGCTCCCCTTGGAGGAGGTGAGGACCGTGGCGGCCCACGACGACGACTACAACCGTGGCGGCCGACCCGCTCGTGGATCGGAAGATCCCATGAGCCAGGTCGCCTTTCTAGAGCAGGAGATCGCCGTCCTGCGACGCAAGCTCGCCGACTCTCCGCGGCACACGAGAATTCTCGAGGAGCGGATCGTCGAGCTGCAGACCAATCTGGCGGGCGTGTCCGCGAACAACGAACGGCTGGCCAACACGCTCCGTGAGGCCCGCGACCAGATCGTGGCCCTCAAGGAGGAGGTCGACCGGCTCGCCCAGCCGCCCGCCGGCTTCGGCGTGTTCCTGCAGGCCAATGGGGACGGCACCGCGGACATCTTCACCGGCGGGCGCAAGCTCCGGGTGAACGTCAGCCCGTCCGTGGAACTGGAGGAGCTCCGGCGCGGCCAGGAGCTGATGCTCAACGAAGCGCTCAACGTGGTCGAGGCCATGGAATTCGAGCGGGTCGGAGACATCGTCACCCTCAAGGAGATCCTGGAGGACGGCGAGCGCGCCCTGGTCATCGGGCACACCGACGAGGAGCGGGTGGTGCGGCTCGCCGAACCGCTGCTCGACGGCGCCCTGCGGGCCGGCGACGCCCTGCTGCTCGAACCCCGCTCCGGCTACGTGTACGAGCGTGTGCCCAAGAGCGAGGTCGAGGAGCTGGTTCTCGAAGAGGTCCCCGACATCGACTACCGCCAGATCGGCGGCCTCGGCAACCAGATCGAGCAGATCCGCGACGCGGTGGAGCTGCCGTATCTGCACGCCGACCTCTTCAAGGAGTACGCGCTCCGTCCGCCGAAGGGCGTGCTCCTGTACGGCCCGCCCGGCTGCGGCAAGACGCTCATCGCCAAGGCGGTCGCGAACTCGCTGGCCAAGAAGGTCGCCGAGGTCACCGGCCAGCCCCAGGGGAAGAGCTACTTCCTCAACATCAAGGGTCCCGAGCTGCTCAACAAGTACGTCGGCGAGACCGAGCGGCAGATCCGCCTGGTCTTCCAGCGGGCTCGTGAGAAGGCCTCCGAGGGCACTCCCGTCATCGTCTTCTTCGACGAGATGGAATCCCTCTTCCGCACCCGTGGCTCCGGTGTCAGCTCGGACGTGGAGAACACCATCGTCCCCCAGCTGCTCGCCGAGATCGACGGTGTGGAGGGCCTGGAGAACGTCATCGTGATCGGCGCCTCCAACCGCGAGGACATGATCGACCCCGCGATCCTGCGGCCCGGCCGCCTGGATGTGAAGATCAAGATCGAGCGTCCGGACGCCGAGGCGGCCAAGGACATCTTCACCAAGTACCTCGTCGACACCCTCCCCCTGCACGGTGATGATCTCGCCGAGCACGGCGGGTCGCCCGCCGCCACCGTGGACGCCATGATCCAGTCCGTGGTGGAGCGGATGTACTCGGAGAGCGAGGAGAACCGCTTCCTGGAGGTCACCTACGCCAATGGTGACAAGGAGGTCCTGTACTTCAAGGACTTCAACTCCGGAGCGATGATCCAGAACATCGTGGACCGGGCCAAGAAGATGGCGATCAAGGCCTTCCTCGACCAGGACCAGCGCGGGCTCCGCGTCTCCCACCTGCTCGCCGCCTGCGTGGACGAGTTCAAGGAGAACGAGGACCTGCCCAACACCACCAACCCCGATGACTGGGCCCGGATCTCCGGTAAGAAGGGCGAGCGGATCGTGTTCATCCGCACCCTGGTGACCGGGAAGCAGGGAGCGGACACCGGACGCTCCATCGACACCGTGGCGAACACCGGACAGTATCTGTAAGCACTACCCTCCGGCTGCGGGTCCCGACGCGGGTACCCGCAGCCGGTGTGTTTTCCGGCCCATACGGACCGGAGCCGGGCAAGGAGGGCCGCATGACCGTACGGCGAGTAATGGGCATCGAGACCGAGTACGGGATCTCCGTGCCCGGCCACCCCAACGCCAATGCCATGCTCACCTCGTCCCAGATCGTCAACGCCTACGCGGCGGCGATGCACCGGGCGCGCCGCGCCCGCTGGGACTTCGAGGAGGAGAACCCGCTGCGGGACGCCCGCGGCTTCGATCTCGCCCGGGAAGCTGCGGACACCACCCAGCTCACCGACGAGGACATCGGCCTGGCCAATGTGATCCTCACCAATGGCGCGCGGCTCTATGTGGACCACGCCCACCCCGAGTACTCCTCGCCCGAGATCACCAATCCGCGTGACGCCGTGCTCTGGGACAAGGCCGGCGAGCGGATCATGGCCGAGGCGGCGCTGCGGGCCGGGCAGATCCCCGGCGCCCAGCCGATCCACCTCTACAAGAACAACACCGACAACAAGGGCGCCTCCTACGGCACGCACGAGAACTACCTGATGCGGCGGGAGACCCCGTTCTCGGACATCGTGCGGCACCTCACCCCGTTCTTCGTCTCCCGGCAGGTCGTCACCGGTGCGGGCCGGGTCGGCATCGGCCAGGACGGCCACGAGGACGGCTTCCAGCTCAGCCAGCGGGCGGACTACTTCGAGGTCGAGGTCGGCCTGGAGACCACCTTGAAGCGCCCCATCATCAACACCCGCGACGAACCGCACTCCGACGCCGAGAAGTACCGGCGGCTGCACGTCATCATCGGCGACGCCAACCTCTCCGAGCTGTCCACCTACCTCAAGCTGGGCACCACCGCGCTGGTGCTGTCCATGATCGAGGACTCCTTCATCAAGGTGGACCTCGCCGTCGACCAGCCGGTCCGCACCCTGCACGAGGTCTCCCACGACCCCGGCCTGCACCAGCTCATCACGCTGCGTAACGGGCGCACCCTCACCGCGGTCCAGCTCCAGATGGAGTACTACGAGCTGGCCCGCAAATACGTCGAGGAGCGGTACGGCGCCGACGCCGACGAGCAGACCCTGGACGTGCTGGGCCGCTGGGAGGACGTGCTCAACCGGCTGGAGAACGATCCGATGAGCCTGGCCGGCGAGCTGGACTGGGTGGCGAAGAAAGAGCTGCTGGAGGGCTACCGGCGCCGTGACGGCCTCGGCTGGGACGCCGCCCGGCTGCACCTGGTCGACCTGCAGTACGCCGACGTACGGCCCGACAAGGGCCTCTACAACCGTCTGGTGGACCGTGGGCGCATCCAGCGGCTGCTCGACGAGCCGGAGGTCCTCAGGGCGGTCAACAAGCCTCCGGAGGACACCCGGGCATACTTCCGCGGCCGCTGCCTCGAACAGTACGCGGACGACGTCGCGGCCGCCTCCTGGGACTCGGTGATCTTCGATCTGCCCGGCCGTGACTCCCTCCAGCGGGTCCCCACCCTGGAGCCGCTGCGCGGCACCCGCAAGCACGTCAAGGAGCTGCTCGACCGCTGCCGTACCGCCGAAGACCTGGTCCGGATCCTGTCCGGCGGCTGATCCCGAAGCCCGCCCGGGGGCTGAAACGGGTCAGAACCGGGAAACAACCCGGTAGTCCTCGGACGTTCAAGTAATCCAGAGCCGGAGTCGGACCCTGCTTGTAGGGTCTGATCTTGTAGGCACGCAACCGAGCGGGGTGAGGGACATGGCTACGAAGGACACCGACGGCGGACAGCAGAAGGCGACGCGTTCCACGGAGGAGGTCGAGGAGACCCAGCAGGACTCCCAGGCAGCCGACGACCTCAAGGAACGCCACGAGAAGCTCTCGGACGACGTGGACTCCGTCCTGGACGAGATCGACGACGTCCTTGAGGAGAACGCGGAGGACTTCGTGCGCTCCTTCGTCCAGAAGGGCGGCCAGTAGCCGCTCACCCTTCCGCCCGCCCCGCGCGTACCAGACCGCGGGGCGGATGGATTTCCGGGCCGCGGGTAGGGTCCGTACCGACTTCATGATCGTGTGGAAGGAATCGTGTGGAAGCCAACACTCGTAGCACCGGGCGACTGCCGGCCGCCTTCCTGACGCCCGGGTCGTCCTCGTTCCTCGACTTCCTGGGGGAGCACTCGCCCGAGCTGCTGCCCGGAGGCCGGACGCTGCCGCCGCTCAAGGGGGCGATCGAACTGCCGCACGGGACGACGATCGTGGCCGCCACCTTCGCCGACGGCGTGATCCTGGCTGGCGACCGGCGGGCCACGATGGGCAATGTGATCGCTCAGCGTGACATCGAGAAGGTGTTCCCGGCGGACGAGTTCTCCGCGGTCGGGATCGCCGGCACCGCGGGGCTCGCGGTGGAGATGGTGAAACTCTTCCAGCTGGAGCTGGAGCACTACGAGAAGATCGAAGGGGCGACGCTCTCCCTGGAGGGCAAGGCCAACCGGCTGTCCACGATGATCCGCGGCAATCTGGCGATGGCCCTGCAGGGCCTGGCCGTGGTGCCGCTCTTCGCGGGCTATGACACCGAGCGCGGCAAGGGCCGCATCTTCTCCTACGACGTGACCGGCGGCCGCAGCGAGGAGCACGGCTTCTCCGCCACCGGTTCCGGCTCGGTCTTCGCCCGCGGCGCCCTCAAGAAGCTCTACCGCAGCGACCTCACCGAGCGCCAGATGTCCACCGCGGTCATCCAGGCGCTCTACGACGCGGCTGACGACGACTCGGCCACCGGCGGCCCCGACCTGACCCGGAAGATCTTCCCGATCATCACGGTCATCACCGAGGACGGCTTCCGCCGGCTCAGCGACGCGGAGGTCGCCGAGATCGCCCAGACGGTGGTCGACGGACGCCTGGAGCGCCCCGACGGACCCCAGGCACAGGTGCTGTGACGGCCGGTCAGCCAGGCGGCGGCCATCCGCCGTACACCCCTCTCACAGCGCCGACAGCAGAAAGGCACGGTTAGCCGGTGTCCACGCCCTTTTACGTTTCGCCTCAGCAGGCCATGGCGGACCGCGCCGAGTACGCCCGCAAGGGGATCGCGCGCGGTCGCAGCGTCGTGGTGCTGCAGTACACCGACGGCATCGTCTTCGTCGCCGAGAACCCGTCCCGCGCGCTGCACAAGGTGAGCGAGATCTACGACCGGATCGCCTTCGCGGCGGTCGGCAAGTACAACGAGTTCGAGAACCTGCGGATCGGCGGCGTCCGCTACGCCGATCTGCGCGGATACACCTACGACCGCGAGGACGTGACGGCCCGTGGGCTGGCCAACGTCTACGCCCAGACGCTCGGCACCATCTTCTCCAGCGTCGGGGAGAAGCCGTACGAGGTGGAGCTGATCGTCGCGGAGGTCGGCTCGGCCCCCGAGGACGACCAGATCTACCGGCTGCCGCACGACGGCTCGATCGTGGACGAGCACGGCGCGGTGGCGGTCGGCGGCAACTCCGACCAGATCGGCAGCTTCCTCGACCAGCGGCACCGCGACGGGATGACCCTCGCGGAGGCGCTGGCGCTGGCGGTGGAGTCGCTCAGCCGGGACACCAACGGCGGGGACCGCACGCTCACCGCGGAGCAGCTGGAGGTCGCGGTGCTCGACCGCACCCGGCCGCAGCAGCGCAAGTTCAAGCGGATCCTGGGCCGCCAGCTCTCCCGGCTGCTGGACACCGAGAGCGCGGCCACCGCCAAGACCGACGACCCTTCCGACGACGAGGAGTAGACCCCCGGGTCCTGCTTCCCCAGGCGTACGGTGCCCCGGCTGCTGCTGCCGGGGCACCGCCCTTTTCCCGCCCGGGTCCGGAGCCGAGCCCGGGGGCGGGCCGCGTGGCCCTTAGCGGGGCGCCGGTCCGGTGGAGGCGCGCGCCACCAGCTCGACCGGCAGTTCGCCGCCCGCCGCGGGGGCGCCGTCGAGCAGGGCGAGCAGCGCCGTCATGCCGGCCGCTCCCACCTCTTCGGCGGGCAGCCGAACGGTGGTCAGTTCCGGGTCGATGGCCGTCGCCAGCGAGAGATCGTCGAAACCGGAGACCGAGAGCTCGCCGGGGATGTCCAGGCCGAGCCCCCGCAGGGCCTTGCAGGCGCCGGCCGCCAGGATGTCGTCGTCGCAGAGCAGCGCGGTGGGGCGGGGCCCCGGCCGGGCCAGCGCCCGCAGCGTCGCCTCCCGGGCCGCCGGCGCGTCCAGGGCGGAGTGCTCGGTGTGCAGCAGGACGGCGTCGGGTACGCGGCTCAGCTCGGCGGCGACGGTTTCGGCCCGGATCCGGAAGGTCCAGGCGTCCACGTCGCCGGCGAGGTGGAGGAAGCGGCGGTGGCCCAGCGCCAGCAGGTGCCGGGTGATCTGGCGGATGCCGTCGGCCACCGCGAGGTTCACCGTCGGGGCGCCGCCCGGTGCGGCCGGGTCGCTGTCCAGCATCACCAGCGGCAGCCCGCCGCCGCCGATGCCGGCGAGCGCGTCGGCCGCCATCGAGGAGGCGATCACCCCGTCGATCGCGGCCCGCGCCGAGGCGAAGGGGTCCCTGGCCGGTCCGATGCCCTCGGGGGAGGGGTAGAGCACCACCGCGAAGCCGTGCTCGGCCGCCACCTGGGCGGCGCCGGTGCAGATCCGGGCGAAGTACTCGTTGGTCAGCGCGGGCACCACCAGCAGCGCGGTCCTGGTCCGCCCGAGCCGGAGGTTGCGGGCGGCCAGATTGGGCCGGTAGCCGAGTTCGCCGGCCGCCACCCGTACCGCCTGGGCGGTCCGCTCCGACACCCGCCCGTGCCACTTGCCCCCGAGCACCAGGGACACGGTCGCCTGCGACACCCCCGCGACCCGCGCCACATCCCGTGACGTCGGCCGGCCCCTCCCCATCACGCTCCCGCCCCCCATCACGCCCCCGCGCCGCGTTCGCCCGGGCGGGGGCGCGTGGTGGGCGGGGGGACCGCGCCGGAGGCGTGCCGCACTGTTGCTCCGCTCTCATCAGGGGGCCGGGGGCACCCGGCGGGTGGACCGGGGGCCGCCCACATGGTACGTATGACCGATCGACGTTATACGTAACACTCACGATGGGGGAAACATGGCGGCGACGGGTTACGGTGAGCTGCTGCGGACGCGGTATGCCGCGCGGCTGCTCGGCGGGACGCTGCTGGGGCGGCTGCCGAACGGGATGTCGGCGCTGGCCATCGTGCTGTTCCTGCGCTCCCAGGGCGCCGGCTACGGGCTGGCCGGGACGCTGTCCGCGCTCTTCGGACTGGCCGTGGCGATCGGGCAGCCGCTGCTCGGCCGGGCGGTGGACAAGCGGGGCCAGCCCCGCGTGATGGCCGCCGCCGCGCTGCTCTCGGCGGCCGGCTTCGCCCTGCTCGCCGTCACCGGGCCGGAGCCGCTGCCGGTGGCGGTCGCCGCCGTACTGCTGGCCGGCCTTGCCACCCCGCCGCTGGAGGGCGGCCTGCGCGCGCTGTGGGCGTCCGTACTGCCCCGCGAGGACCAGGTGCAGAAGGCGTACGCCCTGGACGCCGCCGCCCAGGAGGTGCTCTTCACCGTCGGACCGCTGCTGGTCACCGCGGCGGTGGCGACCGCCTCCGAGGCCGCCGCGGTGGTCCTCACCGGGCTGCTCGGCGTCGCCGGCACCCTGGTCGTGGTCACCTCCCGGCCGTCCCGGCAGTGGCGCGCACAGGCCCGCGAGGCCCACTGGCTGGGCGCCCTGCGCTCCCGCGGCCTGGTCGTCCTGCTGTGTGCCTGCTTCTTCATCGGCATCGCGCTGGGCGCCTTCTCGCTCGCCGCCGTCGCCTACGGTGACGCGCACGGCGGCGACTCCGCCACCTCGTACGTCCTGGCCGCCAACGGGGCCGGCGCGCTGGCCGGCGGCCTCGCCTACGGCGCCCGGCGCTGGGCGGGCGTCCCGGAGCGCCGGCTGCGCCTGCTGTCGCTGGGCCTGGCCGCCTGCTACCCGCCGCTGGTGCTCGTCCCCGGGCTCGGCTGGATGCTGCTGCTCGCCGTTCTGTCCGGTTTCTTCCTCGCGCCCACCCTGGCCTGCGGCTTCCTCGTCGTGGACCGACACGCCCCGGCGGGCACGGTGACCGAGGCGTTTTCCTGGGTGGTGACCGCGATGGGGGTGGGCGCGGCCCTGGGGACGGCGGTGGCCGGGCTGGTCGCGCAACACGGCGGGACCCGGGCCGGATTCGGTGTCAGCGCGGTCTGCGGCGTGGTCGCCACCCTCGTACTGCTGCTGACCGGCCGAATCCTGACGGTTCCAAACCTCGAAACCGGTGCGGAAAAAGATCGAAACGGCTCGGTCGAACCTCGTTTCAGCACCACGCATCAGGCGTAATGTTCAGACATGGACCGCCGCATTTTCGGGCTGGAGAACGAGTACGGCGTCACATGCACGTTCAGGGGACAGCGGCGTCTGTCCCCTGACGAGGTGGCGCGGTACCTCTTCCGCCGTGTCGTGTCATGGGGCCGGAGCAGCAATGTTTTCCTCCGCAACGGCGCCCGCCTCTACCTCGACGTAGGCTCGCACCCGGAGTACGCCACTCCGGAATGCGACAACGTCACCGAACTCGTCACGCACGACAAGGCCGGTGAACGCATCCTGGAGGGCCTTCTGGTGGACGCCGAACGGCGTCTGCACGAGGAGGGCATCGCGGGCGATGTGTACCTGTTCAAGAACAACACCGACTCGGCCGGCAACTCCTACGGGTGCCACGAGAATTATCTGGTCGCCCGGCACGGGGAATTCTCCCGGCTGGCGGACATCCTGATTCCGTTCCTCGTCACGCGGCAGCTGCTCTGCGGCGCGGGCAAGGTGCTGCAGACCCCGCGGGGCGCGGTCTTCTGCGTCAGCCAGCGGGCCGAGCACATCTGGGAGGGTGTCAGCTCCGCCACCACCCGTTCCCGCCCCATCATCAACACCCGCGACGAGCCGCACGCCGACGCCGAGCGCTACCGCCGGCTGCACGTCATCGTCGGTGACTCCAACATGTCCGAGACCACCATGCTGCTCAAGGTCGGCGCCACCGACCTGGTGCTGCGGATGATCGAGGCCGGCACCGTGATGCGCGACCTGACCCTGGAGAACCCGATCCGGGCCATCCGCGAGGTCAGCCACGACATCACCGGGCGCCGCAAGGTCCGGCTCGCCTCCGGCCGGGAGGCCTCCGCGCTGGACATCCAGCAGGAGTACTACTCCAAGGCGGTGGAGTTCTGCGAGCGCCGCGGCATCCGCAGCGGCGTCATCGAGCAGGTGCTGGAGCTGTGGGGCCGCACCCTGGAGTCGATCGGCAGCGGCGATCTCAGCAAGATCGGCACCGAGATCGACTGGGTGATGAAGTACCAGCTCATCGAGCGCTACCGGAACCGCGACAACATCACCATGTCGCACCCCCGGGTCGCCCAGATAGACCTCGCCTACCACGACATCCACCGCCGCAGGGGGCTCTACTACCTGCTGGAGCGCAAGGGCCAGGCCAAGCGGATCTGCAGTGACCTGAAGATCTTCGAGGCCAAGTCGGTGCCGCCGCAGACCACCAGGGCCCGGCTGCGCGGCGACTTCATCCGGCGGGCCCAGGAGCAGCGGCGGGACTTCACCGTCGACTGGGTGCACCTCAAGCTCAACGACCAGGCGCAGCGCACCGTGCTCTGCAAGGACCCCTTCCGGTCGGTCGACGACCGGGTGGAGAAGCTGATCGCCGGTATGTGACGGCGGGAGCGCACACCGTAGGGTGTGGGGCGGCGGAATCCGAGTCCGCCTGCCCCACCCCCGACGAACCGAACGAGGAACCCTGTGCGCCGACGTTCCGTACTGCTCGCCGTGCCCGCGCTTCTGCTCACCGCCGCCGGCTGCGGCAGCAGCGACGACAAGAGCGACGCCTCCTCCTCACCGTCGGATTCCGCCTCGGACACGGCCTCGCCGTCGGGCACGCCGTCGGCGAGCGCCAGCCCCTCCGCGAAGATCGTCAGCGGCCCGGTGCCGCCCATCACGGCCGGCACCGCCTTCGGCCAGAAGCCGACCGTCGCCAAGGGCTCCGGTGCCCCCTCGAAGGATCTGGCGGTCAAGACCGTCATCACCGGGGACGGCCCGGCGCTGGCTTCCGGCGACTACTTTCAGGTGAACTACGTCGGCCAGGTCTGGGACACCGCCAAGGTCTTCGACACCTCCTTCGGCCGCGGCCCGTACACCAATGTCCTCGGCCAGCAGAAGGTCATCCCCGGCTGGGACCAGGCGCTGATCGGCCAGAAGGTCAAGAGCCGGGTGGAGCTGGCGATCCCGCCGGCCCTCGGCTACGGCACCCAGGGCAACCCCGACGCGGGCATCAAGGGCACCGACACCCTGGTCTTCGTGATCGATGTGATCAACCGCTTCAACGGCAAGAGCTCGGCCACCGGCAAGGCCGTCCCGCAGACGAACGCGAGCCTGCCGAAGGTCGGCGCCAACACCGACGGCAAGGCACCGTCCATCACGATCCCCAAGGGCGCCAAGGCCCCCACCAAGCTCGTCTCCGAGTACATCATCGAAGGCGACGGCGCCGAGGTGAAGGCCACCGACAACCTCCTGCTGCAGTACAAGGGCGTGCTCTGGGACACCGGCAAGGAGTTCGACTCCAGCTACTCCCGCAACGAGCTGGCCGCCTTCCCGCTCGCGCAGCTGATCAAGGGCTGGCAGCAGGGCCTGGCCGGCAAGAAGGTCGGCAGCCGGGTGATGCTGGTGACCCCGCCCGACGTCGCCTACGGCGCCCAGGCCAACAACGGGATCCCGGCCAACTCCACGCTGGTCTTCACCCTGGACATCCTGGCCCAACTGTGAGGTCTGCAAGACTGTCCAGGTTGCCCGCAACAGCACAAGGAGTACCGAAGTGAGCATCGAGAAGCCCGAGATCGACTTCCCGGGCGGCGAGCCGCCGGCCGACCTGGAGATCAAGGACATCTGGGAGGGCGACGGAGCCGTCGCCAAGGCGGGGGACACCGTCTCCGTCCACTACGTCGGCGTGGCCTTCTCCTCCGGCGAGGAGTTCGACGCCAGCTGGAACCGCGGCGCCCCGCTGCAGTTCCAGCTCGGCGTCGGCCAGGTCATCGCCGGCTGGGACCAGGGCGTGCAGGGCATGAAGGTCGGCGGGCGCCGCCAGCTGACCATCCCCGCCCACCTCGCCTACGGCGACCGCGGCGCCGGCGGTGCGATCAAGCCGGGCGAGACGCTGATCTTCGTCTGCGACCTGGTCGCCGTCTAGTCCGTGTTCGCGCGCCTGCGGGCGCTCGGCGCTCGGACCCGCTCGCCGCATCCGGGGGCCCCGCTGTGCGGCGGGGCCCTCGGCTTGGGGCCGGGCCGCCGATAGCGGTAGGTTCGGCGGTCGAGGGCGAGCTGAAGAAGGGTGCGGGGTGCGGGATGGCGATTGCCAAGGCCGAGCGGCTGATGAACCTGGCGCTGTGCCTGATGAACACCCGGCGCCCGGTCAGCAAGCGCGAGCTGCGCACCTCCATCGAGGCGTACCACGAGGTCACCTCGGACGAGTCCTTCAACCGGATGTTCGAGCGGGACAAGGACGACCTGCGGGAACTCGGCCTGGTCATCGACACCGTGGAGAGCCTCGACGGCGAGTTCGGCTACCTCGCCCGCAGTGACCGCAACCGGCTGCCGGACATCGCCCTCGACCCCGAGGAGGCCGCCGCGCTGGGTCTGGCCGCCAAGGTCTGGCAGCAGGCCCGCCTCGCCGAGGCGGCCAGCGGGGCGCTGCAGAAGCTGCGCGCGGCCGGCGTACCGTACGAGGCCACCAGCAGCGTGCTCGAACCGCGTATCCCCGCCCCCGAACCGGCCTTCGAGGCACTGATGCTCGCCGCCCGCGAGCGGCGCGCGGTCGCCTTCGACTACCGCAAGGCCAACGCGGTACGGCCCGAGCCGCGGGTGGTCGAGCCCTGGGCGCTGGAGTGCTGGCGCGGCCACTGGTACGTCGCGGGACACGACCGCGACCGCGGCGCCGTCCGGGTCTTCCGGCTCTCCCGGATCAGCGGCAAGGTCCGGACCCGCGGCGCCTTCACCGTCGAGGTCCCCGACCACGTGGACGTCCGGGCGACCGTCGCCAGCTGGGCGGGCGAAGGCGCCACCGCCACCGCCCGGATCCGGCTGCGCCGGGACAGCGGCTACCCCTTGCGCTCCCGCGCGGTCACCACCACCCCGGTCGACGCCGACTGGGACGAACTGGAGATCCCCTACGGCCACGGCCTCGACGCCTGGCTCGCCGAATTCGGCCCGGACGTGGTCGTCCTGGCCCCCGAGGAACTGCGCGCCGAGGTCCTGGAACGGCTGCGCGCGGTGGCGAAGGGCTGACGAGTGAGGAGTGGGGCGGGGCTGTGAGCAACGCGATCGACCAGACCCGGCGGATGCTGTCCCTGGTGACGTATCTGCGGGAGCGGCCCGGCGCCCGGGTCAGTGAGGTGGCGCAGGCCTTCGGGGTCACCGAGGCCGAGCTGATCGGCGACCTCAATGTGCTGCCGCTGTGCGGGACCAGCTTCCGCGGCGGCGACCTGCTGGACATCGACACCGACGGCGAACGCATCTGGTGGCACAACCCCGGCACCGCCGACGACGTGGCGCAGCCCCTGCGGCTGGCCGCCGACGAGGCCACCGCCCTGCTGGTGGCCGCCCGCGCGGTGGCGAACCTGCCGGGGCTGCGGGACCGCGACCGGCAGGCGCTGCTGCGGGCAGGCGCCAAGCTGGAGACCGCGGCCGGCGAGGCGGCCGGCGCCAGCGACCAGCTCTCGGTCACCTTCGAGTCCGAGGGCAGTGTCTTCGCCACCGTCGACCGGGCGATCACCGAACGCCGGCTGCTGTGGATGCGCTACTACTCGCCTGCCCGCGACACCCTCACCGAGCGGAAGGTCGACCCGATCCGCCTCTTCGCCGTCGGCCACACCTACTTCGAGGGATGGTGCCGGCTGTCGGAGGACCGCAGGACCTTCCGGCTGGACCGGGTCGCCGAGATCAAGCTCCTCGACGAACCCGCCGACCCGCCCCGGCTCGAACCGCGTGACCTCTCCCAGGGCCTGGTGCAGCCGGCCGGCGACGACCCGGAAGTGGTCATCGAGGTCGGCCCTGGGGGCCGCTGGGTCGCCGAGTACTATCCGCACGACAGCGCCGAGGAACTGCCCGACGGCGGCCTGCGGATCACGCTGCGCACCCCCGACCCCGGCTCACTGCGGCGGCTCGCGCTGCGGCTGGGCCGCGACGGCCGGATCGTGTCGCCCGCCGAACTGGCCGGTGACGCGCGCGACGCGGCCGTACAGGCCCTGGCCGCCTACGGGGAGTGAGGTACTACCGATGACCGCCGCCACCGCCTGCCCGCCACCCGCGCCCGGCCAGGTGCTCTTCCGGGCCGGCTGCCCGCACTGCCGGGAGAGCTTCGAACTGGGCGCGGGCGCGCTGCGGCTGGCGATCGGCGGCTCGGCCCGCACCACCTTCTACTCCTTCACCTGCCCCGAGTGCGGGCAGGCGGTCCGCAAACCGGCGGGCGAACGGATCGTGGAACTCCTCACCACCGGCGGCGTCCGCACTATGCGGCTGCACGCCCACTGACCGGTAGGCTCGCAGGCCATGTGGTGGCTATTTCTCTGCGTCGGCCTGTCGGCCGCGGGCCTCGCGGTGCTGGGTGTGCTCGCCGTGCGGGTCTTCCTCGCCGTCCAGGAACTGGCCCGTCAGGTCGCCGCCGGCACCGAGGCGCTGACCCGGGCGAGCGAGCGGCTGCGGCGGGCCGCGGAGCCGGTGGCCGAGCGGGCCGGAGAGATCTCGCGCCGCTGAGCCTGCCGTACCGGCGCAGGAGGAGGGTACGCTGGCCGGGCGGCCCCCGTGGAGCGCGGCTGGGTGATGCCGAGCCGAATCCTCCGGGGAGGGTCGCTGCCAGGTGGATTCCGGGGCATTCCCCGCTGTTCACCGGTGCACGCTACGATCGCTGCTGCACGGCGGCCGGACCCTTGTCCGAACGCCGGGTGATCGAAGTCGCAAGGACCACACCGCCCCGGTGAGAAGGTAGACCTCATATGCTCGGCAATCTGAAGCCCTGGGAACTCCTCGTCATCGTCCTCGTGGTCGTCGTCCTCTTCGGCGCCAAGCGGCTGCCGGACATGGCGCGTTCGCTCGGCAAGTCCGCCCGCATCCTCAAGAGCGAGGCCAAGGCGATGAAGAACGACGGTGGCACCGCCGCGGAGCAGACCCCGCAGGAGCAGGCCACCGCCCGTACCATCCAGGCCGCGCCCGGCGACACCGCCAGCGCCCGCCCGGTCGCGGAGCCGGCCGACCGGACCCCGACCCAGGCCTGATCCGGGACCGTACGTCAGGGCCGACCGCCGGTTGTGGCGGCCGGTCCCGCAGGCGAAGGACCAAGCCGGACGCGCCGCTGACGGCTGCCGCACGAGACGAGGACGTGGGTGCTCAAGACTGCCCGCAAGGAGACCAGGGACCCCGAGGGGCGAATGCCTCTCGCGGAGCACCTGCGTGAACTGCGCAACAGGCTCTTCAAGTCGGTCCTGGCGATCATCGTGGTCACCGTCGTGGCGGCGTTCTTCTACAAGGACATCATCCACTTCTTCCAGAGTCCGATTCTGAAGTCGGTCGGCTGCGAGCACGGCGCGATCACCCAGAAGAACGGTCAGCCCTGTGCGGCGATGACCGTCAACGGTCTGCTCGGCGGTTTCTCCATCGCCCTGAAGGTCTCGCTGATGGCCGGTGTCGTCGCGGCCTCACCGATCTGGCTCTACCAGCTGTGGGCGTTCCTCGCGCCCGGTCTGCACAAGAACGAGAAGCGCTACACGCTCGGCTTCGTCGGCGCCGGGGTGCCGCTCTTCTTCGCCGGTGCGCTGCTCGCCTACGAGATCCTGCCGCAGACCGCCCGGATCATGATCGGCTTCGTGCCGGAGGACGCCACCAACCTGCTGCCGCTCGATGACTTCCTCGACCTCATCGTCCGGCTGGTCATCGTCTTCGGCATGGCCTTCGAACTGCCGCTGGTCCTGGTGCTGCTGAACTTCACCGGCCTGGTCACCGGCCGCCGGATGCTCGGCTGGTGGCGCGGCATGGTGATCGGCATCACCGTCTTCGCCGCGGTCGCCACGCCCACCGGCGACCCGCTCACCATGTGCCTGCTGGCAGCACCGATCGTCTTCTTGTACTTCGTGGCGATGGGCATCTGCTTCTTCAACGACCGGCGCCGGCTGCGCCGCCGCGCCGCCGACCCGGACTTCGCCCTCGACCCCGACGAGGCGTCGTCGCTCAACCACATCCCGGAGCAGGTGTCGAGCCAGCCGTTCGAGGAGCCGGGCCGCCGCGGCGACGACGGCTACGACGACGCGACCTGACCGCACCGGGTGCGGTCCGCGGTGGTCCGGCCCCCGCTGACCTCCCGTGATCTCCCCTGATCGGCCCTTCCCGGGGTAGGGTCCGCCCGTGACCAGCGAGATCACCCTCTTCGTCAATCCCACCGCGGGCCGTGGCCGTGGCGCGCACGCGGCCCGCCCGGCCGCCCACGCGCTGCGGGAGGCCGGCCACCAGGTCCGTACCGTCGTCGGTCAGGACGCCGCCGACGCGCTGGCCCGGGCCCGGCAGGCGGTGGCCGGCGGCACCGGCGCACTGGTCGCGGTCGGCGGCGACGGCATGGTCTCACTGGCCCTCCAGGCGGTGGCCGGCACCGGTATCCCCTTCGGCGTGGTCGCGGTCGGCAGCGGCAACGACTTCGCCCGGGCCACCGGCCTGCCGGTCCGTAACCCCGCGGCGTCCGGTGCCGCGATAGCGGCGGCGCTGCGGGAGGGCCGCACCCGGGAGGTGGACCTGGGCAGGACCGGGGAGCGCTGGTTCGGCACGGTGCTCGCCTCCGGCTTCGACTCCCGGGTCAACGACCGCGGCAACCGGATGCGGTGGCCGGCCGGCCGGTTCCGCTACGACCTGGCGATGCTCGCCGAGCTGGCCGCGCTGCGCCCGATCCCCTACCGGCTCCGGCTCGACGACGCACCCGAGCGGGAGATCGAGGCCACCTTGATCGCGGTCGGCAACGGCACCTCCTACGGCGGCGGCATGCGGATCTGCGCGGACGCCCGGATGGACGACGGGCTCTTCGACGTATGCGTGGTCGGGCCGTGCAGCCGCACCACCCTGCTGCGGGTCTTCCCGCGGGTCTACCGGGGCACCCACCCCAGCCACCCGGTGGTGACCGTGCACCGTGCCGCCCGGGTCGGTCTGGCCGCCGACGGCATCACCGGCTACGCGGACGGCGAGCGGGTCGGGCCGCTGCCGCTGGCCGCCCGGACGGTGCCCCGGGCGCTGCGGCTGCTGGTCTGAGCCGGGCCCGGGCCGCGCCGCCCGGGGCAGGCGCCGGCCGGCGAGACAAAGATCACGCGCCGTGTCGGTGGTGGCAGGTAGGCTCATTGACGAGATGACCGAAGAGATGTCACCAGCCGAGCGCTATGCGGCCAGCCGGCGCCGCGCCGCCGAGAACGCCACCGCACTCGCCCAGTTCCGCGAGCTGTACGAGTTCGGCCTCGACCCCTTCCAGATAGAGGCCTGCCAGGCACTTGAGGCGGGCAGCGGGGTTCTGGTCGCCGCGCCCACCGGGTCGGGCAAGACGATCGTCGGCGAGTTCGCCGTCCACCTGGCCCTCGCCGAGGGCCGCAAATGCTTCTACACCACGCCCATCAAGGCGCTCTCCAACCAGAAGTACAACGACCTCGCCAAGCGCTACGGCGCCGACAAGGTCGGCCTGCTCACCGGCGACAACAGTGTCAACGGTGACGCCCCGGTGATCGTCATGACCACCGAAGTGCTGCGGAACATGCTGTACGCGAACTCCCCGGCACTGGAGGGCCTCGGCTATGTGGTGATGGACGAGGTGCACTACCTCTCCGACCGCTTCCGCGGCGCGGTCTGGGAAGAGGTGATCATCCACCTGCCACCGTCGGTGACCCTGGTCTCGCTCTCCGCGACCGTCTCCAACGCCGAGGAGTTCGGCGACTGGCTGGACACGGTGCGCGGTGACACCAAGGTGATCGTCTCCGAGCACCGGCCGGTGCCGCTGTGGCAGCACGTGATGGCCGGCCGCCGGATGTACGACCTCTTCGAGGAGAAGGCCGGCGGTGCCGGTCAGCAGGCCGGCCGCCGCGAGGTCAACGCCGACCTGCTGCGACTGGCCCGCGAGGAGAACCAGCGGACCTTCCACCCGCGGGCCAAGCGCGGCCGGGAGGCCGACCGCGAGCGTGAGCGCCGGGCCCGCAGCCGGATGTGGACACCCAGCCGCGCCGAGGTGATCGACCGCCTCGACTCCGAGGGACTGCTGCCGGCGATCACCTTCATCTTCAGCCGGGCCGGCTGCGAGGCGGCCGTCCAGCAGTGCCTCTACGCCGGGCTGCGGCTCAACAACGACGAGGGCCGCGCCAGGGTGCGGGCCATCGTGGAGGAGCGCACCCGCGCCATCCCCGACGAGGACCTGCACGTACTCGGCTACTTCGAGTGGCTGGAGGGCCTGGAGCGCGGTATCGCCGCCCACCACGCGGGCATGCTGCCGACGTTCAAGGAAGTCGTCGAGGAACTCTTCGTCCAGGGCCTGGTCAAGGCGGTCTTCGCCACCGAGACGCTGGCGCTCGGCATCAACATGCCGGCGCGCACGGTGATCCTGGAGAAGCTCGTCAAGTGGAACGGCGAGACCCACGCCGACATCACCCCCGGCGAGTACACCCAGCTCACCGGCCGCGCCGGCCGCCGCGGCATCGACGTCGAGGGGCACGCGGTGGTGCTCTGGCAGCGCGGCTTCGACCCGGGCGCCGTCGCGGGACTGGCCGGCACCCGTACGTATCCGCTGCGGTCGTCCTTCAAGCCGTCGTACAACATGGCGGTCAACCTGGTCGGCCAGTTCGGACGGCACCGCTCCCGCGAACTGCTGGAGACGTCCTTCGCGCAGTTCCAGGCGGACCGCAGCGTTGTCGGCATCTCCAAGCAGGTGCAGCGCAACGAGGAGGGGCTCGACGGCTACAAGGGCTCGATGACCTGCCACCTCGGCGACTTCGACGCGTACATGCGGCTGCGCCGTGAGCTGAAGGACCGCGAGGCCGAACTCTCCCGGCGGGGCGCGACGCTGCGCCGGGCGGCGGCCTCCGAGGCGCTGGAGAAGCTCAAGCCCGGCGACATCATCCATGTGCCGGCCGGCAAGTACGCGGGCCTGGCGCTGGTGCTCGAGCCCGGACTTCCGGCCGGGCGGGCGAGCGGCGGCCGGTACGGCGAGGAGTACCACGACGGTCCCCGGCCGCTGGTGCTCACCGCCGAGCGGCAGGTCAAGCGGCTGGCGCAGATAGACTTCCCGGTGCCGGTGGAGGCGCTGGACCGGATGCGCATCCCCAAGACCTTCAACCCGCGCAGCCCGCAGTCCCGCCGGGATCTGGCCTCCGCGATGCGCAGTAAGGCCGGCACGGCCGGCTGGTCGGGGCCCTCCCGGCACCGCAAGGAGCGCTCGGCCGCGGCCGACGACACCGAGATCGCCCGGCTCCGCTCGGAGATCAGGGCCCACCCCTGCCACGGCTGCGACGAGCGTGAGGACCACGCCCGCTGGGCCGAGCGCTACCACCGGCTGCGCCGCGACACCCGGCAGCTGGAACGCCGGATCGAAGGCCGCACCAACACCATCGCGCGCACCTTCGACCGGGTCTGCTCGGTGCTCACCGAACTGGGCTACCTGGAGGGCGACAAGGTCACCCCGGAGGGCCGCAGGCTCGCCCGGCTCTACGGCGAACTCGACCTGCTGGCCAGCGAATGCCTGCGCGACGGGGTGTGGGACGGTCTCGGCCCGGCCGAACTGGCCGCCTGCGCCTCGGCACTTGTCTTCGAGTCCCGGCAGTCCGACGACGCGGTGTCGCCGAAGCTGCCCACCGGCAACGCGAAAGCCGCGCTGGCGGAGATGGTGAGGATCTGGGGCCGGCTCGACGCCCTGGAGGAGGACCGCGGGATCAGCCAGACCGAGGGTGTCGGCCAGCGGGAGCCGGACCTGGGCTTCGCCTGGGCCGCCTACCGTTGGGCGTCCGGGCACGGCCTCGACTCGGTGCTCTCCGACGCCGACATGCCGGCCGGTGACTTCGTACGGTGGTGCAAGCAACTGATCGACGTCCTGGGCCAGATCGGCAACGCGGCGCCGGAGAACAGCCCGGTGCGGCGGAACTCGCGCCGTGCGGTGGACGCGCTGCTGCGCGGAGTGGTGGCGTACTCCTCGGTGGGCTGAGGCTTCCGGGCCCGCGCCGTGCGGCGGTGCGGGCCCAGGCCGACTGGGTCAGGGGTTCAGAGGTTCAGGGGGGGCAGGACTCAGCCGTGCGTGGGGCGGGTGGCGGCCGCGGCCAGGGCGCCGACCGCCGCGGCCAGACGCCGCGGGTCGCCGTCGGGTGCCAGCAGTTGTACGAGGTCGCCGTCGAAGGCGGCCAGCAGGATGTGCGCGGTGGCGGCGGCGTCGAAGCCGGGGTCCTCGGGGTGTGTCAAGGTCAGCAGCCCGGTGACGTGGGAGTGCCAGCAGACATAGGTCGGATCGTGGAACTTGCCCGTGGTGCAGGCCTGTTCATGGGCGGCGAGCAGCGCCACATTGCGTACTGCCAGTTCGGCCAGCGCCTCCAGAAAGGCCCGCAGCCGCTCGGCGGGCGGGGCGCCAGGGCCGAGCGGGGGAGCACCGGCCCGGACCGACTCGGTCATCTCGGCGGCGCGTTCCTCCAGCAGCGCGGTGAACAGACCGGTGCGGGACCCGAACCGGCGGAAGACGGTGCCTTTCCCGACGCCGGCGGCCACCGCGACCTGGTCGAGGGTGACGTGCGGTCTGCCGCTCTGGCTCAGCAGCCGTTCGGCCGCGGCCAGTACGGCCCGGCGGTTGCGGGCGGCGTCGGCGCGTTCATGACGCGGGGCGGGCATTGAGGCGGCTCCCTTCGGCGGGCGGCACCGGTTCCCTGGGGGCAAACGGACCTTTGGTCCGCATCGTATCCCGATAAAAACGGACTCGCGGTCCGATCCGGGTCCGGTTGTGCCGCCCGCCCGCCTGCCGCCCGCCTGCCGCCACCCGGTCCCGCTACCGGGTGGCGTCCAAGTAGGCCCGCCAGCCGCCGTACGCGGTGATGTCCTCGGCGTCCTGGAGGGCCAGGGGCTCGCAGAGGAAGCCGGGGGTGCTGGACCCGTCGGCGAGTTCGACGCTGCCGAGGGCCATGGGGCAGGGAAGGGCGGCCAGGAAGCGGCCGAGGGCGGCGGCCGGCAGCTCCCAGACCTCCGCCTCGATGGCGGCGCCGCCGTCCGCGACCCGGACCAGGCCCGGTTTCCGGGGCGTGGTGGGCAGGGCGTACAGGCGGTACGACGCGGCGGTCGTGGTGGTGGTGAGCAGGCGGGCGCCCAGGCCGCGGAGCTGGTGGTTCAACGGTCCGCCGGTGAGATGGGCGCCCACCACGCTGATGCGCAGCGGCGGTTCGAGCAGGCCCGCGACCTCGGCGACACGGTCGTCGCACTGCGCGGGGCCGAGCAGCATCACGCCGAACGGGCGGCCGTCCACCTCGCCGGCCGGCACCGCGACCGCGCAGAGATCCAGCAGATTGGCGGAGTTGGTGAATCTGCCCAGCCGGCTGTTGCTGCCCACCGGATCGGCGGCCACCTCGCCGAGCGTCGGGTGACCCGGCACGGTGGGCAGCAACAGGGCGTCGGCGTCGCCGAGTTCGGCCATGGCGAGGGTACGCAGCGCGGACAGGCGCGCCTGGTCGGCGAAGAGCCGGTGCGCGGGCAGCTCGCGGGCGGCGGTGATGATACGGGCCACGGTCGGATCGAGGTCCGCGGCGCCGGCGTGCTTGTCGATGAAGTCGCCCACCGCGGTGTAGCGCTCGGCGACGAACGCGCCCTCGTAGAGCAGGGCGGCGGCGGCCGAGAAGGGCGTCAGATCGGCCGGGCGGATGACGGCGCCGGCCCTCGCGAGGCGGGCGACGGCCCGGTCGTAGGCGTCGGCCCAGCCGGGGTCCAGCTCGCCGAGGTCCGCCCGGCGGGCGACAGCCGCCCGCCAGGGGCCGGGGCGGCGCGGTGGCGGCGCCGGGCTCGCCAGCAGGGACAGGGCGTGCCGGGCCTCGGGGAGGGTGCGGGCGAACACGGTCACGCAGTCCAGGCTCGCGCACGCCGGGACGACGCCTTCGGTGGAGACCAGGCCGCGGGTCGGTTTCAGACCGACGACGCCGTTGAGGGCCGCCGGGACGCGCCCCGAGCCCGCGGTGTCCGTACCCAGGGCAAGGTCGGCGATGCCGAGGGCGACGACGACGGCCGAGCCGGCCGAGGAACCGCCGCTGATACGGGTCGGATCGACGGCGTTGCGGACGGCTCCGTACGGGCTGCGGGTGCCGACCAGGCCGGTGGCGAACTGGTCCATGTTCGTCGTGCCGAGGACGACGGCGCCGGCCGCGCGCAGGGCGGCGACCGCGGGGGCGTCGGCCTGCGGGGCGTAGGCGTAGGAGGGGCAGCCCGCGGTGGTCATCAGCCCCGCCACATCGATGTTGCCCTTGACCGCGAGGGTCGTTCCGGCGAGCGGCAGCGCTTCTCCGCCGGCCACCCGTGCGTCCACCTGCCGGGCGTCGGCTTCCGCGGCGGCCTGCGGGCGCACCGTGATCCACGCCTCGGGGCGGTCCACCTCGGCCAGGCGCGCGTAGGCCGCCGTGACCCGTGCGAGGGCGCTCATGACTGCGGGGCTCCTCTCTGCTCGGTGCCGCGGCCGTGCGGTGCTGCCGGGCTGCCCTGGAGTGGGGCGAGCGTCAGCAGTGGTGTGCCGGGGAGCACCTGGGTGCCGGGGGCCACGAGGATCCGGTCGACGCGGCCGGGAGCGGGGGAGGTGATGGGGGACTCCATTTTCATGGCCTCCAGGGTGAGGAGACGCTGGCCGGCGGTGACGGTGTCGCCGGGACGGACCGAGAGCTGCCAGACGCTTGCCGCCAGGTCGGAGTCGACGGTGCGGCCACCGGGGGGGACGGTGAAGGCGGCCGGCGGGGGCGCCGTCGGGGCCTCGGCGCGGGTGAACTCGCCGGCGGCTTCCCAGGCGTCGCGCTCGGCGGCGAAAGCGGCGGACTGGCGCGCGCGGAAGGCCGCGATGGAGGGGGCGTTGGCGGCGAGGAAACGCTGGTGGTCGGCGAGGGCGAAGTGGCCCTCCTCGACGTGGAGATCGAGCCGTCCAGCGGCCATGTCCGCCCGCAGATC
The DNA here is from genome assembly GCF_036227265.1 of Streptomyces sp. NBC_01476. NCBI lineage: Bacteria > Bacillati > Actinomycetota > Actinomycetes > Kitasatosporales > Streptomycetaceae > Streptomyces > Streptomyces sp. NBC_01476. The sequence goes on along the minus strand of NZ_CP109446.1, from coordinate 1,460,852 downwards.
GAGGAGTTCGTCCGCGGTGACCGGATACCACCGGATGCGGTCGAAGAACCGGAGCAGCCACGGCCGGGGGCGGCGGGAGGACCAGACCTGGACGGTGCGCCCGACGAACTGGTAACCGCCCGGCCCTTCCATGCCGTAGACGCAGAGATAGGCGCCGCCGATGCCGACGGAGTTCTCCGCGGTCCAGGTGCGGGCCGGGTTGTACTTGGTGGTCACCAGGCGGTGCCGGGGGTCGAGCGGGGTGGCGACGGGCGCGCCGAGATAGACGTCGCCGAGGCCGAGGACGAGGTATTCCGCGTCGAAGACGGTGCGCTGGACGTCGTCCACCGAGTCGAGCCCGTTGATCCGCCGGATGAACTCGATGTTCCAGGGGCACCACGGCGCGTCGTCACGGACCCCGGCCATGTAGCGGGCGATGGCCTCGCGGGTGGCGGGGTCGTCCCAGGACAGCGGCAGGTGGACGGTGCGGCTGGGCACCACCAGCTGGTCGGCGGGCGGGAGTTGGTCCTCCGCCTCGCGGACGAGGCCGAGCAGTTTGCCGGTGGGGAGGACCGCGGGGTCGACATGGATCTGCAGCGACCGGATGCCGGGGGTGAGGTCGACCACGCCGGGCAGCCGCCGGGCGGCCAGATGGCCGGCGAGCGCGTGCACCCGCATCCGCAGCGCGAGATCGAGCTGCATGGGACCGTACTCGACCAGCAGATTGTCGTCACCGCTGCGCCGGTACGTCACGGCCGGGCGCGCCGCGGTCTCCTCGGCGCGCCCCAGGATCCCGCCGTCGGCGATCACCGGGCGGGTGGGCAGCGGCGTGGCGGCGGGCGCGTCGCGCAGCGCCGCCGCCGCGTCGTCGCCGACCGGCACGAACCGTACGGTGTCGCCCGGCCGCAACTGCCCCAGCTTCCAGCGCTGACCGGTGACCACGGTCGCCGGGCAGACGAAGCCGCCGAGCGAGGGGCCGTCGGGCCCGAGCAGCACCGGCATGTCGCCGGTGTAGTCGACGGCGCCGACCGCGTACGGCGTGTCGTGGATGTTCGACGGATGCAGGCCCGCCTCGCCGCCGTCGCCGCGGGCCCAGCGCGGCTTGGGGCCGACCAGGCGGACGCCGGTGCGGGCCGAGTTGAAGTGGACGCTCCACGCGGCCTCGTAGAAGTCCCTGATGTCCTGCTCGGTGAAGAACTCCGGTGCCGCGTGCGGCCCTTCGACCGCCCCCAGCTCCCAGGCGGTGCCGATCGCCGGCCGCCGGGCCGCCGGCACCGGTGCGCCGGTGGCCGTACCGCCGCCGTGCAGGACGTCACCGGCCCGCAGCGTACGGCCGCCGTGGCCGCCGAATCCGCCGAGGGTGAAGGTGGCCGCGCTGCCCAGGAAACGGGGGACGTCGAGGCCGCCGGCGACGAGCACGTAGGTGCGCAGGCCCGACTCCCGCGGTGCGGACACGTCGAGTTCGGCCCCCGCGGGCACCGTCACCGGTGTCCACTGCGGCACCGTACGGCCGTCCACCGTCACCAGGGCCGGGGCGCCGGTGACACACACCGTGGTGGGGTGGCTGAAGCGCAACGCCGGTCCCTGCAGGGTGCATTCGAGACCGGGCGCGCCTTCTGCGTTGCCCAGTGCCGCGTTGCCGAGCCGGAAGGAGAGGTCGTCCATCGGTCCGCACGGCGGCACACCGACGTCCCACAGCCCGGTGCGGCCGGGCCAGTCCTGGACGGTGGTGAGGGTGCCGGGCCGGACCACATCGATCCGCCGGGAGGTGTCGTGGATGCCGGCCAGGGTCGCGGTGTGGTGGGTGGCGGCACGCAGCCGGGGGTCGGCGACGGCGGCGCGCAGCAGGCCGAGGTTGGTCTCGATGCCGTCGATCCTGGTCGCCGCCAGGGCGTCGGCGAGCTTGTCCAGCGCGTCGGCCCGGTCCGTACCGTGGGCGATCACCTTGGCGAGCATCGGGTCGTAGGAGGCGGTGACTTCGGTGCCGGTCTCGACCCAGGTGTCGACCCGGACACCGGCCGGGAAGGCCACCTGCGTGAGCTGTCCGGCGCTCGGCCGGTACCCGCGCCGGGGATCTTCGGCGTAAATCCGGGCCTCTACGGCGTGTCCGACTCGCTTTGTCGACAAGGTGATCGGCGTGTCGTCGCCGTTCGCCAGCGCCAGCATCCACTCCACGAGGTCCACCCCGCGGGTCTCCTCGGTGACCGGATGTTCCACCTGCAGCCGGGTGTTGACCTCAAGGAAGTACGCTTCCCCGCGCTCGGCGTCGTACACGAACTCCACCGTGCCGGCCGACCGGTAGTCCACCGAGGCGCACAACGCCCGTGCGCTGTCGGCGAGTTGTTTCCGCACGGCGCCGGGCAGCCCGGGCGCCGGGGCTTCTTCGAGGACCTTTTGATGGCGTCGCTGGAGGGAGCAGTCCCGGTCGCCCAGGGTCAGTACCCGGCCGCGGCCGTCGCCGAAGACCTGCACTTCGACATGGCGGGCCCGCTCCACCAGCCGCTCCAGGAAGAGCGCCCCCGGCCGGCCGCCTTCGGCGGGCGGGGAATCCGCCGCGGAGAAGCCGGCCGCGGCCACCCGCCGCACCGGCTCCCAGGCGGCGGCGAGTTCTTCGGGGGAGCGGCAGGCGCGCATCCCGATGCCGCCGCCGCCACCGGTGGCCTTGAGCATCACCGGGTAGCCCAGCGACCGCGCGGACTCCAGCGCGGTGTCGAGGTCCGGCAGCAGACCGGTGCCGGGCAGCATCGGCACCCCGGCCGCCGCGGCGGCCTCGCGCGCGGTGTGCTTGGCGCCGAAGAGCTCCAGCTGGCGGGGCGTCGGGCCGACGAAGACCAGCCCCTGCGCCTCGCAGCGGCGGGCGAACTCCGCGTCCTCGGAGAGGAATCCGTAGCCCGGGTGGACCGCGCCCGCGCCGCCTTCACGGGCCGCGGCGAGCACCGCCGCGGTGTCGAGATAGCTGGACCTGGCGGGCGCCGGGCCGAGCCGGACCGCGGTGTCGGCGAGGCGGACGTGCGGGGCGCCCCGGTCCGGGTCGGAGAAGACGGCGACGGTGCGCAGGCCCATCCGGCGGGCGGTACGGATGATCCGGACGGCGATCTCACCGCGGTTGGCGACGAGCAGGGTGTCGAAGCGCCCGCCGGCCGGGCTCATACGCGCGCCGCCGCTGCGCGGAGCTCCGGCAGGAGCGCCGCGGCCTCGCCCGGCGGCGTCACCGTCATCCGTACCGGCGTCGGGTCGAAGCCGTTGCAGGGGTTGTTGATCTGCGGGCAGTTGGAGACCAGCACGAGCACGTCGGTCTCCGCGCGCAGCACCACTTCGAGGCCGGGCGCGGAGATGCCGTCCACGATGCCGAGGGTGCCGTCCGCCTCCACCGGCACATTCATGTACCAGTTGACGTTGCTGACCAGGTCCCGCTTGCCGAGCCCGTAACGCGCGCCCTCGGCCAGGAAGTTGTCCACGCAGGCGTGCTGTGACCAGGTGTGGTGGCCGTAGCGCAGGGTGTTGGACTCCTTGGAGCAGGCACCGCCGATCGTGTCGTGCCGGCCGCAGGTGTCGGCGACCACGGTCATCAGCGGGGTGTGCTCGTTGGAGAGCAGCACGCTGCCGGTGGTGAGGAAGATGCCGCCCTGGGCCTGGACGGTGTCCGGCGCGCTGTACCGCACGGCGGTGTCGTGGGCGTCGTAGACGAGGAAGTCGACGGCCTGGTTGCCGTGCAGGTCGGTGATGGTGAGGAAGGTGCCGGCCGGGAGCACCGCCGACCAGGGGGCGCGGGCCTCGACGGTGGTGGTGCTGATCATGCGATCCCCCTGGCGGCCAGGTGCTCGGCGGTGTTGAGGAAGGCGCGGCGGCCCTCCGGGGTGGTGTCCCACAGCGGGTCGTCCGGCGCGGTCGGCGCGGCCCGGCGGGCGCGGACCACCAACGGGCCGCAGGTGTACGCCGGCCGGGGGTCGAGCGGGTGCGGGACGTTCGCCAGCAGGACGGTCAGCGGCTGCTCGGCGCGGAGCGTGACCGCCGTGTCCTTCCCGGCCGAGCCGATGAACTCCACGGCACCGTCCGGCTCGACGCGTACGCCCTGGAAGAAGGAGAGCGAGGGCGGCAGATCGCGGGGCGCCAACCCGTGCTTGGCGGCGGCGAGTTTGAACAGTTCGCGGCCGGCGGGGGAGCGGCCGTGCGGTGCGCCGTCACCGTAGCGGGCCTGGTTGCGTACCGCCGTGGACGTACCGCACAGGGCGTCGTGCCGGCCGCTGGTGTCCGCGATCAGCGAGGCGAGCACCCGGCCCTGGTCGGACAGCAGAAGGCTGCCCGCGCCGAGGTAGGCGTTCCACTGGACCTTGGTCGTGTCGGCGGTGCTGAGACGTTCCCAGGGGCGGCCGTCGGCGAAGAGGAGCAGGTGGGCGCAGGCGGTGCCGGTCGGGTCGGCCAGGCGCAGCTCGGTGCCGCGGGCCAGCGCCTTGTGGGTGTAGCCGCCGCCCGCGACCGTCTCGGCCCACAGCAGGCCGTCCGGCGGCGGCACGATCGGCATGGCGTCGGCGCGGGAGCCTTCCTGGGCGCGGGCGTGGTCCCGGGCGCCGGATGTCGTACCGGTCGTCGCTTCGGCCTTCGCGCCGGTCCTGGCGCCGGTCCTCGCTTTCGGCACGGTGCGGCACCTCCGTTCCGTATCGGCGGTTCTCGGTGGGGCGGTCTCTTCGCGGGGGGGGGCGCTCCGCGGCGGTCCCTTCGCGGCGGTCTCGGTGGGGGCCCGGTGGGCGCCGGCCGGGTGCTTCTGAGGTGGGCGCTTCCCGGTCCGGTGGCCGGGTGCTCCCGGTGCGGAGATTTCTGTCGCTCGACAGAAATTAGGCGGAGGGCGCTTCGGGACCGTTGCCCCGGGGTTGCGGCGCCGTTACCGGGTGCTCACGGCGCGGGACGGCCCGCGGCCTGTGCGACGATCGGCGGGTGAGCGTGAACGGGAAGCGGGTCGGGCGGCCGCGGGTCCAGCAGCGGCCGGACACCGGGATGAGCGCGCGGGAGGAACTGCTGACCGCCGCGGCGGAGCTCTTCACCACCCGCGGCTACACCGCCACGACGACCCGCGCGCTGGCCGAACGGGCGGGTATCCGGCAGGCGTCGATGTACCACTACGTCGGCGGCAAGGAGGACCTGCTTGCCGAGCTGCTGGAGGGCACGGTCACCCCCTCCCTGACGCTCGCCCGCGCGCTGCTCGCCGACGCCTCACGGCCGGCCGAGGCCCGGCTGTGGGAGCTGTGCCGCTCCGACGCCGAACTGCTCTGCACGGGCCCCTACAACCTCGGCGCGCTCTACCTGCTGCCCGAGGTCGCCGCCCCCCGCTTCGCCGGCTTCCACCAGGCCCGGGCCGCCCTGAAGTCCGTCTACGGCGAGCTGCTCGGGGCGACCGGCGCCTGCGCGGGCCTCGCACCCGCCGACCTCGCGCTCCGTACCGACCTGCTCTTCGCCCTGATCGAGGGCCTCATCCTGGTCCGCCGCTCCACCCCCGACTTCACCGCGGCCGCCGCCGACGCGGCCCTGCGGATCGCCGGGGTCCCGGAGTCCGCCCTCCGTGAGCTGCGCTGACCAGCGCCGCCTGTCGTACCCGGCGTCCACCGTGGCGCCGCCGGCCCGCGCGACGAACCCCCGGGCGCCGGCAGGTCCTACTCCGGGTCCCAGGCCAGGAGCAGGTCGAAGAGGCGTCGGTCGCCCTCGGCCTTCTGGGAGTCCACCGGCACACGGCCGTACAGGGCCAGCACCAGCTCACCGGCCGTGCCCCAGAGGGAGGCGTCGGCCGCCTCCTCGTCGGGAGCGGGAGCGGTGCCTGGCGCGGGGAGGCGGGCGGTCCGGGCGCCGTCGGCGGACAGCCGCAGGCGCCAGGAGCGGCCCTCGGTGGCGTGGTAGTCGACGACCGCTGGCTCATGCGGCCACGCACTCGTCCCCGCGCAGCAGGTGGACAGGAACTCGTCGACCCCGTCGAGTGCCACCTCCTCCGGCAGCGGCTGCGGGGCGCCCAGGGTGACCTGGGCGTCGTAGGTGTGCACCGCGACCTCCTGGAGCTGGTGCCGGGCGACGGCACCGCAGGTCTGCGGCGACTGCGACGTACCCCACCAGGTCCAGCAGCCGCGGTCCGGGCCGGACTCCCGCAGTGCGCCCAGCAGTTGCTCCGTGGCCTCGGCCGACCAGGCCGTCAGGGCCTCGCGGTCCCGCGGAACAGCCGGGGCTCCCCCCGGCGCGGACATGGCCGCGGGAGCGTCGGCGGGCCCCGCGGCGACGATGCCGGCCCACCGGCGGCGCCCCTCGCCCAGGTGCCGCACCAGATCGAAGAGCGTCCACTCGGGGCAGGTCGGCACCCGCACGTCGAGGCTGGGCGCGGAGGCGACCGCGGCGCGGAAGGCGGCCGACCGTTCCCCGATCAGCCGCAGCAGGTCGGGGAACTCCAGAGTCTTGTCCACTCCGGCTGTCTATCACCGCCCTCCGCCGACCCGACAGCGATTTTCACCCCCGGCGCGGCGGCCACGCGGCACCGGCTCCGCGACCTTCTGCCTCGGCGCCGATCAGGAAGGACGAGGACGCGGAGACGGCCCGGACGCGGCGGACCGCCGCCGTCGCGCCCTCAGCGCCCTTGATGCCCGCCAGAGGAAGCCGAGGGTGAGGGCGGCGGCGAGGAAGAGGAGGGTGAACCACTGGAAGTACCAGTGCCCGCCCGAGGGGTCGTAGACCGCCGCGCGGGGCCAGGCGAGGTTGGCGGTCATGGCGAGGCCGTAGAGGAGGGCCAGGGTGTTGACGGGCAGGCCCCAACGGCCCAGGGAGAAGGCGGGGTTGCCCAGTTCGTCGGCGGCGGGCGGGAGTTGGCCGCGCAGGCGGCGCAGCAGCTGCGGGCCGGTGACCATGGCGTAGGCCAGGTAGAGCATCACGATGCAGGTGGTGCCGATGGCCAGCCACGCCTCGGGTGAGGAGAAGCTGAGCAGCAGGAGCGCGGCGGAGAGCACGCCGACCACCAGCGCGGGCGCGGCGGGCTGCCCGGTGCGGGGCGACACCCGGGACAGGGTGCGGGAGGAGGGAAGAGCGTCGTCGCGGGCCATCGAGAAGAGCATCCGGGTGGCCGACGTCTGGATGGCGAGGGTGGCCACCGCGACCGCGAGCGCCACATCGCAGAGCAGCACCCGGCCGAGACCGTCACCGAGCCGGCTGGTGAGTACGTACGACAGGCCCTCCGTGCCCAGGCGGCCGTCGGTGAGGCTGGGGGCGGCCAGCAGCGCGGCGAGTACGAGCAGGGAGGCCAGCACGCCGGCCGTGGTGAGCGCGGACAGGATCGTCCGGGGCGCGACCCGGCGCGGGTGGCGGGTCTCCTCGCTCATCTCGCCCGCGCTGTCGAAGCCGATCATGACGTAGGCAGCCGCGAAGGAGCCGATCAGCAGCGCGGCACCCCCGCCACCGCTGTGTACGGTGACCGAGGGCGTCCGGTCCGCGTGCGTGAAGAGCAGGACGACGATCAGTACCGCGCCGACGATCTCGGCGGTCACACCGATCCGGTTGACCAGCGACATCACCCGGTTGTCGAGCAGATTGACCGCGGTGGTCAGCGCCAGCAGCGCGATGCCGAGCACCGCCGCGTTGGCCGCGCCGTCCGACGAGACCGGTGAGGTGTCGGCGCCGACGAACTGGAACCCGGACCACACGGCGGGCAGGACGACCTGGAGCGCCAGCGCCGCCGCGGCGACCACCACGATCTGGCCGAGAACCATGATCCAGCCCGCGTACCAGCCGAAGACCTTGTTGCTGAGCCGGCTCGACCACTGGTAGATCGCCCCGGAGATCGGGTAGCGGGCGGCGAGTTCGGCGAAGCACGCGGCGACCAGGAGCTGCCCGATCAGGACCGCGGGCCAGGTCCAGAAGAAGCGGGGGCCGCCGAAGGAGTACCCGAAGGCGAAGAACTGGAAGACGGTGGTGAGGACCGAGATGAAGGAGAAGCCGGCCGCGAAGGAGGCGTACCGGCCGAGGCTGCGGTGGAGTTCCTGCCGGTAGCCGAAGCCGGCGAGGCCCGCGGTGTCCGGGCCGGTCCCGCCGGCTCCTTCGGGCGGGTCGGGGCGTACGTCGGAAGGTGCGGTGGCGGTCATGGCCGTCCCCCTGTCACGAATTCCTGTCGGGCGACAGAAATTAGGGACCCGGTGTTTCACCGCGATGTCCCGGCCATGTCGGCGACGGGCCGAAGTCCTCACGCGGGCGATCGGCGCCTGCGCCGCGGCCCCGCGGGCCCGCGGGCCCGGGCATCCGGCGCCGCGTGGGCCCAGGCATCCGGCCCCCGGGCCCCGGCCCCGGGCATCCGGGCCCCCGCCCCGGGCATCCGGCCCCGCGCGTGATCGGCTACTGACCGCCGCGCAGATAGCGGGTGACCATGGCCACCAGTTCGTTCTCGAACGTCCCGACCGGGGCGGTCCGCGGGTAGGCCATGAGCTTGTGCGTGTTCGTCTCCACGGTGAACACGATCAACTCGGCCGCGGTGTCGAGGTCTTGTACGTGGACGTCGGGGTGGCGGGCGAGGAGGTCGCGCACCTGGTCGACCCGCTTCTTCTCGTGCCGGGCGATGGTGTCGAGCAGTTCCCGCGAGACCGGCGCCTCCTCGAACATGATCCGCAGCAGCTGCGGGTCGTCGCGGTGGTTGTCGATCGCATCGCGGACCAGTGCTCGGACCGTCGCCGCCAGACTCCCGGCGGACAGGTCGAGTTGGTCGGCCTGCGTCCACTTGCCGCGGTCGATGTGCCGCACCAGCAGCTCGGCGAGGATGGCGTCCTTGTTCGGGAAGTACTGGTAGAGCGAGCCGATGGAGATGCGGGCGCGCTCGGCGATGCGGTTGGTGGTGCCCGCGGCGTAGCCGTGCTCGGCGAAAACGTGAGCAGCCGCGGTCAGGACGCGGTCCCGCGTGAGTTCCGCGCGCACCTGGCGGGGCTTGCGACGTGGCTGAAGACGGCGGTCGGCCGAGGGCATCCGGGGGCCTCCTCAAGGCGCGGAAAGCGAGTAGCCAAAGAGCTGAGCTATTGCTCACAATAGTGCCATGACCTGCGAAAACAAGGCCGTGCCGAATGTCGGGGGCAGGCCGTGATCCCCAAGGTGTACCTGCCCGAGTCACGCACGATGATCACAGCGGAGGTGCGCTGCCGTGAGGTCCTGCCGGCCGCCTCTACACCCTGGGTCGCGGGCGGGTCCCGGCTGGCTACGACGTTGCGGCGGCACCTGGTCAACGACCGTGGCGTGCCCCAGCGGGACATCTCCTTCTTCGGCTACTGGCGCCTGGGCCGGTCGACCCCCGGCTGAAAGGAATCCTTGTGCAGCGAGAAAACCAGGTGAGCGCACCGCGCCGGCTGACGACGGTGGACGAGGTCGAGGCCACCGTCGGCCGCCCGGCGCCGGCGGTCGTGCTCAAGCAGATCAGTTCCCTCGACGAGGGCTGCCGGACCGTCCTCGCCCGGTGCCCGATCGCGGCCCTCGGCTACCGGGACGCGGACGGCACCAGCAGAACGACCTTCATCGGCGGCGTACCGGGATTCGCACACGTCCACTCGCCCACCCGGATCTCGTTCTCCCTGCCCGGGGCCGGCGACCCGCGCGGTCCGGTCTCGTTCTTCTTCCTCCTGCCGGGCGTCGGGGAGATCCTGCGGGTCAACGGTTCGGTGGCCGCGCGGAAGGGCGCGGAGACGACCGTCGACATCCAGCAGGCGTACGTGCACTGCGCCCAGGCCGTCCTGCGGTCCCGCCTGTGGCAGCCGCCCGCCCCGGCCGGGCCGGTCACCGGGGTCGCGGGGGACGGCCCCCTGTGCCGGCCCGGCGTCGCCGGGTTCCTGGCCGCGGCACCGTTCCTCGCGCTGTCCACGTGGGACGCGTCCGGTGGGAGCGACACGAGTCCCCGCGGGGACCGGGGGGCGGCGGCACGGATCCTGGACAGCCGCACGCTCGTCATCCCGGACCGGAAGGGCAACAAACGCGCCGACACGCTCCACAACCTGCTGCAGGACGACAGGCTCTCGTTCGCCGCGCTCGTACCGGGCCGCAGCGGTGTGCTGCACGTCCGCGGCCGCGCCGCGATCACCGACGATCCCGCGCTGCTGGAGACGATGGCGCTGCGCGGGATGCCCCCGCACCTGGCGCTGCTCATCGACGTCGAGCACGCCGAGGTGACCGGCAACGACGCCGTGGCCCGCGCCCGGCTGTGGACCCCCGGCGCACACCTCGACCGGAGTACGGCGCCGAATCTGATAGCGATCGCGGGAGAACACCTCGCCGCCGGTTCGGCCGACGCCGAGGGCGGCCCACCCGCCTTCCTGCTGAAGCTCGTCGGGGCGGTCCCGGGGGTGAGCGGGCTGCTACGGCTGGCGGCGAACCGTCTCTACCGCTCGGGGCTGCGGAAGGAGGGCTACGAGGATCTCGAGCCCGGCGGGGAAGGGCGGCGCCGTGGCTTGCCGCGCCGGCGTCCTGCCGACGGCGGCGGGACGAAGGACGCCGGGCCGAAGGACGCCGGGACGGGCAGCCCGCTGCGGGAGGTGCGCGTCACCGAGGTGCGCAGACAGACACCGACCGCGGTCACCCTCGTACTTGAGGACGCCGGCCGGAACCCGGGACCGTTCGACTTCCGGCCCGGCCAGTTCTTCACCCTTGTCGCCGACATCGGCGGACGCCCGGTACGACGGGCCTATTCGGCCTCGTCGGCACCCGGATCGTCCCGGCTGGAGGTCACCGTCAAGCACGTCGAGGGCGGCCGGTTCTCCGGCTACGTGCACCGGAGCCTCCGGGCCGGGGACCGCCTCGCGGTGCGTGGCCCGTCGGGGTCCTTCCACACCGAACCGCAGCCCCCGGACGAGATCGTGCTCGTCGCGGCGGGCAGTGGCGTGACGCCGATGATGAGCATGATCCGCACCCGGCTCGCCGACCGGCAGGGCCGCGACCGGATCGCGCTGCTCTACAGCAGCCGCAGCACGGACGAGATCATCTTCGCCGAGGAGCTGACCCGGCTGGCGAAGGACCACCCCGGCCGGCTCTCGGTCACCCACGTCCTGACCAGCCGCGACGGGCGGATCGAGGCGGACGGCGTACGCCGCTGGATCACCGGCCTGGCCCCGGCAAGGGACGCCCACTACTACACCTGCGGTCCCGAACCGCTGATGGACGCGGTCCAGGGCGTCCTGGCCGGGCTGGGAGTCCCGGCCGGGCTGGTGCACCAGGAGCGCTTCGCCAGTGCGGCGGGCACCGGGGCCGAAGTGACGGTGCCGCGGGAGATGACCGTCGAGGAGGACGGGCACGCCGTCGGCACGGTGGTGGTCGAGCCCGGCCAGACACTGCTCGACGCGGGGCTCGCCGCGGGGCTGCCGATGCCGTACTCCTGCACGGTCGGGAACTGCGGGGACTGCATGGTGCGACTCCGCAGCGGAGAAGTCACGCAGAACGAGCCGAACTGCCTCACGCCGCAGCAGCGGGCCGACGGCTATGTCCTGGCGTGCGTGAGCTGCCCCCTGTCGAAGGTCACCCTCGACATCGCGGACCCGTGATCGCCGTCCTGCCGCCCCTCCGGGCCCAGCGAAACCAGGCCCGCACCCGCGGACGCCGACAGAGCGGGAAGGCCGGTGCGTCCTGGGCGGGTGCGTCGCCCTGCCCGGACCTGGCGGGCCTACCGGTCGGCGGTGCCTCGGGCGGCGGGGGTCAGGACTCCTGTTCGCGCTCCACCTGCTCGTTCCACTCCCGCTTCGACGCCTGCCAGCCGTCCTCGTCGGCGCCGCGCCGCCAGTAGCCGGAAATGGACAGGCGCTCGCGGGGGATGGCGCGGTCGAGGCGGAGGTGGCGGCGGAGGGTCTTGACGAAGCCCGCCTCGCCGTGGACGAAGACGTGCACGTCACCGGGCGGGAAGTCGAGCGCGGTGACGGCTGAGACGAGCGCGTCGCCGACGGGCCGGCCGGCCCGGTGGATCCAGCGGACCTCCGCCTCACCGGAGCTGAGCAGCTTCTGCTCCTCCGCCGGCCCGGACACCTCGACGAAGACCTTGGCGGACGCCCCCGGCGGCAGTTGCTCGACCGCCGCCGCGATGGCCGGAAGCGCGCTCTCGTCACCGGCGAGCAGATGCCAGTCGGCCGCCGGATCGGGCGCGTATCCCCCGCCGGGGCCGAAGAAGTCGATGGTGTCGCCGGGGCGGGCGGCGGCCGCCCAGGGCCCGGCCAGGCCCTCGTCGCCGTGGTGGACGAAGTCGACGGTGAGTTCGCGGGACGCGTCGTCCCAGGCCCGGACGGTGTACGTACGGGTCCGCGGCCACTGCTCGCGCGGCAGATCGCGCCGGATCGCTTCGATGTCCAGCGGCTCGGCGTAGCGCACGCCCTCCGGCGCGAAGAGCAGCTTGACGTAGTGGTCGGTGCACTCGCCGATGTCCAGCTGCGCGGCCGGATCGACGGCCAGCACCACCCGGATCATGTGCGGGGTGACCCGCTCGGTGCGCAGGACCGTACCCCGCTTGGCCGTGGGGGTCCTGCGCTGCGGTCGTTCGGCCATGAGTTCCCCGCTCTCTCGCTGATCGTACTTAGGTAAGCCTAACCGATAGCCCGGATTCGGCCAGGCCCTCGTCCAACTCGCCTTCTTCCGCCGCCGTTTCGCCGGGACGGCATCGTGCGTACCCCCTAGGCATACCGACTGGTCGGTACTAGCCTCTGCGGAACTCGGACCAGGGCCGGTCCTGCGGTGACCGCGCTGCTCCGAGGTCACTCCCACCCGGTTACCCGCATCTCCAGGAGGGGCCGCATGTCCGCCACCCCGACGTCCTTCGACGCCGACAGACCCGGGCCGGGGGCCCCGGCAGATCCCCGCGCCCGTACGGCGCTGTCCTGGCTCTACCGCCGCGACCTGGCCGCGTATCCGGCCACGGGGCGCCGGATGGCCTACCTCGCGATCGTGGTGCTGACCACGGTCGTGCTCTACTACATGCTCTACATCCAGTACGCGGTCGCCACGTCGATCATCACCCACTTCGGCATGACCTACCGGTACTTCGTCTGGGTCTCGGTGATCGGCAACGCGGTCGGCGCCTTCTCGTCCCTGATCGCCGGGCTCGCCGACCGCTGGGGCCGGGCGAACATGGTCGTGTACGGCCTGCTGATCGCCGCCCTGCTGGTCTTCTTCGGGCTGCCGAACGCCGGCGGCAAGACCACGTACCTGGTGCTCTTCGCCCTGGTCAGCTTTATCGAGGGCATCGTGCTGGTGGCGACCCCCGCGCTGATCAGGGACTTCTCACCGCAGCTCGGCCGGGCCACCGCGATGGGCGCCTGGACGATGGGCCCGGTGGTCGGCAGCCTGGTGGTCACCTCCGTGACCAGCGCCACCCTGGACAGCTCCAGCTGGCAGGACGAACTGCGCTACTCCGGGATCGCCGGCTTCGTCGTCCTGGTGGTGGCCCTCTTCGCGCTGCGCGAGCTCTCCCCGGGCCTGCGCGACCAGATCATGGTGAGCCTGCGGGACCGGGCGCTCGTCGAGGCCCGGGCCAAGGGCATCGACCCGGCCGCCGCCCGCCGCGGGGAGTGGCGGCAGATGATGCGGCTCGACGTGACCGGCTCCGCGCTGGCCATCGCGCTCTTCCTGCTCCTGTACTTCGCCGCCGTCGGCAACTTCGTGGTCTACTTCGCCACCACCTACGGCTACACCGAGCAGCGCGCCAACGCGGTGGCGAACTGGTACTGGGCGGCCAACGCGATCGCCCTGGTGGTGGTCGGGCTGCTCTCCGACCGGATCAAGGTGCGCAAGCCGTTCATGATCGTGGGCGCCGTCGGCTCGATCGTGGTGACCGCGGTTTTCGCCGGCCTGGCCACCCACCCGGCCACCGGCTACTACACCTTCGCGTGGCTCTTCGTCGGTATCGGTGTCTTCAGCGGGGTGGCCTACGGACCGTGGATGGCGAGCTTCACCGAGACGGTGGAGAAGCACAATCCGGCCGCGACGGCCACCGGCCTGGCGGTGTGGGGCTGGACCATCCGGATCGTGGTGGCCGTCTCGGCCGCCTTCATCCCGGTCCTGGTCACCTCGGTGACGCCGCTGGTTGACCACGGACCCCAGGTGACCGCGGCGCAGCGCCAGGCAGCACCGGCACTGGCCATCGTCAACGCGCATCCGCAGCTCTTCGCGGAGCTGGGCAAGTACCCGCCCGGCAAGGCGCCGGCCGCGCTGGGTGCCCAGGCGGTCCAGGAGGTCGGTGCTGCCGACCTCGCGGTGGTGCAGAAGGCGCAGCCCCAGCTGGCGGTGCTCACCAGGTACGGCGCCAAGGTGCAGAAGGCCGCACACGACGGTCCTGGGCAGTGGCGGACCTGGTGGTGGATCTGCGTCGGCGGCCAGGTGCTCTTCGTGCCGTTCGTCTTCCTGATGGCCGGACGGTGGAGTCCGAAGAAGGCCCGCGAGGACGCCGAACTCCACCAGCGGGCGGTCGATCAGGAGATGGCCGCGCTGGCGGCGGAGCGGGCGTGAAACAGGGCTGAAACACCGGCCGCCGGCGGGCCGGGCCGGCGGCCACCGCACGGGCGCGGTGGCCGCCGGCCGCGTTGGCGAATACCGGGTCTTGACACGGCCGGGCGGCTAGAGTTCCCGATCATGACCGAACGTCCGTTTGAGGCACTGGGGTTGAGCGCCGACGCGGACCGGGCCTATCCGTTGCTGATCGGCACACGCGGAATCACGGCGGAGGAACTGGCCCGGCAGCTGGCGGTGTCACCGGAGCGGGCCGAGGCCGCCTGCGGCGAGCTGGCGGCCCGCGACCTGGTGCGGCTCGGCCACGACGGCCGCTGGTATCCGCTGCCGCCGGAATCCGGGCTGCTTCCGCTGGTCTCCCGGGCCCAGGAGCAGTTGCGGCAGGGCCGGGAACTGCTCGACCGGCTCGGCGTCGAGTACCAGCGGGTGCACGAGGGGCACCGGGCCGAGGAGATCGTCCAGGTGGTGGAGGGGCCGGCCGCGGTCCGCCGGCGCATCGCCTCGGTGTACGCCGACACGCACACCGAACTGGCCGTCTTCGCCCGGCCGCACGGCAAGGCGGGGGACGCCTCGCCCGGCCACCTGCCGTGGGCGGGTGTCGGCACCTCCGCTGACATCGGAGGCGGAGCCGGGGCTGGAACCGGAGCCGGGGTCGGAACCGGGGCTGGACCCTCGGCCGGCCCCGGCCCCGGCCCCGGCACCTCGCCGGGCCCGCGCCGCCGGATCGTCGTGGAGCGGGCCGGCTTCGAGGCGCTGGGCGACGCCGGCCTCACGGTCACCCCGGCGACCCGCATCCGGGTCGCCGAACACGTACCGGTCCGGATGTGGATCGCCGACCGCGCGCTGGCCCTGCTGCCGCTGGCCGCCGCCGCGCCGCCACCGGACCCCGTTCTGCTGGTGATCCGGCCCAGCGGCCTGCTGGACGCGCTGGTCACCCTCTTCGAGAGCCTGTGGGCGACCGGTGTCCCGGTGGCCCGCCCCGACCCCGAACACCCGCGGATCGCCCTGCACTTGAGGATTCTCGCGATGCTGGTCAGTGGCAGCACGGACGCGGCCATGGCCCGCTCGCTGGGGGTCGCGGTGCGGACCGTCCAGCGCCATATCGCGGCGATGCAGCGGACCGCGGGCGTCGACAACCGTATCCAACTGGTCTGGCACGCCGCCCGCCACAACTGGCTCGACGACGCCCCGCCCGTCGCCCCGGAGATCTGACTCCGGCTACTGACGCTCCGTCACACGGCACGCCCGGGACCGCTGCCGGTCCGGGCCGCCGGGCCGCCCTGTGCTGATGACGGGAAACCGCCGCCGGGCAGCGGCACCTCGAATGTCAGGTATCCGACAAGGTGTTCGGGATTCCGGTGGGGCGAGTGATGCACAGATATACGCCAGCGGTTCGATCGGACCGCGACCGGGGGGGAATTTCCATCGTGCCCGAGCCCGGTCCATTCGGAGGTCTCCAGGGAGATACGCCTTGCGCATACCCGTTCCCAGACCGAGCCGGCGCGCCGCCACCGCGGTGGCCGCCCTCGCCTCGGCCGCCATGGCCGTGCTCGGACTGCAACTTCCCGCCGCCGCCAGCGCGTTCGCGGCACCCGCCCAGCAGCACGCCACCGCGCCGGGGGCGAACTCGCCCCGCTCCGACGTGGTACGGCAGTGCGGCGAAGCCAAGGCCGGGCAGTTCTCCTGCCTGGCACTGCGCCGTACCGACATCCCGGCCAAGGCCGGCCTGCAGCCGCACGACGCCACCCCGGACGGCTACGGCCCCGGCGACCTGCAGAGCGCCTACGCACTGCCCGCCGACGGCGGCGCCGGCCAGACCGTGGCCATCGTGGACGCCTTCGACGACCCCACCGCGGAAGCCGACCTGGCCATCTACCGCGCGCAGTTCGGCCTCCCCGCCTGCACCACGGCCAACGGCTGCTTCACCAAGGTCGACCAGCGCGGCGGCACCGACTACCCCACGCCGGACCCGGACTGGGCCGGCGAGATATCCCTTGACGTCGACATGGTCTCGGCCGCCGCGCCCAACGCCCATATCCTGCTGGTCGAGGCGGACACCCCGAACTTCGAGGACCTCGGCGCGGCGGTGGACGAGGCGGTCGCGCTCGGCGCGAAGTACGTCTCCAACTCCTACGGCACCGGCTACTCCTCGGTCCCCGGCAGCGGCGAGGACCCCTCCGAACTCACCGCCATGGACCCGTACTACAACCACCCGGGCGTCGCGGTGGTCGCCTCCTCCGGTGACGACGGCTTCGGCGTCAGCTACCCGGCGGCCTCGCAGTACGTGACGTCGGTGGGCGGCACCGCGCTGACCCCGGACGCCGGCTCCCCCCGGGGCTGGACCGAGTCGGTGTGGAACAACGCCTTCGGCGGCCCCGGTTCGGGCTGCTCGGTGTACGAGCCCAAGCCGGCCTTCCAGACCGACACGGCCTGCGCCAAGCGTTCCGTCACCGACGTCTCGGCCGTCTCCGACCCGGTGACCGGCGTCTCGGTCTACCAGACCTTCGGCGGTGGCGGCTGGTCGGTGTACGGCGGCACCAGCGCCGCGTCCCCGCTGATCGCGGGCATCTACGCCTCGGCCGGCACCCCGACGGCAGGGACGTACCCCAACTCGTACCTGTACGCGCAGAAGAGCGCCTTCAACGACGTCACCCAGGGCAACAACGGCACCTGCACCCCGGCCGCGCTCTGCACCGCGGGACCGGGCTACGACGGCCCCACCGGCCTTGGCACTCCCAACGGCCTGGCCGCCTTCCGCAGCGGTCCGCACGGCGTGATCAGCGGCACCGTCACCGACCACGCGACCGGCGACCCGCTGGCCGGTGCCACCGTCAAGGCCGGTGACTACACCGCCACGGCCGACGCCACCGGCGCCTACAAGCTCGATATCCCGCCGGGCAGTTACGACCTCACCGCCAGCGCCTACGGCTACGCCGACGGGACCGCCACCTCCGTGGTGCTCGCCGACGGAGCCACCGTCACCGAGTCCTTCGCCCTCGACGCGGTGCCGACCAGGACCGTCTCCGGCAAGGTCACCGACGGCTCGGGCCACGGCTGGCCGCTCTACGCCAAGATCACCGCGGCGGGCGTGCCCGGCGGCCCGGTCTTCACCGACCCCGCCACCGGCGCCTACTCCCTCACGCTGCCGGAGAACACCTCCTACACCCTGCACGTCGTGGCCAACTACCCCGGCTACACGGCCGTCGACAAGACCGTGCAGATCGCGGCCGCCGACCGGACGGTGAACTTCGCCGTACCGGTGGACGCGGTCACCGCCGAGGCACCCGGCTACAGCGTGCACCTCAGCGGCCCGACCGAGCCGTTCACCTCGACCACCGGCCCGCCGGCCGGCTGGAGCGTCGTCAACGGCCCCGGCACCACCGGTGGCTGGAGCTTCGACGACTCCGGGTCGCGCGGCAACCGCACCGGCGGTGACGGCGGCTTCGCCATCATCGACAGCGACCACATCGGCCAGGGCCTGGAACAGGACAGCACCCTGCTCTCGCCGTCCTACGACCTGACCGGCCAGACCAACCCGGTGCTCGGCTTCGACACCGACTACCGGGAGTTCTCCAACTCCACCGCGGACGTGGACGTCTCGGCCGACGGCGGCACCACCTGGACCAACCTGTGGAAGCAGACCACCACCTCGGTGACCGGTCCTGCCCACTTCGACATCCCGCTCACCGACTACGTCGGCAAGACCGATGTGCGGCTGCGCTTCCACTACACCGGCAGCTGGGCCTACTGGTGGGAGCTCGACAACGTTTTCGTCGGCCAGCGCAGCTACGACCCGGTGCCCGGCGGCCTGATCGTCGGCAACGTCACCGACGCCAACACCAAGGCGGGCGTCAACGGGGCCACGGTGACCAGCGCCGACGCCCCCGACGACCACACCACCACCACGGCGACGCCCGACGACCCGAACCTGGGTGACGGCTTCTACTGGACGTTCTCGCACCTCACCGGCAAGCACCCGGTGACCGCTTCGGCGTCCAAGTACACCTCGGTCACCGCCACCGCCAACATCCCCCCCGACGGGACCGTCAACCGTAACCTCAAGCTCACCGCAGGCCAGTTGAAGGTCACCCCGGCGTCCATCGCCAAGACCGTCGGCTGGGGCAAGACCGCCACCCAGAAGGTGACGGTGAAGAACACCGGCACCGCCCCCGCCACCCTCACGGTCGGCGAGAACTCCGGCGGTGTCGTCGTCCAGCAGGCCGGCGCCCCGCTCAACCTCGTCAAGGGCCAGTACTCGCGGCTCTCGCTGAAGGCGCAGAGCGGCAAGTCCGGTGCCAAGCCGGGCGCGAAGGCCGGCGCCGATGCCTCCCCGGGGGCCGCGGGCGACGCCTGGCAGGCGGCTCCTGACCTGCCGGTCGCCACCGGTGACAACGCGGTCGCCACCTACCAGGGCACCGTCTACTCCGCGTTCGGCTTCACCGGCAGCACCGACACCAGCGACCTGTACGCGTACAGCACGGACGCGGGCGCCTGGACCAAGCTCGCCTCCGCCGCCGACACCCGTGAGGCCCCGGCCCACGGCATCATCAACGGCAAGCTCTACGCGGCCGGCGGCTGGGGTGCCTCCGGTGACCCCGACGCCAAGCTCGAGATCTACGACATCGCCTCCAACACCTGGAGCACCGGGGCGAGTACCCCCAAGCCGTACGCCGGTTCCGGCAGTGCGGTGCTCGACGGCAAGCTGTACGCGGTGGGCGGCTGCACCGCCAGTGCGTGCGGTACGACCGATGTCACCGTGTACGACCCGGCCACCAACTCCTGGTCCAGCGTGGCGGCTTACCCGAAGCCGGTGTCGTGGGAGTCGTGCGGCGCCATCGCCGGCAAGCTCTACTGCGCCGGCGGCACCACCGACGCGGGCAGCTTCGCCGACGCCTACGTCTACGACCCCGCCGCCGACGCCTGGTCGCCGATCGCGGACCAGCCGACCGACGCCTGGGGCGCGTCCTACACCGCCGCCAACGGCCTGCTGCTGGTCGAGGGCGGCGCCGTCAACGGGGGCGCGGCACTGACCAACCAGACCTGGGCCTACCAGCCCGACGACAACACCTGGACGGCACTGCCGAACTCCAACGCCTCGCTCTACCGCGGTGGCGGCGGCACCGGCTTCTACGCGGTCGGCGGCCTGGCCGGCGGTCAGCCGGCCGTCCCGGCCAAGACCACGGAGGTGCTGCCCGGCTACGACCAGGGCGAATCCAGCGATGTGACCTGGCTCAGTGAGAGCACCGACACGGTGACCGTGGCGGTGGGCGCCAGCGCGACCTTCACCGTCACGCTCGACGCATCCGTGCCGGAGATCACCCAGCCGGGCACGTACACCGCGTCGCTGAGCCTCGGCTCCGACACGCCCTACCAACTCGCCCCGATCGGGGTGTCGTTCACGGTGAACCCGCCCGCGACATGGGGCAAGATCGCCGGCACCGTGAAGGCGTCCGGGGGCGCTCCGCTGGCCGGGGCGACCGTGCAGATCAACACCTGGGCGACGCACTACACCCTCAAGACCGGGACCGACGGCACCTATCAGCTGTGGCTCGACACCCGGAACAACCCGCTGCAGCTGATCGTGGCCAAGGACGGCTACCAGCCGACCACGGCCACCGTGAAGATCACCAAGGGGGCGACCACCACCAGCAACTTCACGCTGCTGAAGGACTGACCGGTCCGGTGGCGGGCCCTTGCCGGCCGGGGCCCGCCACCGGCACCTCGCACGCTGTCATTCCAGACCGGTGACCCGCAGGGTCACATTGAGCCGGCCACTGGTCAGTCCGGTGGCCGGCTCGCCCGTGCCGGGCCGCACCTTGGGCACCCCGTGGAAGGCGAAGCGCGAAGGACCGCCGAAGACGAAGAGGTCGCCGGACTCCAACTCGACGTCGGTGTACGGCTTTCCGCGTGTTGCGGTGTTCCCGAACCGGAAGACGCAGGTGTCGCCGATGCTCAGCGACACCACCGGCGCGGCGGACTTCTCGTCCTTGTCCTGGTGCATGCCCATCGTCGCCCCGTCCTGGTAGAGGTTCACCAGGGCGGTGTCCGGACGGTACGCGGCGCCGGCTGCCGGGTCCCGGTAGGCGGCGGTGACCGCCCGGCGCCCCAAGTCGCCCAGCCAGTCGGGGAATTCCGGTACCCGGGCGCCATTGACATCGCCGGCGGTCCGCTCGTAGGCGTACGGGCGCCAGTGCCAGCCCACACCGAGCGTCCGCACCGACATCACGCCGCCGCGCGGCAGGCGGGTGTGCCGCATCGGCACCGGGCCCATCGCCCAGGCCCGGCACGCGGTCACCAGCTCCCGCTGCCCGGCGGGCGACAGCCACCCGGGCACGTGGACCGCGCCGGGCGCGACCTCCCGGCGGGGCCGCGGGATCAGCGCGTCCACGCGGTCCCTCCGTCCGGTCCTCCGGTCCGCGCTGTCATACGCTCCCGTGTCCTTCGGGCCTCGGCGGCCGGAGCGGTGTCAGCGACTGCCGGGTGACCTGCTCGCCGCAGTGCGTGCAGGTCAGCTCAAAGGCCAGCTGCTCGCCGCAGATGTGCCGGAAGACCACCGCGGGGGAGTCGACGGCCCACTTGTCGCCCCAGCGCAGCAGGCTGATCATCACCGGGAAGAGCTCCCGGCCCGCCTCGGTGAGGTGGTACTCGTAGCGCGGCGGGTGCTCGCTGTACTGCCGGCGCTCGATGACGCCGGCCTCCTCCAGCTTGCGCAGCCGGTCGGTGAGGATGTCGCGGGAGGCGCCGGTGAAGCCGGCGATCTTCGCGAACCGGTGCACACCGTAGGCCATCTCCCGCACGGCCAGCAGCGACCAGCGCTCGCCCAGGATCTCCAGCGAGGCCGCGAGCGAGCAGGGCCGCACCCTCAGCGGTGCCTCGGCCATCACGTTCCGCCGGCCCGGCGCGCCGGCACCGCCGTCTTCCCTCGTGGCCTTCGTCTCCATGCCTCCAGCGTAAACCGCCGTCGGTTGTTGTTTCCTACTCACTCCTGCTAGCGTCCCGAGTCGGTAGGAAATCACAACTCACCGGGTCGACGAGACTCCCACGACACTCTGGACGAGGGGCACCATGACCATCCCCGAGGAGCGGACCTCCGCCACCGGATCCGTGCCGTCGGCCGCGGCGGCGCAGGAAGAAGCCCCCCAGGAAGAGACTCCACAGGAGGAGGCCCCCCAGGACCCCGCGGCCAGACGGCGCGCACTGCAGGTCCTCGCGCTCAGCAGCCTCGGCGTCTTCGTGGTCTTCCTCGACACCACGATCGTCAACGTCGCCTTCGAGACGATCAGCCGCAGCTTCCACACCACCACCGACCACCTGGCGTGGGTGCTCAACGCCTACAGCCTGGTCTTCGCCGCGATGCTGATCCCCGCCGGACGGCTCGCCGACCGGTACGGGCGCAAGCGGATCTTCCTCATCGGCATCAGCGGATTCGCGCTGACCAGCGCCCTGTGCGGGCTCGCGCCCAGCTCGGGCATCCTGATCGGCGCGCGGGCCCTGCAGGCCGCCTTCGCCGCCCTGGTCACCCCCACCTCGCTCGCCCTGGTGCTGCCGGAGTTCCCGGCGTCCCGCCGGCCGGTGGCGATTGGCACCTGGGGCGCGATGGGCGCCGCCGCCGCGGCCCTCGGCCCCACCCTGGGCGCGCTGCTCACCCAGTACGCGTCCTGGCGGTGGATCTTCCTGGTCAACGTGCCCATCGCGGTGGTCGTCGTCTCCTTCGGCCTGCGGCTGCTGCGCGAGAGCCGTGACCCGCAGGCCAGCGGGCTGCCCGATCCGCTGGGCGTGCTCCTGGTCGCCGCCATGCCCGCCTCGCTGAGCCTGGCCATCATCGAGGGGCCGAAGTGGGGATGGGCCGACCCGCGGGTGATCGCCGGCTTCGTCCTGGCCGCCGCGCTCCTGCCGGTCTTCCTGCTGCGCACCCGGGCCGCGGCCCAGCCGGTGATGGACCTCGCGCTCTTCAAGGTCCGGCAGTTCCGGCTGGTCAACGCGGCGACCCTGCTCTTCGCCGCCGCCTTCTACGGCATGCTGCTGGGCAACATCATCTTCCTGCAGACGGTCTGGCACTACTCCGTGCTGCGCGCCGCGCTCGCCACCGCGCCCAGCCCGCTGGTGGTCACCGTGCTGGCCCGCACCGCCAGCCGGCTCTCCCACACCTACGGCCCCCGGCGCATCCTGACGGCCGGCGCCCTGCTGTGGACCGCGGGCCTGTCGCTGAACGCGAGCATCGTCGGCAGCACCCCGCACTGGACCGTCCACTGGCTCCCTGGGGCGCTGCTGATGGGCCTCGGCATCGGCATGACCCTGCCGGTCCAGTCCGGCGCCGCCGTCCAGGCGCTGCCGCCGAACAGGTTCGCCGTCGGCTCGGCCGTCAACGCCGGCTTCCGTCAGCTCGGCGCGGTCCTCGGCATCAGCGTCTTCGTCGCCGTCCTCGGCGCCCCCGGGCCGTCCACCGCTCTCGACGCCTTCCACCACATCTGGTGGGTGCTCGCCGGGCTGGGCCTGGCCGCCGGACTGGTGCTCCACCTGCCGCGGATCCGCCGGGCCGGCGAACTCGGCCAGGCCGGCCCGGCCTGACGGCCCGACCGGACCCGCGCCCGCCCCTCGGCGGTTCCGCTCAGACCTTCGCCTTCTCCAGGGCGTCCAGCAGGCGAGTGAGGGAACCGCCGAGACCCCAGCGCACGGCCAGTTCCTGGAGCGCCTCCGGGTGGGTGGCCCCGGCCGGCAACGCCGGGTCGAAGTCCGGCAGCGGGACGTCGGTGGCGACCCGGACCACCTTCGGGGCCACGTCGAGGTAGGGGCCGGCGTCGGTGATGTTGCGGCGGCGGGACGGGGTGAGCCGGGAGAACGGGTCGGCGGCGGCCGCCCGTACCCCCGCCAGGTCGCCGTACCGGGTCACCAGTTCCGCCGCGGTCTTCTCGCCGATGCCTTTCACGCCCGGCAGCCCGTCGCTCGGGTCACCGCGCAGCGCCGCGAAGTCGGCGTACTGGCCGGCGCGGACGCCGTACCGGGTGAGGATCGCCTCCTCGTCGATCAGGTCGTAGTCCCCGACGCCCTTGCGGGGGTAGAGGACGCGTACGTCACGGGCGTCGTCCACCAGCTGGAAGAGGTCGCGGTCGCCGGTGACGATGGCCACCGGGACGGCGGAGCGGGTGGCGAGGGTGCCGATGACGTCGTCGGCCTCATAACCGGTGACGCCGACCCGGGTGAGGCCGATCGCGTCCAGCACCGCCTCGATCACCGGCACCTGCGGGGAGAGGGTGTCCGGGACCTGTTCGGCGGAACCCTCCGCGCCGTCCTGGGCGTCCGGGTCGTCGACCACGCGGTGGGACTTGTACGAGGGGATCAGCTCGACCCGCCACTGCGGCCGCCAGTCCGCGTCCATGCAGGCCACCAGGGCGGTGGGGGAGTGGTCGCCGACCAGCCGGGCGATGAAGTCGAGCAGACCGCGTACCGCGTTGACGGGCGTGCCGTCCGGCGCCTTCACCGATTCGGGCACCCCGAAATAGGCGCGGAAGTACAGGCTCGCGGTGTCCAGGAGCAGCAGCCTGGCGGGCTTGTCGTCAGTCACGGCGCCAGCATGGCACGCCCCGCCGACAGACCGCCGTACCGTGGGGCGGTGACCCCCACGAGCCCATCGCGCACCGCGGGACGCCCGGTCCGCC
Organism: Streptomyces sp. NBC_01476; assembly: GCF_036227265.1. Classification (NCBI taxonomy): domain Bacteria; kingdom Bacillati; phylum Actinomycetota; class Actinomycetes; order Kitasatosporales; family Streptomycetaceae; genus Streptomyces; species Streptomyces sp. NBC_01476. The sequence goes on along the minus strand of NZ_CP109446.1, from coordinate 1,436,751 downwards.
GGGTGGTGTCGCTGGTGCCGTCCCTCACCGAGGCGGTCGCCGTCACCGCCCCCGGCCTGCTCGTCGGTGCCACCGACTGGTGCAGCCGTCCGGCCGGCCTTGAGGTGGTACGGATCGGCGGCACCAAGAATCCGGACGTGGCCGCGGTCGCCGCGCTGTCCCCCGATCTGGTGATCGCCAACGAGGAGGAGAACCGTCCCCCCGACCTGGCGGCGCTGCGGGCCGCGGGTCTGCGGGTGATGGTCACCGAAGTACGGTCGCTGCCGCAGGCGTTCAGCGAACTGGAGCGGGTGCTGGTCGAAGGGTGCGGGCTGGTCCGGCCCGGGTGGCTGGACCAGGCGGCCGCCGCGTGGCGGGAGGTGATCCCCCGCGCACCGCGGCTGCGGGCCGTCGTCCCGGTCTGGCGGCGCCCCTGGATGACGCTCGGCCGCGACACCTTCGCCGGGGACCTGCTCGCCCGGCTCGGCGTCGACCATGTGCACGCCCAGGACCCCGAGCGCTACCCGAGGGTCGACCTCGCGCGGCTGCCCCCGGCCGACCTGGTGGTGCTGCCCGACGAGCCGTACCGCTTCACCGCGCGGGACGGCCCGGAGGCGTTCCCCGGCCTGCCCGCCGCGCTGGTCAGCGGACGGCATCTGACCTGGTACGGGCCCTCGCTGGCGGAAGCGCCCGCGGTCATCGGGCGGGCGCTGCGGGCGGCCCTGCGCTGACCGGAACCGGAGGGCGCCGCCGGGCCGCGACAACCACCCTGTCGTACCCCCGTGGGCGGTATGTCCGGGTGTAATCGTGGTGTGACCCGGTTGCTTACGGGATTCTCATGCTGGGGCCATAAGGTGACCGCGTGACGACGACGACCCCGCCCGGCTGGTATCCAGAACCCGGGCACACAGGCAACGGCCCGGCTCTGGAACGCTGGTGGGACGGCACCACCTGGACCGAGTACACCCGGACCGCGCCCACCGCCGCACCCGCGCCGCAGGCGTACCCGGTGTACCCGGGCTACCCGGCCGGCTATCCCTCCGGTGACCTGCTGACCTCACCCGGGGCGGACAAGCCGCGCAGGACCGGCACCGTCGTCGTCGCCATCGTGGTCGCGCTGGTGGTGATCGGCGGGGTGATCGCGGGGGTGCTGACACTCGGCGGCGGCAGCGACGACAACGACGCCAAGGGCGGCCCGACGACCGGCGCGAGCGCCCCCGGCGGGCAGCAGCAGAGCCCCGACCCTGACCGGACGCCGGACCCCGGTGGCCCCAGCGATCCCGCCGAACCGCCCGCCGACGGGCCGCCGGTGGACGTCTACGACGGCATCCGGCTGCCCGTGCCGGACGGCTGGCAGGGCAGCCCAGGCGAGCAGGGCCTGGGGGCCAGCATCGTCACCGGCCAGTACCAGTGCCCGGGCGACCCCACCCAGAGCTGCGTGCGCGGTGGTGTCTTCTCCCAGCCCGCCGCGGCACTGAAGCTCACCTCCCGCACGGCGGAGGCCGCGGCCAAGGAGGACATCGCGCCGAACGCGTCCGACTCCTACGGCACCGCGATATACGGCGCGACCACCTCGCACCAGGAGCTGGCCTCGAAGGCGGTCACCGTCGCCGGGCAGAAGGGCTACATGGTCCGCTGGAAGGTGGCAACCAAGTCCGGCACCGACGGCTATGTCGAGTCGCTGGCCTTCCCGTCCCCCGGCGACAGCTCGGTGCTGGTCGTGGTCCGCTTCGGCTTCGACGTCGGCGACAAGGCTCCGGGCCTTTCCGTCATGGACCAGATCACCAAGGGCATCACCGCGGACAGCAGCGGCGGCCCGGCCGGCCGCAGCGGCGGCGCCTCGGGCGGCACCGGCGTCTGACCGGGCCAGGCGCCCGGGCGGCGCCCCCTGGTGGCGGCTCCCACGGAGCCGCCACCAGGGCGACCGGCCTCAGAGGAACGTTTTTCCCTCGCCGCGGTACGTCGGTACCACCGCCGTCACCTCGTCACCCGTCACCAGCTGCAACTCGGCGAAGCGCTCGCACAGTTCACCGGCCTTCGCATGCCGGAACCACACCTTGTCGCCGATCAGCAGATCGTCGGCGGCCGACCCGAGCAGCGGCGTCTGCACCTCGCCCGGGCCCTCCTGCGGGTCGTAGCTCAGCCCTTCCGGCAGATACGGCACCGGCAGCCGGTCGGCGCCGGCGGCACCCGAGGCCGGGTAGCCGCCGCCCAGCACGGTGACCACGCCGACACCCGGGCGGCGCACCACCGGCTGGGCGAAGAGCGCGGCCGGCCGGCCGTGGAAGGACGTGTAGTTGTCGAAGAGCCGCGGCACATAGAGCCCGGAGCCGGCCGCGATCTCGGTCACCGCGTCCTCGGCCGCGGTGTGCTGCACGCTGCCGGTGCCGCCGCCGTTGACGAACTCCAGGTCGGGCACCACGGCCCGCACCGCGTCCACCGCCTCCGCGCGCCGCGCCGCCAGCTCCTTGCGGGCCGCGGACTGCATCAGCCGGATCGCCAGCGACCGCACCGGCCGGCCCGCGACCGCGTCACCGACACCGGCGACATGGCCCTCGTACGCCATGATCCCCACCACCCGGAAACCCGGCCGGGCGGCGACGGTACGGGCCAGCGCGGCCAGCCGCTCCGGCGCGTGCAGCGGCGACCGCCGTGCGCCCACCCGCAGCCGGCCGCCCAACTTCCGCAGGGACGTGTCCAGTTCAAGACAGACCCGGACGGTCTCGGTGCCGTCGGCGCCCCGGGCGGCGTCGATCAGGTCGAGTTGGGCGACGTCGTCGATCATCACCGACACGGTCTGCGCCAGCTTGGGGTCCGCGGTCAGTTCGGCGAAGCCGCCACGGTCCGCGGACGGATAGGCCAGCAGGACGTCGGTGAAGCCGGTTCTGGCCAGCCAGAGGGACTCGGCGAGCGTGAAGGACATGATGCCCGCGAAGCCGTCCCGGGCCAGCACCCGTTCCAGCAGCGCGCGGCACCGCACGGACTTGGAGGCGACCCGGACCGGCTTTCCGCCGGCCCTGCGCACCAGGTCGTCGGCGTTGGCGTCGAAGGCTTCCAGGTCCACGATCGCCAAAGGGGCGTCGAGATGAGCGGTGGCCCGGTCGTACCGGGTCCGGTCGGCAGCGCGTTCGGACATGCGGTGCAGCCTGCCAGACCGGGGCTACCGTAGGGTAGCCCCTCGCACCTCGCCCCGACGCAACCGCACCACGCCGCAACACCGTAGAGTGACGCGCAAGCCGCGCAGACAAAGGCACGAGGGGGCGCCGGGTGAGCACCGGAGTGGACAACGGACAGACTCCACCGGCTCCGTTCCCCACCCTCCACCCGCGCCCGCCGCGGGCCGCGGATCAACGGCCCACCGGGGCACCGCCCGCGCAGCCCCCGCCGATGCCCGCCGCCCCGCCCAGGCCGGTGGTGCCGCCGATACCGCAGGTGCCACCGCGCACCGCCCCGCCGGCGAAGAACCCCCCACCGCGCCCGGCGGCCCCGCCGCCACCGGTGGCCGCCCCGGCCGGCACACGGCCCTCGACCGTGCCGCAACAGCAGCGGCCCTCAGCGCCGTTGGCCGAACCGCCGGCCAACTCCAGGCCCGTGGACCCGAGTTCGGCCCTCTACGGCGCGATACCGTACGCCGCCGCGCCGGTTCCGCCGTACACCGCGCCTCCGCGGTACCCCGCGCCGCCGGCCGCCCCGCCGTATCCGCAGGACCGCCCGGCCCGGGCCGGCCGGCGGCGGCTGGTCTCCGCGGTCTGCCTGGTGCTCGGACTCGGGCTGATCGGCGGCGCGATGGCCGGCGCCGCGCTCAACCACGGGCCACGCGAGCCCAAGCCGGTCGCCGACGACAGCCCGCAGGCATTCGCCACCGCCCGGAACGTCTGGCGCAACACCCCCGTCGACCAGCTCTTCCCGCCCACGTACACCGAGCAGGGCGGCGGCCCCGGCGGCGCGAACCGGTCCTGGATCCGCATCGGTGTGGCGCCTCCCGGCCCCTGCGCGGGCGCCTTCGACCCGCTGCTCCAGCGCGTTCTGGCCCCCGTCGGCTGCGCGAAGCTGCTGCGGGCCACCTACATGGACAGCACCTCCACCACGGTCACCACCGTCGGGCTGGTCGTCACCTCGCAGCAGGTGGCCCAGATGCGCGCGCTCAATCTGCGCTGGGACAGCGAGAATCTGGGCTCGCGCGCCGATCTGCTGCCCAGGCCCGTCGCCTTCCCCGGCACCGCCGCCGCGCACTTCGGCGACCGGCAGCGCGGCAGCTGGGACGTGCAGATCTCCGCCGACCTGCCGTTCGTGGTCTACGCGGTGAGTGGGTTCGCCGACGGCCGCGCGGTACCCACCCCGCAGCCCGCCGCGAAGGCCGACGCGGCGGGTGCCACCACCGCCACCGGCCAGGCCGGCCTCGGCTTCGACGCCACCGGCCTCGCCTCCGCCGTGGACGACCGGGTGCACGCCGCGGCCACCGCGCAACTCCACCCCGCCACTGCCCGGGAGACCCACGGATGACGCTCAGCGTCCGCGCCGCCGCCCGCCTGCTGACCCCGCTCGGCTGCGCCGCCGCGGCCCTCGCGCTGCTCGCCCAGCCGGCCGCCGCCGACTCCATCCGCGACGCGGACTGGGCACTGGACGCGCTGCACGCCCAGGCAGCCTGGCAGACCACGCAGGGCGCGGGCGTCACCGTCGCGGTCCTGGACACCGGAGTGGACGCCACCCACCCGGACCTGACCGGCCAGGTGCTCGCCGGCAAGGACGAGGTCGGCTTCGGCGCCGGGCGCGGTGACCGGGCCTGGGCGCGGCACGGCACCGGGATGGCCGCGATCATCGCCGGCCACGGGCACGGCCCGGGCGGCGACTCCGGGGTGCTCGGCATCGCGCCGCGGGCCAAGATCCTGCCGGTCCGGGTGATCCTGGAGGACAAGGACCCGCAGCGGCAGAAGGCCCGGCAGACCCGCGGGGACGCCCTGCCCGACGGCATCCGCTGGGCCGTCGACCACGGCGCCGACGTCATCAACCTCTCGCTCGGCGACGACAGTTCGACCGCCGCGCCGGTGGCCGAGGAGGACGACGCGATCCAGTACGCGCTGAGCAAGGGCGTCGTGGTGGTCGCCTCCGCGGGCAACGGCGGCGAGGAGGCCGACCGCTCCTCCTATCCGGCCGCCTACCCCGGGGTGATCGCGGCCGCCGCCGTCGACCAGGAGGGCCGGCACGCGTCCTTCTCCACGCGCCGCTGGTACGCCTCCGTCTCCGCCCCCGGGGTGGACGTGGTGATCGCCGACCCGGACCGTACGTACTACACCGGCTGGGGGACCAGCGCGGCCTCCGCGTACGTCTCCGGAGCGGCGGCGCTGATCCGCGCGGCGAATCCCCGGCTCAGCCCGGTCCAGGTCAAGCAGGTGCTGCAGTCCACCACCCGGTTCAAGCCCAAGGGCGGCCGCAGCGACGCGCTGGGCACCGGGATGATCGACCCGGCCGCCGCGCTGGCCGCCGCCGCGAAGATGAAGCCCGAGCCCGTGGTGCCGCGCGCCGCGTCCTACCCCCAGCGCTACTTCGCGCCGGGGCCGGTGCCCGCCCCCAAGCCCGAGGACCCGGCCAAGGTGCTGGGCGACGGCGTGGCCGCGGCCTTCGCCGCCGGCGGCGCGGCGCTGGTGGTGGCCGCCGCGCTGCTCTGGTTCCGCCCGCGCCGCCCGGCGGTCCGGCGGGAACGGATGCCGGCCGGCGACCTATCTTGACCGAACGTTCCAGATAGTCGTACGCTCCTGGGTATGGCCAGAACCCGGGAGTTCGACACCACCGCCGCCGTCGAAGCGGCGATGGCGGCGTTCCGGCGTACCGGCTACGAGGGGACCTCCATCCAGGACCTCGTCGAGGCGACGGGCCTCGGCCGGGGGTCGATCTACGGCGCCTTCGGCAGCAAGGAGGGCCTCTACCTGGCCGCGCTCGACCTGTACCGGGAGCGATTCGCCCGGCCGCTGGTCGAACTGCTCCAGGAGGGCGCTCCCGCCCGGGAGCTGATCCGCGAGGTCCTGGTCGGCGCGGTGGACGAGATCGTCCGCGACGGCAGCCGGCACGCCTGCCTGATCGTCGGCGCCGCCACCGAAAGGGCGCATCTCGACCTCGACGTCAGGGACCGGCTGCGCGACACCGCCCGCTCGCTGGAGGCGGCGTTCTTCGAGGTCATCGTCAGGGCCCAGGAGTCCGGCGAGCTGCCCGGCCGGCGCGGCGCCGCCGACCTGGCCCGCTTCCTGGTGACGAGCCTGCAGGGGCTGCGCGTGATGGGCGCGATCGAGCCGGACCGTGCGGCGCTGACGGCCTCGGCCGAGGTCGCGCTGGCGGCACTGGACTGAAACCGGCACTTGCGCGGCCGGTGTCCACTGCCGCTCCGATTATGGAATGAACGTTCAAGATATCGATGTCCAAGACCACTGAGAGGCTGTCGCCATGACCGAGCAGAGCACACCCGGACACCCCGCCGCCGACCGGAGCCGGCCGCCGCGGATCGGCGTCGGCATCATCGGCGCGAGCACCGGCGGCTGGGCGTCCATCAGCCACGTACCCGCCCTGAAGTCGCTGCAGGACCGGTACGAACTGCGGGCCGTCAGCACCTCCCGCCGGGCCTCCGCGCAGGCCGCCGCCGAGCAGTCCGGCGCAGCCGCCGCGTACGACAACCACACCGACCTCATCGCCGACCCCGGCGTCGACCTGGTGGTGGTCGCGGTGAAGGTCACCCACCACCGGGAACTGGTCACCGCCGCCCTGGACGCCGGGAAGAACGTCTACAGCGAGTGGCCGCTGGGCGTGGACCTGCCGGAGGCGGCCGAACTGGTCCGCCGGGCCGGCGCCGCCGGGGTGCGGACCGCGATCGGCCTGCAGGCCCGGTTCGCCCCGCAGGTCCGGCACGCCCGGGACCTCATCGAGCAGGGCTGGATCGGCCGCGTGCTGGGCACCACCCTGGTCGGCTCCGGCATCTCCTGGGGCCCGGTCACCGACCGTGCCCACGCCTACTGGTTCGACGCCGCCAACGGCGTCACGCCGCTCTCGGTCCCCGCCCTGCACGCGCTCGACGCGGTGCACTGGACGCTGGGGGAGTTCACCGACGTCAGCGCCAACCTCGTCACCGGCCGTACCGAGACCACCCTGGCGGAGGACGGCAGCACCCTCCCGGTCACCGCCCCCGACCAGGTGAGCGTCATCGGCACCCTGAGCGGTGGCGCGGCGGCCTCACTCCACTACCGCGGCGGCCTGTCCCGCGGCGACAACCTCCGCTGGGAGATCAACGGCACCGAGGGCGACCTCGTCCTCACCTCCCCGGTCGGCAACCTCCAGGTCGCCGACCTCACCCTGGCCGGCGGCCGGGGCGACGACACCACCGTCACCCCGATCGCCACCCCGTCCGCGTACTTCACCGACGTGCCCGCCGACCTGACCGGCCCCGCCCACAACGTGGCCCAGCTTTACGCCCAGTTCGCCCGTGACCTGCGCGAGGGCACCTCGGTGGTGCCCGGCTTCGACCACGCCCTGGTCCGGCACCGGCTGCTCGCCACGATCGAGGAGGCCGCCGCCACCGGGCGCCGGGCGACCCTGTGACACCCCGGCGGCGGCACGGCGGCTAGGGTTCCGGGGTGGCGCTCAAGAGCATCCCGGACCCCGGCTTCTCCGACGACGACGGCTCCGCCGCCCCCGCACTGGCGGCCGCGCTCGCCCAGTACGCCCGGGACCGCGCCACCGAACCGGCCGTCGTCGCGGCGCTGCACACCGCCCGGCTGCTGGTGCCCGTGGTGGCGCTGCTCGGCGAGGCGGAGACCGGCCCGGACGGGCTGCGCCGGGAGAAGACCAGTGACATGGCGGTCCCCACCATCCAGGCGCCCGACGGCCGGCGTGCACTGCCGGCCTTCACCTCCACCGCGAGCCTGGCCCGCTGGCGCCCCGACGCCCGCCCGGTCGCCGTGCCCTTCGCCCAGGCGCTCCGGGCGGTGGCCCACGAGGGCGCCGACACGCTGCTGATCGACCTCGCGGGACCGGTCGTCTACGAGCTGACCGGCCCCGCGCTGCGGGCCGCCGCGCTCGGCCCCGGCCGGCCCGATCCGCTGGACAGCCCCGCGGTGCGGGAGGCGCTGCGCACCGCGGTGTCCGCCGAGCCGGGCATCGTCCGGGCCCATCTCATCGGCGGAAAGCCGGGCAGCGACGGCACCCTCGGCCTGGTGGTGGCGCCGGGCGCCGATGTCGCCGCCACCGGCAGGGCACTGGCCGCCGCCCTCGCCGCCGACGAGGTGTTGCGCGGGGCCCTCGTCCAGGGGCTCGACCTGGCGCTGCTGCCGCCGGACGCGGCAGTGCCGGGGGATCCGCTCTTCCACCGCTGAGGGCAGACCCCCCGGGCGCCCTTTTCCTCCCGAGATGTAGAGATCACCCCTGGGGCCGACAATGCAAGGACGGCCCAGTGATCATCTCTGAGGAGGTCCGATGGAGATCCGCGAAGGTCCGCTGAGCAAGCTCGAAGGAATGGACCCGCTGCCGTTGGTCTGCGAATTCCTCGGCACCCTGCTACTGGTCTTCTTCGCCGTCGGCGCCGCCGTGCTCTCCGGCGAGTTCATCGGCTCCCTGGGAATCGCCCTGGCCTTCGGCTTCGTCCTGCTGGCCCTGGCGTACGCGATCGGCCCGATCTCCGGCAGCCACCTCAACCCGGCGGTCACGCTCGGCATGCTGATCGCCAAGCGGATGGACCTCCGTACGGCCGTCGGCTACTGGGTCGCCCAGGTCGTCGGCGCCATCGTCGGCGCCGCTCTGCTCCTGCTGGTCGCCGAGCAGGTGCCGGGGTTCAGGCGGCACGGCGCTTTCGGCACCAACGGCTACGGCACCCGGTCGGCGATCGGCGTCAACATCTTCGGCGCCTTCGTGACCGAGGTGATCCTGACCTTCCTGCTGGTCTTCGTCTATCTCGCGGTCACGCACCGGATCGCGGTCTACGGCTTCGGCGGGCTGCCGATCGGCATCGCGCTCGCCGTGGTCCATCTGATCGGCATCCCGCTCACCGGCACCTCGGTGAACCCGGCCCGCAGCCTGGCGCCCGCCCTCTTCGCCGGCAGTCCGGCGCTGACTCAGGTGTGGCTCTTCCTGGTGGCGCCACTGGTCGGCGGCGCGCTGGCGGCCGTGGTGCACGAGGCGGCACGCCCGGCGCTCAGCGCCGCGAAGGAGGCCAGGGCGGCGGCCGCCGCGGCGGAGCAGGAGTGAGGCCGCGGCCGGCGGGGGCCGTACGGTCAGCCGTAGACCGGTCCGGTGAACTTCTCGCCGGGCCCCTGGCCCGGGGCGTCCGGCACCAGCGACGCCTCGCGGAAGGCCAGCTGCAGCGATTTGAGGCCGTCCCGCAGCGGCGCCGCGTGGAAGGAGCTGATCTCGGTCGCGCTCGCGCTCACCAGCCCGGCCAGCGCCTGGATGAGCTTGCGGGCCTCGTCGAGGTCCTTGTGCTGGTCGCCCTCTTCGGCCAGCCCCAGGTTCACCGCCGCGGCGCTCATCAGATGGACGGCCACGGTGGTGATCACCTCGACCGCCGGCACGTCGGCGATGTCGCGGGTCAGGTCGTCGAAGCCCGGCGCGCCGGTGGCGGGGCCGGAGGAGGGTGCGTCGCTCATGCGACACACGATATGCCCAGCCCGGCCGATTACGGTCTGCGGGCGGCTGAGGGTATAGTGGCAGGAAGACCGGCCGTACACCCATGTGTCCGGCCACCAAGTGGAGGCTCCGATCTCCCACCTGCTCGGCCTGACGGCCGACGGGTCCCGGTCAGACGGTAACCCGATCGGCTTCCCGCCGGACGGGCGCCGTCCGACGCGCCCCGCGGAATAACGCGGCGGTGCTCCCGGTTGTGAGGAGCCCCGCCTGTGTCCCGTACGGGGCGTTTTTTGACGCCTTGGGTGCGGGAGTCGGACGAAAACAGACTCAAGCGCGGCTGTCGGCCAGTCAGTCGCGTCGTGCAACCGAGGAGGCCCCATCAGCGCCGAGCCCCGCATCAACGACCGGATTCGCGTTCCCGAGGTGCGACTTGTCGGTCCCAGTGGCGAGCAGGTCGGCATCGTGCCGCTTGCCAAGGCCCTGGAGCTTGCGCAGGAGTACGACCTCGACCTGGTCGAGGTCGCGGCGAACGCCCGTCCGCCCGTGTGCAAGCTCATGGACTACGGGAAGTTCAAGTACGAGTCGGCCATGAAGGCCCGTGAAGCGCGGAAGAACCAGGCGCACACGGTCATCAAGGAGATGAAGCTCCGGCCGAAGATCGACCCGCACGACTATGACACCAAGAAGGGTCACGTCGTCCGGTTCCTCAAGCAGGGTGACAAGGTCAAGATCACGATCATGTTCCGCGGACGCGAGCAGTCCCGGCCGGAGCTGGGTTACCGGCTGCTGCAGCGGCTCGCGGAGGACGTCCAGGACCTCGGCTTCATCGAGTCGAATCCCAAGCAGGACGGCCGCAACATGATCATGGTCCTCGGTCCGCACAAGAAGAAGACCGAGGCGATGGCCGAAGCCCGCGAGGCTCAGGCCGCCCGTAAGGCGGGCCGCCAGGGTGACGGCGGCGAGTTCTCCGCGGACGACGCCGACGACGCCGACGGTGTGGACACGGTCGATGAAGTCGATGAAGTCGACGAAGAGGTACCGGCGACACACGACGCCGGCTGAGAACTTCCCGGAGCCGCCTGGCTTCAGGACGGACATGCAGAACTGACGCTCTCCGTGCGCCCGACGGCGTACGGGAGGGCCAGCGACGAGGAGACCACGGCGCCATGCCGAAGAACAAGACGCACAGCGGTGCTAGCAAGCGCTTCAAGATCACCGGCTCCGGCAAGGTGCTGCGCGAGCGCGCCGGCAAGCGCCACCTGCTTGAGCACAAGCCGTCCAGCAAGACGCGCGCCCTCACCGGCACCGTCGAGGTGGCCCCGGCGGACGCCAAGAAGATCAAGAAGCTTCTCGGCAAGTGACCTGCGCGCCCCGGCCGGGGCGCGCGGTCCGATCCGGGACCCCCATTCGCTTTCGGGCCGCGTGAGTAGCACCGCGGTCCCCTAGAAGGAGTCATCAAGTGGCACGCGTCAAGCGGGCAGTCAACGCCCAGAAGAAGCGCCGGGCGATCCTGGAGCAGGCCAGCGGTTACCGCGGTCAGCGTTCGCGCCTGTACCGCAAGGCCAAGGAGCAGGTCACCCACTCCCTGGTCTACAACTACAACGACCGCAAGAAGCGCAAGGGCGACTTCCGCCAGCTGTGGATCCAGCGGATCAACGCGGCCGCCCGCGCCAACGGCATCACCTACAACCGCTTCATCCAGGGTCTCAAGGCCGCGAACGTCGAGGTCGACCGGAAGATCCTCGCGGAGCTGGCCGTCAACGACGCCAACGCGTTCGCGACGCTCGTCGAGGTGGCCCAGAAGGCGCTGCCGTCCGACGTGAACGCGCCGAAGGCCGCGTGACATCGCGCCTGAGCGCGTAAGTGCGGTTTCCGGGCCCGCGGGTGGGTTGTCCCCTGCGGGCCCGTGGCTTGTCCCCCTCCGACCGAGAAGCGAGTCCTGCGTCATGCCCACGCCCGAGCTGACCTCTCTGCGCTCCGCCCGGGTGACCGCCGCGCACCGGCTGGGCAAGCGCAGCTTCCGCGGCAAGGAGCGGCGGTTCCTCGCCGAGGGACCGCAGGCGGTCCGCGAAGCCGTCGCGCATCCCGGCGGCGAGGCGGGCCGGACCCTCATCGAGCTCTACGCCACCCCCGAGGCCGCCGAACGGCACGCCGAACTGGTGGCCGCGGCCCGCGCGGCGGGCGCGCCGGTCCTCACCGCCACCCCCGAGGTCATCGCGGAACTCTCCGACACCGTCACCCCGCAGGGCTTGGTCGGGGTGTGCCGCTTCCTGGACTCGCCGTTCGCCGCGGTGCTCGCCGCCCGCCCGCGGCTGGTCGCCGTGCTGGCGCACGTCCGCGACCCCGGCAACGCCGGCACCGTCCTGCGCTGCGCCGACGCGGCCGGCGCCGACGCGGTGGTGCTCACCGACGCGTCGGTTGACCTCTACAACCCCAAGGCGGTACGTGCCTCGGCCGGCAGCCTCTTCCACCTGCCGGTCGCGGTCGGCGTCCCGGTGGCCGAGGCGGTGGCCGGGCTGCGCGCCGCGGGCGTACGGGTGCTGGCCGCGGACGGCGGCGACGGCAGCCGGGACCTGGACGCCGAACTCGACGCCGGCGCCATGAGCGGGCCCACCGCCTGGGTGTTCGGCAACGAGGCGTGGGGCCTGCCCGAGGAGACCAGGGCACTCGCCGACGAGGTGGTGCGGGTTCCCATCCACGGGCGCGCGGAGAGCCTCAACCTCGCCACGGCCGCCGCTGTGTGCCTCTATGCCTCCGCGCGCGCCCAGCGCGCTCCCGGAGGGTGCCGCAGCGTCACCTCCAGCTAGTAGGGTGGCGGCCCGGGGGCCCTGAGAGGGGGGTGGCGCGGATGGATGTCATGCCACAGAACGGCATGCTGACAGGCCGGCCCGGTGAGTCCCGCCCCGATGCAGCGCAGCCGCCGTACCCCGGCTGGAGCGAACCGCCCGGCGCCCTCGGCATCGACCCCGACGACCTGCCCGACGGCCTGGTGGTCGCCGACGAACAGCACCGGGTGATCTGCTTCAACGCCGCGGCGGCCCGGATCACCCGGCTGCGCCCGGCCGACGTGCTCGGCCTGCCGGTCGAGCAGGCACTGCCGCTTGAGGACCTCGAAGGCCGCCGCTGGTGGCAGCTCACCGACCCGTACGCGGGCCTGGTCATCAGGACCGGCCAGCCGGAACGCAATCTGCTGCTGCCCGGCGGACGCGAGGTGCTGGTCGTCGCCCGCTTCGTACGCGACCACCCCGGCGGCCCGGTGCGGCGGCTGGTGGTCACACTGCGCGGAACCGAGGCCCGGCGCCGAACCGAGCGCAGCCACGCCGAGCTCATCGCCACCGTGGCCCATGAACTGCGTTCCCCGCTCACCTCGGTGAAAGGATTCACCGCCACCCTGCTGGCCAAATGGGAGCGCTTCACCGAGGACCAGAAGAAGGTCATGCTGGAGACGGTGGACGCCGACGCCAACCGCGTCACCCGGCTGATCGCCGAACTGCTGGACATCTCCCGGATCGACTCGGGGCGGCTGGAGATACACCGCCAGCCGGTGGACATCGCCGCCGCCGTGCAGCGGCACGTGGACGCCCATGTCGCCGCCGGCCAGCTCCCTGACCGCTTCCACCTGCGGGTCGGCGGACCCCTGCCGGCGCTGTGGGCCGACCCGGACAAGGTGGACCAGATCCTCGGCAACCTGCTGGAAAACGCGGTGCGGCACGGCGACGGAACTGTCACCATCGAGGTGGCACCCGCCCCGGCGACCGGCGGCGACCGCACGACGGAGGGCACGGCAGTCACCGTGAGCGACGAAGGGCCCGGCATCCCCGAGGAGTCGATGAGCCGCGTCTTCACCCGCTTCTGGCGGGGCAGCAAGCGCGGCGGCACGGGCCTGGGCCTCTACATCGTCAAGGGCATCGTCGAAGCCCACGGCGGCACCATCGCGGTCGGCCGCGCCCCGGGTGGCGGTGCCGAGTTCCGATTTATTCTGCCCGTCGGGACCCCCGCGTTCCTGGCCTGAGCGGCGCGCCGAGCACGCGTCCCCGCCCAGCCGCCACCGGAACCGCGCAGGAGCCGTCCGGACGGGCGCAGCAAGTTGTCCACAGGCGTTCAGAGCGGTCCCTGCCAGGCCAGTAGACTCGTGCTTTGGCATGTGTCCGGCCCGGTCACCGCCGCGCACAGCACCCAATTTTCGGAACGGGAAGAGATGTCGGCACCGAACAAGTCGTACGACCCTGTCGAGGTCGAGGCGTTGCAGCCGGAGCAGATCGAGCGGATGCGGGACGAGGCGGTCGCCGCCATCGCGGCCGCCGCCGATCTGGACGAGCTCGCGCACGTCAAGACCGCGCACGCCGGCGGGACCTCACCGCTGGCGCTGGCCAACCGGGAGATCGGCGCGCTGCCGCCGCAGGCCAAGGCCGAGGCGGGCAAGCGGGTCGGCCAGGCCCGCGGCGCGGTCAACCAGGCGCTGGCCGCCCGGCAGACCGAGCTGGAGGCCGAGCGGGACGCCCGGGTGCTGGTCGAGGAGGCCGTCGACGTCACGCTGCCGTACGACCGCAGGCCGGCCGGCGCCCGCCACCCCTTGACCACGCTCTCGGACCGGATCGAGGACATCTTCGTGGCCATGGGCTACGAGGTCGCCGAAGGCCCCGAGGTCGAGGCCGAGTGGTTCAACTTCGACGCGCTGAACTTCCCGCCCGACCACCCGGCCCGCGAGACCCAGGACACCTTCTTCGTCGAAGGCGCCGACCAGCAGGCCGAGTCCGGGGTCGTGCTGCGCACCCACACCTCGCCGGTGCAGGTCCGCGCGCTGCTCCAGCGCGAGCTGCCGGTGTACGTCATCGCCCCCGGCCGGGTCTACCGCTCCGACGAGCTGGACGCCACCCACACCCCGGTGTTCGCGCAGGTCGAGCTGCTCGCGGTGGACGAGGGTCTGACCATGGCCGACCTCAAGGGCACCCTGGACCACATGGTGGTCTCGCTCTTCGGCGAGGGCATGACCACGCGGCTGCGGCCGAACCACTTCCCGTTCACCGAGCCGTCCGCCGAGATGGACATGCTCTGCTACGTCTGCCGCGGTGACTCCGTCGGCAACCCCGACCGCCCCTGCCGCACCTGCTCCTCCGAGGGCTGGATCGAGCTGGGCGGCTGCGGGGTGGTCAACCCCAAGGTGCTGATCGCCTGCGGTGTGGACCCCCAGAAGTACAGCGGTTTCGCCTTCGGCTTCGGCATCGAGCGGATGATGATGTTCCGCCACAACGTCGAGGACATGCGAGACATCGTCGAGGGTGACGTGCGCTTCACCCTTCCGTTCGGGATGGAGATCTGATGCGGGTCCCGCTTTCTTGGCTGCGGGAGTACGTCGACCTGCCCGCCGGTGCGACCGGCCGCGACGTCCAGGCCAAGCTCATTTCCGCCGGCCTGGAGGTCGAGACCGTCGAGCAGCTCGGCGCCGGCCTCAAGGGCCCGCTGGTGGTCGGCGAGGTGCTGACCATCGAGGAGCTGGAGGGCTTCAAGAAGCCGATCCGTTTCTGCACCGTCGACGTCGGCGCCGCCGGGGCAGCCGACGGCGCCCCGCAGGAGATCGTCTGCGGCGCCCGCAACTTCTCGGTCGGCGACAAGGTCGTGGTGGTCCTGCCCGGCGGAGTGCTGCCCGGCGGCTTCGAGATCTCGGCCCGCAAGACCTACGGCCGCACCTCGCACGGCATGATCTGCTCCGCCCGCGAGCTGGGCATGGGCGACGACCACGACGGCATCATCGTCCTCCCGCCGGAGCACGAAGCCGGCACCGACGCGATCGGCCTGCTGGAACTCGTCGACGAGGTGCTCGACATCGCGGTCACCCCGGACCGCGGCTACTGCCTGTCGCTGCGCGGGGTCGCCCGCGAGACCGCGATCGCCTACGGGCTGTCGCTGAGCGACCCGGCGCTGATCGACGTGCCGGGCCCCAACGCCAACGGGTATCCGGTCAAGGTCGCCGACCCGATGGGCTGCGACCGCTTCACCGCCCGCACGGTGACCGGCGTCAACCCTGACGCGAAGTCCCCGATCTGGCTCCAGCGCCGGCTGCAGAAGGTCGGCATGCGCCCGATCTCGCTCGCCGTCGACATCACCAACTACGTGATGATGGAGATCGGCCAGCCGCTGCACGCCTACGACCGGACCCGGCTGAGCGGGCCGATCGGGGTGCGCCGCGCCGACTCCGGCGAGAAGCTCACCACCCTGGACGGCGCCGAGCGGGTGCTGGACGCCGAGGACCTGGTCATCACCGACGACAGTGGCGTTATCGGCCTGGCCGGCGTGATGGGCGGCGCCCACACCGAGATCGCCGACGCCGACGAGGACCGCGGCACCACCGAGATCGTCATCGAGGCCGCGCACTTCGCGCCGGTCTCCGTCGCCCGCACCGCCCGCCGCCACAAGCTCGCCTCCGAGGCGTCCCGCCGGTTCGAGCGCGGCACCGACCCGGAGGCGACCTCGGCCGCCGCCCAGCGGGCCGTCGACCTGCTGGTGCTGCTGGCCGGCGGCAGCGCGGACCCCGGTGTCACCGAGGTGGTCACGCCGTCCGCACCGCGCACCATCGCGATGCCCGCCGACCACCCCGACCGGGTGGCGGGCACCACGTACGGCCGGGAGACCGTCGTACGGCGGCTGCAGCAGATCGGCTGCGATGTCTACGGCTCCGACGAGCTGATCGTCACCGTGCCGAGCTGGCGCCCCGACCTGGCCTTCCCCAACGACCTGGCCGAAGAGGTCATCCGGCTCGAAGGCTACGAGAACCTGCCGTCCACCCTGCCCCGGCCGCCGGCCGGCCGCGGGCTGACCGAGTCCCAGCGGCTGCGCCGCCGGGTCGGCCGCGCACTGGCCGGGGCCGGTTACGTCGAGGCGCCCAGCTATCCGTTCCTCAGCGGTGAGGTCTTCGACCAGTTCGGCCTCGACCAGGACGACTCCCGGCGCCGTACCGTCCGGCTCGCCAATCCGCTGTACGACAGCGAGCCCGCGCTGCGCACCACCCTGCTGCCCGGACTGCTGGCCACCCTGCGCCGGAATCTCGGCCGCGGCGCCCACGACCTGGCGCTCTTCGAGACCGGCCTGGTCTTCCACCCCAAGGCGGAAGCCGTGGTCCCGCCCCGGCTGCCGGTGGACCGCCGGCCCACCGAGGAGGAGATCGCCCAGCTGGAGGCCGCGCTGCCCGACCAGCCGCGACGGGCCGCCGTCGTGCTCGCCGGTTCGCGCGAACCTGACGGCTGGTGGGGCAAGGGCTCCCCGGCGATCTGGGCGGACGCCATCGAGGCGGCCCGGACCGTGGCCAGGGAGGCGCGCGTCGAGCTGACCGTGCGGCAGGAGCAGTACGCGCCCTTCCACCCCGGGCGGTGCGCCGCGCTCTTCGCCGGCGACGAACTCGTGGGCCACGCCGGTGAGTTGCACCCGCGGGTCACCAAGGCGCTCGGGCTGCCCGAGCGGAGCTGCGCGATGGAGCTGGACCTGGACCTGGTGGAACGAGCGGGGGGTGGCGTCGCCACCGGGCCGCGCATCTCCACCTTCCCGGTCGCCACCCAGGACGTGGCGCTGGTGGTGGACGCGTCCGTACCGGCCGCCGACGTGGAGCGGGCGCTGCGCGAGGGGGCGGGCGAACTGCTCGAATCCCTGCGGTTGTTCGACATCTTCACCGGGCCGCAGATCGGCGAGGGCCGCAAGTCCCTCGCGTACGCGCTGCGGTTCCGCGCGCCTGACCGCACCCTGACGGCGGAGGAAGCCTCCGCGGCCCGGGACGCGGCGGTTGCCGCGGCGGCGGAGCGCACCGGGGCGGTGTTGCGGGGCGCCTGACCCCGGCCCCGCGGCCGGCGGGGCCCACCACCGGGGATGCGGTGCGTTCCTGACCTCGCGCCGGTGGCGGGTTGCCCGCGCAGTTCCCCGCGCCCCTGGAGGGGCAGCCCCTTGCGGTACGCGGTCATCCAGCGGCCCGTACTGGTTGCCCGCGCAGTTCCCCGCGCCCCTGGTGGGTGCCGAACTTCGCGGAGAGGCCGCACCACCAAGGGGCGCGGGGAACTGCGCGACCAGCCCACACGGACGGGTGGTCGCCCACGGACCGCAAGGGGCACCCCCGGGCGCAGCCCGGGAACGGGGCCCGGACGTGCCGCGACGCACGGGTGGGCGCCCAGCGGCGGAAAGGGCCGCAGCCCGGGAGAAGGGCTACCGCGAGAGCGCGGCCACTACCGCCGTGGCGAGTGCGTCACGGTGGGCCGGCCCGTAGGGCTCGCGCATGACGGTGACGCGCCAGTAGAGCGGTCCCGCCAGGAGGTCGAGCGCGAGGCCCGGGTCCGTATCCGAAGGGATCTCCCCGCGGTCCGCGGCCTGCCGCAACACCGTCGCGGTGACCGCCCCCTGCGCCTCGCGCAGCGCCACGCTCAGCGCCTGCCCCAGTTCGGGACTGCGGGCCGCCTCCGCGAGCAGGTCGGGGATGATCTGCGCCGCCACCGGATGCCGCAGCGCCCGCTCGCTCACATCCAGCAGCTCCCGTACGTCCCCCAGCAGGCTCCCGGTGTCCGGCACCGGCAGGCCCTGCGCGGCCACCGCCGGCACCAGGTCCAGCACCAGCGGCAGCTTCGAGCGCCACCGCCGGTACACCGCGGCCTTGCCCACGCCCGCCCGCCGGGCGATCCCCTCCATCGACATCCGCCCGTAGCCGACCGCGGCCAGTTCGGCGAAGACGGCGGCCCGGATCGCCTCGGTGACGTCCTCCCGGAGCACGGCCGCGCCCGCGGGCGCCCGGCGGACGGGGGAGTCGGAGGGCGAGGGGTCTGCGGTCATACCGATGAGCGTAGCCGATGAACGTACCGGCACCGTGGCGACGGAACGGTTGCGTTCCGACGTTCATCTGCCCTACCGTCGGACACGTCGATACGGTTCCGTTCCGTGGTCAGAGCGCTGCACTTCCCCCGGGCCGTGCTGCCGCTCGCGGCCGTGCTCGGCCGGCTCCAGCAGTTGCTGCTCTCGCTCGGCGTGCTCGCGGTCATCCTGGTCGCCTCCGGCGTACCGGTCACCGCACGCTGGCTGCTCGCGGTGCCCGCACTCGCCCTGCAGACCGCCTTCAACTGCGGGCTCGCCCTCGCGCTGGCCAGGCTCGGCGCCAGAACCACCGACTTCTCCCAGCTGCTCCCCTTCCTGCTGCGCACCTGGGGGTACGTCTCCGGGATCTTCTACGACCTCTCCCGGATCAGTTCGGGCGCACCGCACCTCGTGCTGCGGCTGCTGGACGCGAATCCGGTGTACGTCTACGTGAGCCTGGTCCGGTACGCGCTCATCGACTCCGTCACCCGCGGGCAGCTCCCGCCGCACGGGTGGCCGCTGGCGCTGATCTGGGCGACTGTGGCGACAGCGGCTGGGTACGCGTTCTTCTGGTCGTCCGAGGAGGAGTACGGACGTGGCTGACCGAACAGCTGAGCAGGCGGCGGCCGAGCGCCCCGCCACGGGACAGGGCCCCGGCCGGGCCCCGGCCGGGCACGGCCCGCAGCGGAGCGCTGAACGGGGCCCTCAGCCGCCCGCGGATCCGACGGACGCGCGGGGCGCAGGGAAGACCGCTGAACGGACTACCGAAGCCACCGCCGGAACGACCGCCGGGCAGACCGCGGAACAGGGCCTCGCCCAGGCCGGGAACGGGCAGCCGTCCCCCGCGGACCGGCTGGAGAAGCCTGAGCCTGAGCCTGAGTCCGAGCCCGCCGCCCTGCCGCAGCCGGCCCTCCCCGAGACGCGCGTGCCCACCGTGGTCGTGGAGAACCTGCACGTGGTCTACCGGATCTACGGCGCCGGCGCCGGCCGGGGCAACGCCGCCGCGGCCCTGCGCCGACTGGTCCTGCGCAGGGGCGCGCCCAACGTGCACACCGTCCACGCGGTACGCGGCGTCACCTTCACGGCCTACCGCGGCGAGGCGATCGGCATCATCGGTTCCAACGGCTCCGGCAAGTCCACCTTGCTCAAGGCCATCGCCGGCCTGCTGCCCGCCGACCGCGGCAAGGTCTACACCGAGGGCCAGCCGTCCCTGCTCGGCGTCAACGCGGCGCTGATGAACGACCTCACCGGCGGCACCAACGTCATCCTCGGCGGTCTTGCGATGGGCATGACCCAGGAGGAGGTGCGCACACGCTACAAGGGCATCGTCGACTTCTCCGGCATCAACGAGAAGGGCGACTTCATCTCGCTGCCGATGCGCACCTACTCCTCCGGCATGGCCGCCCGGCTGCGCTTCTCCATCGCCGCCGCCAAGAACCACGACGTGCTGATGATCGACGAGGCCCTGGCCACCGGCGACCGCGCCTTCCAGAAGCGCTCGGAGGACCGTATCCGCGAACTGCGCAAGGAAGCCGGCACCGTCTTCCTGGTCAGCCACAACAACAAGTCGATCCGCGACACCTGCGACCGCGTGCTGTGGATCGAACGCGGCGAGCTGCTGATGGACGGCCCCACCGAGGAGGTCGTCAAGGCGTACGAGGAGCACGGCGGGAAGTGACCCGGCGTGCTCCCGTGGCCGGCCGGGCCGGCCGGGTACGCGTCAGTGCTCGTCAGGACGCGTCAGTACGTGTAGAAGCCGGCGCCCGTCTTACGGCCCAGCCGCCCGGCGTCCACCATCCGCTGCAGGATCGGCGGCGCCGCGTACAGCGCCTCCTTGTACTCGCCGTACATCGAGTCGGCGATGGCGGCCACCGTGTCCAGGCCGATCAGATCGGAGAGCTTCAGCGGTCCCATCGGGTGCGCGCAGCCCATCTCCATGCCGTTGTCGATGTCCTCGCGGGTCGCCATGCCCGACTCGTACATCCGGATCGCGGAGAGCAGATACGGCACCAGCAGCGCGTTGACGACGAAGCCGGAGCGGTCCTGGGCGCGGATCGCGTGCTTGCCCAGTACCTCGGTGACCAGGTGCTCGGCCCGCTTCACGGTGTCGCTCGCGGTGGTGAGCGCCGGGATCAGCTCGACCAGGCGCTGCACCGGCGCCGGGTTGAAGAAGTGGATGCCGAGCACGTGGTCCGGGCGGGAGGTGGCGACCGCGAGCCGCACCAGCGGGATGGAGGAGGTGTTGGACGCCAGAATCGCGTCGCGGCGGGTCACCACCTGGTCGAGCACCTTGAAGATGTCGGTCTTCACCCGCTCGTTCTCCACCACGGCCTCGATCACCAGGTCGCGGTCGGCGAACTCGCCCAGGTCGGTGGTGAAGCTCAGCCGGTCCAGCGCGGCGTCGCGCTCCTCGGCGGTGATCTTGCCGCGTTCCGCGGCCTTGCCGAGTGAGCCGGTCAACCGGGTACGGCCCAGCTCCAGCGCCTCGCCGGTGGTCTCGGCGACCCGGACGTCGAGCCCGGCCTTCGCGCACACCTCGGCGATGCCCGAACCCATCTGGCCCGCGCCCACCACTCCGACGCGCTGGATGTCACTCACTCGTCAGCCCCTCGCCCTCTCCGGCACTTTTCTGTCGCTACCCGAGAGACGTTACCCGCGCCCGGTACGGGCCCGGCTTGGGGGCCGGGCGCGGGGCCGGGCGCGGTGACGGGGACTGCTCGCCCGGGCCGGGGTGCGGTCCGCGCCCCGTACCGGCGCCCAGGGGAGTGCACCACGGGGCGGCGGGGGAGCCTGGTGGTCACGAGACACGACGGGCGGAAGGGTTGTGGGAGGTGACCGGGATCACCCATCATCGGCAGGTCGTGACGGGCGATCAGGAGGATGCGATGGGACGGCTCACGCGCAGGGGCTTCACCCGGGGCTTCACCGTGGCGGCGGCCGGTGCGCTGGCCGGGGCGGCGGGACTGCCGGGCTCGGCGGTGGCGGCCGCGCCGGGAACCCAGGGAGCCCCGGGGCCGGCCGGCCAGGGCTCTCGCCACCGCGAGCTGCGCGGGATGTGGATCGCCTCGGTCACCAACACCGACTGGCCCTCGGAGCCCGGCCTGCCCGCCGCCCAACAGCGCCGGGAACTGCTCGACTTGCTGGACCTCGCGGTCGAACGGCGCCTCAACGCCGTGATGTTCCAGGTCCGGCCGACCGCCGACGCGTTCTGGCCGTCGCCGTATGAGCCGTGGTCGCGGTATCTGACGGGCACTCAGGGCCGCGACCCGGGCTGGGACCCGCTGGGCACCGCGGTCCACGAGGCGCACCGGCGGGGTCTGGAGCTGCACGCCTGGTTCAACCCCTACCGGGTGGCGATGACCGAGGACCCCGGCACCCTCGCGGCCGGCCACCCGGTGCGCCGGCACCCCGAGTGGGCGGTCCCGTTCGGCGGCAAGCTCTACTACAACCCGGGCCTGCCCGAGGTCCGCCGCTTCGTCGAGGACGCGATGCTGGACGCGGTCCGCCGCTACCCGCTCGACGCGGTGCACTGGGACGACTACTTCTACCCGTACCCGGTCGCCGGACAGACCTTCCAGGACGACGACGCGTACGCGCGCTACGGTGCCGGATTCCCGGACCGCGACGCGTGGCGCCGTAACAACACCGATCTGCTGGTCCACGAGACGGCCGCCCGGATCAAGCGGATCCGGCCGCGCACCCGGTTCGGCATCAGCCCGTTCGGAGTCTGGCGCAATGCCGCGACCGACCCGCTCGGCTCCGCCACCACGGCCGGCGTCCAGACGTACGACGACCTGCACGCGGACACCCGCCGCTGGGTGCGCGAGGAGTGGATTGACTACATCGCACCTCAGGTCTACTGGAACATCGGCTTCGCCGCGGCCGACTACGCGACGCTCGTCCCGTGGTGGTCCGACGTCGTCACCGGCACCCGGGTCCGCCTCTACATCGGCGAGGCCCTGTACAAGGTCGGCGTCGCAGGCCAGCCGCCCGCCTGGCAGGACCCGGCCGAGCTGACCCGCCACCTCGACCTGTGCGCCGGCCACCCGGAGGTCCGCGGGAACATCTACTTCTCGGCAACCCAGGTGGCCGCCGACCCCTTGGGCGCGATGAGCCTTGTCGCCGAGCGTTACAAGTTCAGGCGGGAAGTTCGGTGATGCTGAGGGAGAAGTCCAGGTTCCCCACCCCGTGGTTGGCGAGGCCCACCGTCAGCAGGCCCGCTCCTTCCAGCCAGTGCGCCATTTTCAGGCCGCCGACGTCGAGCGGGCGCAGCCCGAGGCTCTTGATGAACGCTTCCACACGCGCCTTGGCCTGATCGCTGTCGCCGGCGATGAAGATGTCGGGCCGGCCCTTCTCCAGGACCTGGCGGAAGACGGTGTTGAACGCCTTCACCACGCCGGCGGCGGCCGGGGCCGCCTTGGCGACCTCCTGCGCGATGGAGGTCTCCTCGCGGTGGGCCAGGCCGTCGAACGTGGAATTGAAGGGATTGCTGATGTCGACGATGACCTTGCCCGCCAGAGCGTCTCCGTACTGGGTGACGACCGGCACGACGCCGTCGTACAGCAGAGCCACGATGACGATGTCCCCGGCCGGGGCGGTGCCCCATTCTCCTGTCGTGGCGCCGTCGCCGAGAGCCTTGGCCAGGTCAGCGGCCTTGGACTGATCACGGCCCGTGAACTCGACGGTGTTACCGCCCGCCAGCGCCCGTGCGCCGATGGTGCGGGCCATGTTCCCGGTGCCGATGATGCTGATGTCGCTCATGAGATGCCCTTCCTGGTAGTGGCTGTCCGGTTCAGACGGCGGTGGTGCCGCCGTCGGCGACGAGTTCCATGCCGTTGACGTAGCTGGAGTCGTCGGAGGCGAGGAAGAGGGCGGCGGTGGCGATTTCGTCGGGGCGCCCCATCTGGCCGCGGGGGATCAGGGACTCGAACTGGCGCTTGGTGGCCTCGTCGAAGAGTTCTTCTTGCTTGGCGGTGGCGACCTGGCCGGGGGTCAGGACGTTGACGCGGATGCGGCGGTCCTTGAGCTCGTTGAGCCAGATGCGGGCCCATGCCTGCTGGACGGCCTTGCTGCCGGCGTAGACGCTCCAGCCGGGGAAGGCGCCGAGGGAGGCGTTCGAACCGGTCATGAGGATGGAGCCGCCGTCGTTGAAGAGCGGGAGGGCCTTCTGGACGGTGAACAGGGTGCCGCGGGCGTTGAGCCCGAACCAGGTGTCGAACTGGGCCTCGGTGATCTCGCCGAGCGGAGCGGGCTCGCCCCCGCCGGCGCTGGCCCACAGCACGTCGAGGCTTCCCTTCTCCCGCTTGACGGTGTCGTACAGGCGGTCCAGGTCGTCCAGGTCGGCGGCGTCGCCCTGGACGCCGGTGACGTTGCGGCCGATCTGCTTCACGGCCTCGTCCAGGGCGTCCTGGCGGCGGCCGGTGATGAAGACGTGCGCTCCCTCGTCGACGAACAGCTTCGCGCCGGCCAGCGCCATGCCGGTGGTGCCGCCGGTGATGACCGCGACCTTGCCGTCGAGCTTTCCCATAGTCGTTCCCTTGGGTTCATAGTGCCCTATTTACCTGCGGCGATGGCATTAAGTACACCACCCTGTGTGCTTACCGTACCGGGCGGGCGCCGGGGCCGCAAGCTATGTACACCGGTCGTTACCCAGCTGCGGTACGATCGCCCTATGACGGAGTTGGAGAAGGGCCCCACGGGCCGCCGCCGCGGCCGGGGCGCCCGCGAACGCATCCTCAGCGCGTCCCAGCAGCTCTTCCGCGAGCAGGGCATCAACCGCACCGGCATGGAGCAGCTCTGCGCGGTGGCCGGGGTGTCCAAGCGCACGGCCTACCAGCACTTCGCCGGCAAGGACGAACTCGTCGCCGAGTACCTGCGCCGGTTCGACCCCTCCGTTCTGTCCGGCGTGTTCGACCGCACCGACCTCACGCCCCGCGAACGGCTGCTGGCCGCGTTCGACATCCCCCCCACCACCCCCTTGTGCCCCTACATCTCCGCCGCCGTCGAGCTCCACGACCCCCAGCACCCGGCATCCCAGTACGCGCGCGACTACAAGAAAGCCGTCGCCGCGCGGCTCGCGGACGCCGCCCGCGAAGCCGGCGCCGCCGACCCTGAACAGCTCGGCGAGCAACTGGCGCTGCTCCTCGACGGCGCCGCGGCCCGCACCCGGGTCCTCAACGCCGACGCCTTCCCCACCGCCGCCGCGATCGCCGCCGTCCTCATCGACAACGCCATCCCCGCGGCAGCCGGCGACGACCGGCGCCGGGAGGAAGTGGCGAGCTGACGCGGCACGGCGCAGCCGCACGGCTCCTTGACGGCGCCGCGGCCCGCACCCGGGTCCTCAACGCCGACGCCTTCCCCACCGCCGCCGCGATCGCCGCCGTCCTCATCGACAACGCCATCCCCGCGGCAGCCGGCGACGACCGGCGCCGGGAGGAAGTGGCGAGCTGACGCGGCACGGCGCAGCCGCACGGCTCCTTGCGCAGCGACTCCGAGTGCTTGCCGTGATTCATGGCGGACCGGCGCGCCTGCGGCTCCATCGCCGGATACTCGGGCTGAGCCGGCATCCGCCCTTCGTTCCCTATTGGCCAGGCGCGTTGAAGCCGTACGGAGTGCCTGGGAGGGGCGGGATGTGGCGCGTGTTCTGGGCGCCGACTCGGGCGGTGGAGGTGACGGTGCGGTTGCCGGTGTTGAGGCCCTGCGGCGATCTGCGGGAGCGCGAAGCTTCGGTCCGGATCCGGCCGGGTGATCCGGTGCTGCCGGCGCCGGACTACCGGGTCGACGAGCTGCCGACCATCGGGCGCGTCACGGCCCTTCCCCCGACCCTGCGGAGCACAGCCCGCTCCCGGCAAGCCGGACATGCACAAGCCCGACCGTCACCGCGGTGAGCGGGTGACGATCGGGCCTCGCTTGTTCCAGTTGATTCATTCGTGCAGGAAGCACACGTCTTCGCCGACGCCGCTCGCGTGAGCTTCACGCTTTCACGGGGGCGCCCATCGCGTGATAGCCGCCATCCACGTGGAGCGTGCTGCCGGTCACTCCTCGGGACAGTTCGCTGAACAGGTAGACCGCCGTGCCCGCGACCACTCCGGAATCCTGGACGTCCCATCCCAGCGGGGCCTGCTCGTGCCAGTTGTCGGCCAGCACTTCGAACCCCGGGATCGACTTCCCCGCCATGCTGCGGATCGGCCCGGCCGAGATCGTGTTGACGCGGATGCCCAGCGGCCCCAGGTCACGGGCCAGATAGCGGGTCACCGACTCCAGCGCGGCCTTCGTCGGCCCCATCCAGTCGTAGACCGGCCACGCCACCTGGGCATCGAAGTCCAGCGACATCACCGACGCACCGTTCGGGGCCTTCTCCAGGAGCGGTTGAAGCGCGACCGTCATCGCCTTGAGGCTGTACGCCGAGACGTGCATGGCCGTGCTGACCGATTCCCACGGGGTGTTGAGGAAGTTTCCGCCGAGGGCGTCAGCGGGTGCGAAGGCGATCGCGTGCAGCATGCCGTCAACGTGGTCCCACACGGCGGCCGTTTCCGCACCCAGCTGTTCCAGCTCGTCCGGCTTGGTGACGTCGGCCGAGAGCAGGGCCACCGGCTCCTTGGGAAGACGCCTGGCGATACGACCCATGATCGAGGACGGCCGGCCGGGCGCGTTCGTCAGGATGACGTCAGCACCGTGTTCCATCGCCTGACGTGCGATGGCGAAGGCGATGGAATCCTCGGTGAGCACACCGGAGATCACGAGGCGCTTGCCGTCGAGCAGCATGAAGTTCTCCTGGCTGAGCTTGCCGGACACGTACGCGTCCAGCGATGACGCCCCAACATATCCACCGTCCTGGGCGATGAGAGGCATGGCGAGGTCGGGGCGAAGCACGCAGCCGGACGCTTTGAGGTCTGCGGTGATGCGGATGCCGCAGCCCATCCAGCCTTCCAGGCAGGCGTCCTTGACGCGGCAGCCCTGGCAGACGGGCGCGGTGTGCTGAGTGCGGGGGTGGTTCAGATTCGTCTCAATCGAGGCGCCACCGTTCAGCCACCACACCATGTTGACGCGTCCTGGCAGGCCGTACGTCCACACGGTGATCCGCTCGGTGCGGTCGGCCCGCAGGCTGGTGATTTCCTGCCAGGAGATGTGGTTGCGAAGCCACTGATCTTCCTGGCCCGGCATCCACATCACGTCGTAAAGACGCACCCGGAGTCCGCGCCTGTCGATCCAGTCCAGGAAGCCGGGGATGTCCTGGTGGAAACCCTTGAGGATTACCCGGTTGACCGCGACCGGCAGCCCGATGTCGCCCGCCAGGTCGATCACTCGCAGAGCGTTGTCGAAGGCGTCCCGGCCCATGATGTCGGCGTACGCCCGCCGCTCGAAAGCCTGTACGGACATTACGATGCCGGACAGTCCGGCGGACATGAGACGCGGCAGCCGCAGGCCGTCGTCGGGCGTGCCGTAGCGAACCAGTCGGGCCGGCGCCGTGGTGTCCAGGTTTCCAGGTCGGTGCCGTCGATCCAGCCGTCAACGGGGGCGTACCGCCCGCGCCAGCCGTGCTCCGTGCGCAGGCAGTCCAGTTCGGTGCCACCGGCCCCGAGGTCCATCAAGAGGTCACGACCGGAGCGGGGATGAGGGACCGTTGGCCCGGGCGCATCGCCGCAGACGACCCGCGCGATGGTGGTGATCCCGTCGGAGAACCGGGCAGTGGTGGTCACGCCCCCACTGAGGGCCGGGGCTGCTGACTGATGGCACCTTGGGTGTCGGGGCGGACAAACGTGAGTCGCGCCCAGACGTACTTTCCCGGCCTGTCGACGGAGGGCTGCCAGCCCCATTCGCCGTCCGTCAGCCCATCGACGAGGGCGACGCCCCGACCGGTCTCCGAATCGTCCGGGGCTTGTCGCAGGACAGGCGGCCGGCTCCGGGCCTCGTCGTAGAACGAGATGTAGAGCCCGTCAGAGAGGACCAGGAGTGACAAGGCACAGAGACGGTCCTCCTGCCGACCGGGCTGGGGGTCGTGAGACACGGCTGATGCTCCAGCGTGGCGGACGGCGTTGGTGGCCAGTTCGGAGACGATCAACAGAGCGTCGTCCACGAGCTCCCGGGGCATTCCCCACCTCCCGAGTACGTCCTTGGCATGCGCTCGGGCGTACCGAGGGGCGGAGGGCTCGCAGGCCAGTTCCAGCCTGTTCTGATTCCCGGAGCTGGGTCCCATCCCGAACCTCCCTGCTTGCTCAACGCGCCGAGGCAACGTCCGTGTCTCTCCGTAGCGATTCCGCTACCAAGACGGCTCAGCGTGGCCTAGAGTCAGGAACCCTTCAACTGATCAGGAATGAAGGAGGGGTTGGCGCAACATGGTCAATCGCAAGGAGCTGCACCCGGACAGCAGCCCGCAAGCGGCTTACGGCGCGCGCGTTCGCAGGTGGCGAGAGGACCACGGCTGGAACCAGGAGCAACTGGCCGCAGCCGTGGCATATTCGAGTCAGCATATTTCGGCCATTGAAACTGGTCGGAAGCCGCCAACTCTCCCGTTCGCACGTGCAGTTGACCTTGCACTGGGGACCGCAGACTCACCGGACTCGTTCGAGCGCGAGTGGCGCGAGATGCGGCGTGGCTCATTACTGGAGGGCTTCCCCGAGTACGTGGCCCATGAGGGCCGGGCAGCAGAGATCCGGATGTTTGAGATCGGGATCGTTCCCGGCCTGTTGCAGACACCGGAGTACGCCTGGGTGCTGGCCAACACGGCGGTGCGGCGGGGAGCCATCACACCGGCACAGGCGGAGGAACGGGTCTCGTTCCTGGCTGACCGGCAGGCTGCGCTGGTCCGGGCCCGCCCACCCATGCTGTTCGTGACCATGGATGAGAGCTGCATCCGTCGGCCGATTGGCGGAGCTGCCGTGATGGATGCTCAGTTGGCGCGGCTGGTCGAGTTCGCCGCGATGCCGAACACGCTGCTGCAGGTGGCACCGTACGAGATCGGAGAACGTCGTACGTTCGACCTGCCTGTCAACCTCTTGACGCTGCCCGACCGGTCCGTCGTCGCCTACGCCGAATCACAGGCTCAGGGGCATCTGGACCGAGAAAGTGTGACCGTGCTCCCCCTGTTGACCGCCTACCATCAACTGCAGGCCGAATCGCTGTCGCAGACCGCATCGGTGGCCATGATCGAAGAGGTACGAAAGGGCACCCCGTGATGACCACGAACGAGTCACCCCGTTGGTTCAAGTCCTCCTACAGCAACAACGGCGGCAACTGCATCGAGGTCGCCGCCAACCTCACCGCCTCATGCGGCGTGGTCCCCGTTCGCGACTCCAAGAACCCGCGCGGCCCGGTTCTGGTCTTCCCGGCTGAGGCGTTCTCCTCCTTCGTGGCCGCGGTTGCCCAAGGAGAGTTCGAGCGGTCCTGACCACAGTGGGGGCCGGGTGAGCGGGGCGGTGGGGGAGAGGGCGGCGGGTGCGGGGGTGCGGTCGGATAATCCGGTCGAACCGGCGAACGGTGGCTGTTACGGTCGGGCCGTGGCGAAACTGAACCAGATCATCGCGGTCGAGAAGGGCGTCAAGTCCAAGGCGCAGCAGGAGCTGACCCAGGCCCATCACGACCTGCAGAAGCCCGCGTTGCTCTCCGGAATCTCCCGGACCTACCAGCCCAAGGACGAGGAGGGCGAGCAACTGCCGCCCGAGTCGACCCGCGTGCAGATCCAGGCCGAGAGCGTGCTGCGCTCCACCGCGACCGCGCTGACCCGGCTCTTCGACGTGACCGCCACCAAGGACTGGGCCAACTGCGAGGCCCGCGCGGATGTCACGGTGGACGGCACCGCGCTGCTGCGGGACGTACCCGTGTCCTACCTGCTCTTCCTGGAGAAGCAGCTCACCGACCTGAACACCTTCGTCCGCAAGCTGCCGGTGCTGGACGCGGCCGAAGCGTGGAACCTGGACGCCTCCACCGACGCGTGGAAGACCGAGGCGGTGCGGACGATCCGCACCAAGAAGGTGCCGCGCAACCATGTGAAGGCGGAGGCGACCGAGAAGCACCCCGCGCAGGTGGAGGTGTACTACGAGGACGTGCCGGTCGGTTACTGGACCACGGTCAAGTTCTCCGGCGCGCTGCCTGCCCGCCGGGTGAACGAACTCCTGGAGCGCGTCGAGAAGGTGCAGCAGGCGGTGAAGTTCGCCCGGGAGGAGGCGAACGGCGCTGAGGTCGCCGACCGGCGGGTCGGCGACGCGGTGTTCGGGTACCTCTTCGGGTAGCCGCCGTCTTGACGTCCCCGACGTGCCTGGACGACGTTCGATGATGACGGCTGACGGCGGCAGTACCCCCTTGGATGCCCTCCGCGGGAGCGCGGAGGGTGCGCGAGAAGCGCAAAGCTGAAGCTGAGGCTTGTCGTGATGGAGGCGGTTCCAGTGAGGGTTCGAATCCCTCCCCCGGCACATTTCTGGCCGGGGTGGCCCAATCGGCAGAGGCAGACCGCGATCAATCTCAGACTCTCGCTCCAGACTCAGCAGTCGCCGCTTATCGCCGGATCGACCGGCCGTGGGCTAGGTCGTCAGGTGCCGGTTCGAATCCGGTCCGGTGCTCTTCCTGCACCGGTAGTTCAATGGCAGAACGCGACGACATCAGACTGACCCGCGGCCTCAAGTGTGCCGGCGTGTGCACGGAAGCGGCATTCTCAGGGGCCCGGAGGCTGGACATGCCTCCGGGCCCCGCCGCATGCCGGCGCCCGGCCCCGTAAGCACCCGGCCCCGCCCGGACCGTCTCCGTATGCCCGCGGTCCGGCCCGGCCCGACCCGCATGTCCCCGGCCCCGCCCGGCTCAGCCCGGCCCAGCGCCCGTATGCCCGCGGCCCGGCCCGGCCCGGCCCCGCCCGGCCCGCACGTCCGCAGCCCAGCGACGCACCCCCCGGACCGCCGGCCGGCGACGCACCCCCACGGCACCACGCCACCGCCCCCCGGCGCCCCCGCCCGGCGGCCCACACCGCGCCGGCCGCGCAGGCCCTACGCTTGCAGGCACGATGTACCGATTCAACGCGCCCTGGGGCGACCTCGACCTGACCCGATTCCCGGCCGAACCGCGGGAGCAACTGCGGGCGTGGGATGCCGCCGACGACTATCTGCTGCGGCACCTCGCGGAGGAGGGGCTCACCCGGGACGGCGAGATCGTGGTGGTGGGCGACCGCTGGGGCGCCTTGGCGACCGCGCTGGCCCCGTGGGGGCCCACCCAGATCTCGGACTCCTTCCTGGCCCAGCAGGCCACTCGGGCGAACCTGCGGCGCAACGCCCCGCAGGCGCGGCTGCGGCTGCTGTCCACCCAGGACACCCCGCCGGAGCGGATCGACCTGCTGCTGATCCGGGTGCCCAAAAGCCTCGCGCTGCTGGAGGACCAGCTGCACCGGCTGGCGCCCGCCGTCCGCCCGGACACCCTGGTGGTCGGCACCGGCATGGTCACCGAGATCCACACCTCGACGCTGCGGCTCTTCGAACGGATCCTCGGTCCGACCCGCACCTCCCGGGCGGTCCGCAAGGCGCGGCTGATCTTCTGCACGCCGACCCCGGAGATCACCGCGCGCGGCCCGAACCCGTGGCCGCTGCGGTACGCGCTCCCGGAGGGTGTCGGCGCGGTCTCCGGCCGTACCGTCACCAACCACGCCGGCGTCTTCTGTGCCGACCGCCTCGACATCGGCACCCGCTTCCTGCTCCAGCACCTGCCCGAGCGCGGCGGCCAGGACCGGGTGGTCGACCTCGGCTGCGGGAACGGCGTCGTCGGTACGGCCGCGGCGCTGGCCAACCCGGCCTGCGAGGTGCTCTTCACCGACGAGTCGCACCAGGCGGTCGCCTCCGCCGAGGCGACGTTCCGCGCCAACGCGGACCCGGCCACCAAGGCCGAGTTCCAGGTCGCCGACGCCCTCACCGCGGTCCCGCCGGAGAGCGTCGACCTGATCCTGAACAACCCGCCCTTCCACTCCCACCGCGCCACCACCGAGACCGCGGCCCGGCACATGTTCGCCACCGCCCACGCCGCCCTGCGCCCCGGCGGCACCCTGGTTGTGGTGGCCAACCGCCACCTGCCCTACCACCTGCGCCTGCGCCGTCTCTTCGGCAGCTGCGAGGTCGTCGCCTCCGACCCCAAATTCGTCATCCTCCGCGCCACCAAAGCCTGACCACCGCCGCCCCCGCCGCTCCGATACGGGCATTGCATAAAAGTGCAAGCGACCGTATAGTCATGCTGTCGAGCATGGAGGAGTGGAGCGATGGCGGTGCGGGTGGCGGTGGCCGGGGCCAGTGGGTATGCCGGAGGAGAGGCGCTCAGGCTGCTGCTCGGGCACCCCGCGGTGGAGATCGGGGCGGTGACCGGGAACGCCAGCGCCGGGCAGCCGCTCGGGACGCTGCAGCCGCATCTCCTGCCGCTCGCCGGACGGGTGCTCCAGGAGACCACCGCCGAGGTGCTCGACGGGCACGACGTGGTCTTCCTCGCCCTGCCGCACGGCCAGTCGGCCGCCGTCGCCGAGCAGTTGGGCCCGGACGTGCTGGTCGTGGACATGGGCGCCGACTTCCGGCTGAAGGACCCGGCGGACTGGGAGCGGTTCTACGGATCGCCGCACGCGGGCACCTGGCCGTACGGGCTGCCCGAGCTGCCGGGCGGCCGCGCCGCGCTGGAGGGGTCCAAGCGCATCGCGGTCCCCGGCTGCTACCCCACCGCCGTCTCGCTCGCGCTGGCCCCCGCCTATGCCGCCGCCCTGGTCGAACCCGAAGCGGTGATCGTCGCCGCGTCCGGCACCTCCGGCGCCGGCAAATCCCCCAAGCCGCACCTGCTCGGCTCCGAGGTGATGGGCTCGATGAGCCCGTACGGCGTGGGCGGCGGCCACCGGCACACCCCCGAGATGATCCAGAACCTCAGCGCGGCGGCCGGCGTGCCGGTGAACGTCTCCTTCACCCCGACGCTCGCGCCCATGTCCCGCGGCATCCTCGCCACCTGCAGCGCGAAGGCGACGCCGGGCATCACGGCCGACGACGTACGGACGGCGTACGAGAAGGCGTACGGCGACGAGCCGTTCGTCCACCTGCTGCCCGCCGGCCAGTGGCCCACCACCGCCGCGGTGCACGGCTCGAACGCCACCCAACTCCAGGTCGCCTACGACGAGTTCGCGGGCCGGGTGATCGTCGTCAGCGCCATCGACAACCTGACCAAGGGCACCGCGGGCGGCGCGGTGCAGAGCATGAACATCGCCCTCGGGCTGCCCGAGGCGACGGGACTTTCCACGATCGGCGTCGCTCCGTGACCGACGTACGCGAGGCCGCCGCGCGGCGGACGGCGCCGGCCGCGGCTTCCTGCCGGGCGGGCACGGACGCGGGGAACGCGAAGAGCGCGACCAAGAAGAGCGCGAAGAACGCGACAAAGGAGTCAAGGTGAGCGTGACGGCAGCGAAGGGGTTCACGGCCGCGGGCATCGCCGCCGGGATCAAGGCGAGCGGCAACCCGGACCTGGCCCTCGTGGTCAACACCGGACCGCGCCGCGCCGCGGCCGGTGTCTTCACGTCCAACCGCGTGAAGGCCGCCCCCGTGCTCTGGTCGCAGCAGGTCGTCAAGGGCGGCGAGGTGACCGCCGTCGTCCTCAACTCCGGTGGCGCCAATGCCTGCACCGGTCCGAAGGGCTTCCAGGACACGCACGCCACCGCCGAGAAGGCCGCCGAGGTGCTGGGCCACAGCGCCGGCGAGATCGCCATCGCCTCCACCGGGCTGATCGGCGTCCTGCTGCCGATGGACAAGCTGCTGCCCGGGATCGAGAAGGCCGCCGCGGCCCTGTCCGAGCACGGCGGCGAGAAGGCGGCCATCGCCATCAAGACCACCGACACCGTCCACAAGACGGCCGTCGCGGCCAGTGCGGCCGGCTGGACGGTCGGCGGCATGGCCAAGGGCGCCGGCATGCTCGCACCGGGCCTGGCCACCATGCTCGTCGTGCTCACCACCGACGCCGACCTCGACGCCGGCACCCTGGACAAGGCGCTCCGTGACGCCACCCGCCAGACCTTCGACCGGATCGACTCCGACGGCTGCATGTCCACCAACGACACCGTCCTGCTGCTCGCCTCCGGGGCCGCGGGCGTCACCCCGGACTACGACGAGTTCGCCGACGCGGTGCGGACCGTCTGCGGCGACCTGGCCCGCCAGCTGATCGGCGACGCCGAGGGCGCGAGCAAGGACATCAGGATCGAGGTCGTGCACGCGGCGAGCGAGGAGGACGCGGTCGAGGTCGGCCGGAGCATCGCCCGCAACAACCTGCTCAAGTGCGCCATCCATGGCGAGGACCCCAACTGGGGCCGGGTGCTGGCCGCGATCGGCACCACCGCGGCCGTCTACGAACCGGACCGGCTGGACGTCGCGATCAACGGCGTGTGGGTCTGCCGCGACGGCTCGGTCGGTGAGGACCGCGACCTGG
Source organism: Streptomyces sp. NBC_01476 (assembly GCF_036227265.1). NCBI lineage: Bacteria > Bacillati > Actinomycetota > Actinomycetes > Kitasatosporales > Streptomycetaceae > Streptomyces > Streptomyces sp. NBC_01476. The sequence goes on along the minus strand of NZ_CP109446.1, from coordinate 1,402,941 downwards.
TGGACATGCGCTTCCGGGAGGTCGTGATCACCGCCGACCTCGCGGCCGGCGACGCCTCCGCCGTCATCTGGACCAACGACCTCACCGCCGACTACGTCCACGAGAACAGCGCGTACAGCTCATGAGCACTCGCAAGCACACCGCACTGCCCAAGGCCCAGATCCTCATCGAGGCGCTGCCCTGGCTGACCCGCCACCACGGCCGGACCGTCGTCATCAAGTTCGGCGGGAACGCCATGGTGGACGAGGAGCTGAAGGCCGCCTTCGCCCAGGACGTGGTCTTCCTGCGGCATGCCGGGCTCAAGCCGGTCGTGGTGCACGGCGGCGGCCCGCAGATCAGCGCCCAGCTCGACCTGCACGGTCTGGTCAGCGAGTTCAAGGCCGGACTGCGGGTCACCACCCCCGAGGCGATGGACGTCGTACGGATGGTGCTGGCCGGCCAGGTGCAGCGCGAACTGGTCGGCCTGCTCAACCAGCACGGCCCCCTCGCGGTCGGCATGACCGGCGAGGACGCGCACACCATCACCGCGGTCAAGCACTACCCGACGATCGACGGGCAGCGCGTGGACATCGGGCGGGTCGGGGAGATCACCGCGATCGACACCGGAGCCATCCAGGCGCTGCTGGACGACGGCCGCATCCCGGTGGTCTCCTCCATCGCCCGGGCCGGCGACGACAGCCATGTCTACAACGTCAACGCCGACACCGCCGCCGCGGCGCTGGCCGCCGCCCTCGGCGCCGAGACGCTGATGGTCCTCACCGACGTCGAGGGCCTCTACGAGGACTGGCCCAACAGCGATGACGTGATCAGCCGGCTCACCGCCACCGAGCTGGAGAAGCTGCTGCCCGAGCTCTCCAGCGGCATGGTCCCGAAGATGGAGGGCTGCCTGCACGCGGTCCGCAACGGCGTGCACACCGCCCGGGTCATCGACGGCCGCGTCCAGCACGCGATCCTGCTGGAGATCTTCACCGACGAGGGGATCGGCACCATGGTCGTGCCCGACCCCGGGACACCGGGCGCACCAGGCGCGCCCGACGCCTGGAACAGCGTGCCGACGACCGAAGGGGGAGCCCGGTGACCACCGGCAACGAGGAACTGTCCCAGCGCTGGCAGGGCGCGCTGATGGACAACTACGGCCTGCCCCGGCTGCCGCTGGTCCGCGGCGAGGGCACCCGGTTCTGGGACGCCGACGGGAAGGTCTACTACGACTTCCTCGCCGGTATCGCCGTCAACGCCCTCGGCACCGCCCACCCGGCGATCGTCGCTGCCGTCACCCGGCAGGTCGCCGCCCTCGGGCACGTCTCCAACCTCTTCATCGCCGAGCCCCCGGTGGCGCTGGCCGAGAAGCTGCTGCAGCTCTTCGGCCGGCCCGGCCGGGTGTTCTTCGCCAACTCCGGCGCCGAGGCGAACGAGGCCGCCTTCAAGATCGGCCGGCTCACCGGCCGCCCGCGGATGGTCGCCACCCAGGGCGCCTTCCACGGCCGCACCATGGGCTCGCTCGCCCTCACCGGCCAGCCGCCGAAGCGCGACCCCTTCCTGCCGCTGCCCGGTGACGTCACCCATGTGCCGTTCGGCGACGCCGAGGCGCTGCGGGCGGCGGTCGGCACCGACACCGCGCTGGTGGTCATCGAACCGATCCAGGGCGAGAACGGCGTCATCGTCCCGCCGCCGGGATATCTGCGGGCAGCCCGCGAGATCACCGCCGCCACCGGCACGCTGCTGGTGCTGGACGAGGTGCAGACCGGCGTCGGCCGGACAGGGCACTGGTTCGAGTGCCATGCCCAGGGCGTCGAACCCGATGTGATCACCCTCGCCAAGGGCCTCGGCGGCGGGCTGCCGCTCGGCGCCGCCATCGCCTTCGGCCCGGCCGCCGGCCTGCTCACCCCCGGCGCCCACGGCACCACCTTCGGCGGCAACCCGATCGCCTGCGCGGCCGGCCTCGCGGTGCTGGACACCATCGAGACCGACGGCCTCCTCGACAACGTCAAGCGGCAGGGCGAGAAGCTGCGGCAGGGCATCGAGGCGCTGCGACACCCACTGGTCGATCATGTGCGCGGTTCCGGGCTGCTGATCGGTATCGTGCTCACCGAGCCGCTGTCCGCGCAGGTCCAGCGGGCGGCTCAGGACGCCGGACTGCTGGTGAACGCGGCCGTCCCCGACACGGTGCGGCTCGCGCCGCCGCTGATCGTCGGCGACGAGGAGACGGACGCGTTCCTGCGGCTGCTGCCGGGCGTCCTCGACCAGGTGTACCGGGGTGCCGGGGAGAAGTGAGACGGAGAATGACGCGACGATGAGCGAGGCGCAGGGGCACGGCGGCAGCCAGGCGGTACCGCAGACCCGCACCGCACGGCACCGCAGGATCGTGGACATCCTCGGCCGGCAGCCGGTGCGGTCGCAGAGCCAGCTGGCCAAGCTGCTCGCCGACGACGGGCTGAGCGTCACCCAGGCGACGCTCAGCCGCGACCTCGACGAACTCGGCGCGGTGAAGATCCGCACCAATGACGGCGAACTCATCTACGCCGTTCCCTCCGAGGGCGGGTACCGCACCCCGCAGGCGCCGCTCGGCGAATCGGTCAAGGAGGAGCGGATGAAGCGGCTGGCAGCCGAACTCCTCATCTCCGCCGAGGCGTCCGCCAACCTCGTGGTCGTCCGCACCCCGCCGGGCGCCGCCCAGTTCCTCGCCTCCTCGATCGACCAGGCCGAGGTCTACGACATCCTCGGCACCATCGCAGGCGACGACACGGTGGTCCTGATCAGCCGCGACCCGACCGGCGGCCAGAAGCTCGCCGACCACCTCCTGCGGCTGGCCCAGGGCGAGTCCTAGCGCCCCCGCTCCTGCTCCGGAGGCCCGCCGCGGGCCCCCGCGGGGGTACCGTCCACAGCCCTGGCAGGCCGCTGACCTGCCGCGTTGACGAAGCATGCGGTGCAGTGCATACTTATACCAGTTAGCGTATGCATCGTAAGGAGAGACCCGTGACCGAGCGCGTCGTACTCGCCTACTCAGGCGGCCTGGACACCTCCGTCGCCATCGGCTGGATCGCCGAGGAGACCGGCGCCGAAGTCATCGCCGTCGCGGTGGACGTCGGCCAGGGCGGCGAGGACCTGGACGTCATCCGCAAGCGGGCCATCGCCTGCGGTGCCGTCGAGGCCGAAGTCGCCGACGCCAAGACCGAGTTCGCCGACGAGTACTGCCTGCCGGCGCTCAAGGCGAACGCGCTGTACATGGACCGCTACCCGCTGGTGTCCGCGCTGTCCCGGCCGGTGATCGTCAAGCACCTGGTGGCCGCCGCGCAGAAGCACGGCGCCGACACCGTCGCGCACGGCTGTACCGGCAAGGGCAACGACCAGGTGCGGTTCGAGGCCGGCATCTCCTCGCTGGCCCCCGGCCTGAAGTGCATCGCCCCGGTCCGCGACTACGCCATGACCCGCGACAAGGCCATCGCCTTCTGCGAGGAGAAGAACCTCCCGATCGTCACCACCAAGAAGTCGCCGTACTCCATCGACCAGAACGTCTTCGGGCGGGCCGTCGAGACCGGCTTCCTGGAGGACATCTGGAACGCGCCGATCGAGGACGTCTACGAGTACACCCAGAACCCGGCCACCCCCCGGGAGGCCGACGAGGTCGTCATCAGCTTCCGGCAGGGTGTGCCGGTCGCCATCGACGGCAGCCCGGTCAGCGTGCTCGAAGCCATCCAGCAGCTCAACGTACGGGCCGGCGCCCAGGGCATCGGCCGGATCGACATGGTCGAGGACCGGCTGGTCGGCATCAAGTCCCGGGAGATCTACGAGGCCCCGGGCGCCATCGCGCTGATCACCGCCCACCAGGAACTGGAGAACGTCACCGTCGAGCGCGAACTCGCCCGCTACAAGCGGCAGGTCGAGCAGCGCTGGGGCGAACTGGTCTACGACGGCATGTGGTTCTCGCCGCTCAAGCGGGCACTGGACGGCTTCATCAACGAGGCCAACGAGCACGTCAACGGCGAGATCCGGATGGTGCTGCACGGCGGCCGGGCGGTCGTCACCGGCCGGAAGTCCGACACGTCGCTCTACGACTTCAACCTCGCCACGTACGACACCGGCGACACCTTCGACCAGTCGCTCTCCAAGGGCTTCATCGAGATCTTCGGCATGTCCTCGAAGATCGCCGCCAAGCGGGACCAGGCGCAGTGACCCAGGGCGGCAACCCCGACGTCAAGCTCTGGGGCGGGCGGTTCGCCGACGGACCGTCCGCCGCCCTGGAGGCGCTCTCCGCGTCGGTGCACTTCGACTTCCGGCTCGCGCCCTACGACATCGCCGGCTCCCGGGCCCACGCCCGGGTGCTGCACCACGCCGGACTGCTCACCGCGGACGAACTGGACCGGATGACCGCCGGTCTCGACGACCTCGAAGCAGCCGTGGCCGCGGGGGAGTTCACGGGCACCGTCGCCGACGAGGACGTGCACACCGCGCTGGAGCGCGGTCTGCTGGAGCGCCTCGGCCCCGACCTCGGCGGCAAGCTGCGGGCCGGGCGGTCCCGGAACGACCAGGTCGCCACGCTCTTCCGGATGTACCTGCGCGACCACGCCCGGATCATCGGCGGACTGATCGCCGGTCTCCAGGACGCCCTGGTCGGCCTCGCCGAGGCCCACCCGGACGTGGCCATGCCCGGCCGCACCCATCTGCAGCACGCCCAGCCGGTGCTCTTCGCGCACCACATGCTGGCGCATGTGCAGGCGCTGTCCCGGGACGCCCAGCGGCTGCGCCAGTGGGACGAGCGCACCGCGGTGTCGCCGTACGGCGCCGGCGCGCTGGCCGGCTCCTCGCTCGGCCTCGACCCGGAGGCGGTCGCCCGCGACCTCGGCTTCGAGCACGGCAGCGCGGCCAACTCCATCGACGGCACCGCCTCGCGTGACTTCGTGGCCGAATTCGCCTTCATCACCGCGATGATCGGCGTCAACCTGTCGCGGATCGCCGAGGAGATCATCATCTGGAACACGAAGGAGTTCTCCTTCGTGACCCTGCACGACGCCTTCTCCACCGGCTCCTCGATCATGCCGCAGAAGAAGAACCCGGACATCGCGGAGCTGGCCCGCGGCAAGTCCGGCCGGCTGATCGGGAATCTCACCGGACTGCTGGCGACGCTCAAGGCACTGCCGCTGGCGTACAACCGTGACCTGCAGGAGGACAAGGAGCCGGTCTTCGACTCCTGCGACCAGCTGGAGGTGCTGCTCCCGGCGTTCACCGGGATGATGGCCACCCTCACCGTGCACCGGGAGCGGCTGGAGGCACTGGCACCGGCCGGCTTCTCGCTGGCCACCGACATCGCCGAGTGGCTGGTACGGCAGGGGGTGCCGTTCCGGGTCGCGCACGAGGTGGCGGGGGAGTGCGTCAAGGTCTGCGAGGCCGAGCACATCGAGCTCGATCAGCTGACCGACGAGCAGTTCGCCAAGATCTCACCGCACCTGACCCCCGAGGTCCGCTCGGTGCTCAATGTGGCGGGCTCACTGGCCTCCCGCAGCGCGCGCGGCGGCACCGCGCCGAGCGCCGTCGCCGTACAACTCGGCGAGGTCAAGGCGGACTTGGCCCGCCAGCACACGTGGGCGCGGGCAAAGGAGAAATAACCGGCCGCCTCAGTCCCGGTACTCCGCGGGGGGCGGCGCGAAGAGAGCACCGTCGCTGCCGTCCTCCGGCCACTTCCGCTCCAGCTTCAGCAGCGAACCGTCGTGGCGCATCTGCTCCAGGACGCCGTTGACGAACCGTACGAAGTCGATCTGCCGCGGCCGCATCGCGATCCCGCGCGGTTCGTCGGTGAAGCGCGGCCCGATCAGCTTGGTGTTCGGGTGACGCCGGCTTTCCCCGCGCGGTTCCCGCCGAACCCTGCGGCGGTCAGGCCGCCTTCGCCTTGGTGGCGTAGATGTCGACGTACTCCTGTCCGGACAGGTGCATCACCTGGCTCATCACCTCGTCGGTGACGGCCCGCAGGACGTAGCGGTCGCGGTCCATGCCCTCGTAGCGGGCGAAGTGCAGCGGTGTGCCGAAGCGGATGGTGACCGGGGCCAGCCGGGGCATTCCGGTGCCGCCGGGCTGCACCTTGTCGGTGCCGATCATGGCGAAGGGCACGACGGGGGCGCCCGTCATCAGGGCCAGCCGGGCGATGCCGGTACGGCCGCGGTAGAGCCGGCCGTCGGGGGACCGGGTGCCCTCGGGGTAGATGCCGAAGATCCGGCCCTCGTCGAGGACCCGGCGTCCGGTCATCAGGGCCGCCACCCCGCCGTGACCGCCGTCGCGGTCCACCGGGATCATGCCGCAGGTGGTGAAGAACCACGCCATCAGCCGGCCCTTGACGCCCTTGCCGGTGACGTACTCGTCCTTGCCGATGAAGTACACCTGACGGCGGACCACCAGCGACAGGAACATCGAGTCGATGAAGGTGACATGGTTCCCGGCCAGGATCACCGGACCCTCGCCGGGGATCCGCTCCACCCCCTCGACCACCGGGCGGTAGAGGACGCGCATCAGCACCAGCAGAATCGCCTTGAGCACACTGCGGGACATGCGGGAGAACAACGGACCCTCCGAAGGCACGGTCGACAGGCGCCGGACCCGCCGCCGCCACGCGGAGGCTACTGGTCCGTACACGAGGACGATACGTCCGTAACGCCACCGCGCGCACGCCGGGTACACCCGACCGCTACCCACTGTTGACATACGTTACGGGCGAGTTCCGGCTGAGGTCCCCGGGACGAAAGGTGCTGCCGCCACCATGCGCCCATGACGGACAACGACCAGCACACGACCGGGCTCGGCAGACGAGCCGTTCTCACCGCGGCCGCCCTCGGCGCCGGCGGCGCGGTCCTCGGCGCGGCCGGTACCGCACAGGCCCAGGACCAGGGTGGCGCCGCCGGCCCCGCCCGCGGCGACAGCCGGAGCAGCGGCCACGGCAGCGGCCACGGCGGCCCGTACAGCGGCGCGCCGAAGCTCCCGGTGCCCGCCATCGTCGGACACCGCGGCACCGCCGGCTACCGCCCCGAGCACACCTTCGGCTCCTACGAGTACGCGCTGGAGATCGGCGCGGACATCGTCGAGCAGGACGTCGTGCCCACCAGGGACGGCCATCTGGTGTGCCGGCACGAGCCGGAGATCGGCGGCACCACCGACGTCGCCGACCACCCCGAGTTCGCCGCCCGCCGCACCACCAAGACCCTCGACGGCGTCCCCACCACCGGCTGGTTCACCGAGGACTTCACCCTCGCGGAGCTGAAGCGGCTGCGGGCGGTGGAACGGCTGCCCGCCGTCCGCCAGCGCAACACCATCTACAACGGCCGCTGGGACATCCCCACCTTCGCCGAGGTGCTGGCCTGGGCCGACCGCGAGGGCCGCAAGCGCGGCAGGCCCGTCTGGCTGCACACCGAGACCAAGCACCCCAGCTACTTCCGCGGCATCGGCCTGCCGCTGGAGGAGCGGCTGGTCAAGCTGCTGCGGCCGTACGGACGGCACCGCGCGGACGCACCCCAGTTCCTGCAGTCCTTCGAGGCGCAGAGCCTCCAGCGGCTCGGGAAGCTCGGCGCCGAGGTGCGGAAGGTCTTCCTGCTCAACGGCCTCACCTCGCGTCCCTGGGACTTCGTGGTGGCCGGCGACCCGCGCACGGTGGCCGATCTGGTGACACCGGCCGGACTGCGGTGGATCGCGACCTTCGCCCAGGGGATCGGCCCGACCGCGGAACTGGTCATCCCGCTCGACGCCACCGGCCACCTGCTGGGGCCCAGCACGCTGGTGAGGGACGCGCACCGGGAGGGCCTGATCCTGCACCCCTTCACCGCCCGCAACGAGAACCAGTTCCTGCCGGCCGACTTCCGGGTCGGCACCGACCCCAACGCCTACGGCAACCCGGTCGACGCGTTCCGGACCTGGTTCGCCACCGGCATCGACGGACTGTTCACCGACAACTCCGACACCGCCGTACTGGCCCGCGAGGACTACTGGAACCACGCCTGACCGGTCCCCTCCGGCTCACCGGGTGTACGGCGGCCGTCACCCCCTGAGGTGCCACCCCATGAGGTGAAACCCGGCCGCGCCGGAGCACCGCCCGGCGCGGCCGGCCGCCACCGGGGGATATGCAGGACGTCATGGAACCACTGGCGTACGCCCGGTTCGGGCGACTGCTCACCGCCGAGGCCGCCGCCGAGGCACCGCCCGGCGGCGGTATCGAGGCCGCCGACCTCGAACAGGCCGTCTGGCTGCGGCTGCTGGAGCTCGGCGGGCCGCCCGCCGAGCCCGCCCGCTGGGTACGCGGGGCGGTACGGGACGAGGCGCGCGCCGCCGCCCGGCGGATCCGCTGCGAACTGCCCTGCGGCGCCCCCGAGGCGGACCCGGACCCCGGGGACGGCGCGGACGTCGAGGAACGGGTCCTGGCCGCGGAGCGTCACCGGGCCGTCCGCGCGGCGCTGACCCGGCTGCCCGGCCGCTGCCCGCAGGTCGTCGCGGCCCTGATGTCCGGATCCGACCTCACCTACCGCGAGATCTCCCGGGAGTTGGGAATCTCACAAGGCAGTCTCGGGCCGCTGCGCTCGCGGTGCCTGAGCTGTCTCAGGTCGATCCTGAATTCGAGGGTTGGATCCCCGGTGAGACGGGGTAATGCACGGTAAACAGTCAGCGGCAGTGGGCACCCTTGGCACGCGCGGACGGGACTGAGACGAGTAGCACACCACCGCCACTCGACCGGGTAGTTTGTGCGATCATCGGCGCCACGGAGGCGGCGCATACCCGCACCAACTCCACTCAGGCACACGTCCCGGGCGCACACCTCACCCTCAACTGCCCGGACGATTCGAAGGGGAGGCCTGCGCGCATGGGCATGAGCGTGACCATCTCTACGGCGGAGCACACCGACGCCGAGAAGATCCTGAAACTCCAATACCTCTGTTACCAGGGCGAAGCAGAGCTCTATGGGGACTACTCCATCGAACCGCTCACCCAGACCCTGGACGAACTGCGGGCCGAACTCGCCGAGGGCGTCGTGCTGGTGGCGCGACTCGGCCAGGAGGTCGTCGGTTCGGTCCGCGGCGCCGTCGACGACGACGGCACCGCCCGGATCGGAAAACTCATCGTGCACCCGCGCCTGCAGCGGCACGGCCTGGGCGGACGGCTGCTCGCCGCCCTCGAAGGCCGCCTCGCCGAGGAAGCGGAGGCCAAGCGGTACCGGCTCTTCACCGGCCACCGCAGCCAGGTCAATCTGCGGATGTACCGCAAGCTCGGCTACGAGCAGGTGGGCGCCGCTGAGCCGGTCACCCGGCGGCTGAGCCTGGTCTACATGGAGAAGCCCGCGGCGGCGGAGCACCCCGTCCCGTCCCTCGCCGCCACCGCCTGACCGGAACCGGACCGGGGCCGCGTGCCGTCCCCGGGACGGATCAGTGGCCGGTCTGCCGCGGCTGGACCCCCGCCTCACGGGCGGCACGGCGCAGCCACAGCAGACCGGCCACCGGCAGGGCCAGCGGCAGGAAGACGTAGCCGATCCCGAAGTCCGACCAGACGGTCGCGTCCGGGAAGGCCGAGGAGTCCACGATCGTCGCGATGCCGACGGTGAGCACCCCGAGCAGCTCCGCCGAGCAGCACACCAGCGCCACCCTGCGGGCCGACTCGCCGCCCCGCCACAGCGCGATCGTGATCACCGCGTAGACCACCCCGGCCACCGCGGAGAGCAGATACGCCAGCGGCGCCTCGTGATACTTCGTGCTGATCTGGACGATCGACCGGGAGAGCGCGGCCACGGTGAAGACCGCGTAGAGCGAGAGCAGCAGCCGCCCGGGCCCGGTGCCGATACGGTTCGGCTTCGCCGCCTGCGGCTGCCCGCTCTCGTCGTCCCCGCCGGTCGTCTGCTGTGCTGCGTGCTCTGTTGCGGCCACGGATCCCGCCTCCACCGTTTCTCGTACGTCGTCCTCAGCCATGCCCACTACCCCAGACCTCGTGCAGCCGCAGCTCCAGCACCGCCAGGATCACCCCGCCGGCCGCGACGATCGCCGAGCCCCAACGAGTCCGCTCGGCAAGGGACATGAAGGCCGCCGCCGGAATCGTGCAGACCGCGCCGATCTGATAGGCGAGGAACACCACCAGCCCCTGGTCCGGCCGGTCGCCGTGCGCCAGCTGCACCACCGAGACCACCAGCTGGACCAGCGTGACCAAGGTCACCACGGCCATCCCGGCGAAGTGCCAGTCCTTCGTCGGCGAATCACGGTACGCCGCGAAACCGCACCACGCCGCCAGCAGCAGCGCCGTGACGGAGACCGTGATGATGACCGCGTCAAGCATGCGACGACTTTATTACCAGCGGTCGCCGGGCCCGTCCCCCGGGTCCACCGCCGGGCAGCGACCCCACGCCGGCGTCCTCGGCCGCCATCCTCAGCCCGGGAACCTCAGGCGCGGCCCCGGCCACGGGCCCGCCCGTACCGCAGCCAGTACACATCCGTCGTGTACGGCATCTCGATCGCCCCGCTGCCCCGGGTCGCGTCGTGCGCGCCCAGCACGGTCTCCACCTCCGACCGCACCCGGGCCTGCGCCGCCGGGTCGAGCACCGCGATATGGCTGGAGGACATCATCCGCTCCACCACGTCGGCGACGGTCGTCGTATAGGGGTTGGGCCAGTGCCGCTCCTCGATGGCCCCCCAGCCGCCGCGGCCCGCGAACGCGTCGCGCCAGTTCCCCGGGTCGCCGAGGCCGTGGGTCAGCGGCGGGCTCGGCAGGTCCCGCGGTGCCAGCCGGAAGTAGATGTCCTGGAAGTCACGCACCCACGGCACCGAGGTGTCGTACGTGTTCCACACCAGGGCCAGCGCACCACCCGGCCGCAGCAGCCGCTCCACCTCGGCCAGCGCCTCGCCCTCCTGGAACCAGTGCCAGGACTGCGCCGCCACCACCGCGTCCGCGCAGCCGTCCGGCAGCCCGGTCGCCTCCGCCGTACCCGCTGTCACCACCACCGCGGGCAGCAGCTCCGCGATCTGCTCGCGCATCTCCCGGACCGGCTCCACCGCCAGCACCTCGGCGCCGGTCAGTGCCAGCAGCCGGGTGAACTTGCCGGTGCCGGCACCGAGGTCGACCACGGTCCGGCCGGCTTCGAGGGGCAACGCGTCGGCGAGCGCCGCGAGCGCCGCCATCGGGTAGGAGGGCCGGGAGCGCTCGTAGACTCCGGCGGCCCGCTGATAGCCGACTCCTGCTGCGTGGTGCACTCTCACGCGGGCTGACGGTAGCAGGATCGGATGACGTCCACGGATACCCGATCCGACCGGCATCCACCCTACTCTGAAAGGGCGTTCGCCCCATCGCGCCGCCGCACCACCGCAAGCGCACCGCCGCACCATCCGGCACACGGCCCACCGTGCGCCCGCCCCGCCGCCACGACCCTGCCCGGTGGCAGCGGCGCATGATGATGCATGCTGTTCAGTTCACAGCCGTGCAATCCACCCATGCCCCTGGTTACGGAGCAGCGAATGACCTCAGCACCGGCCTTCCCGGACATCTCCATCTCCACGGAGCGGCTGGTGTTGCGCGCATACGAGGAAGCCGACGTCCCGGCGCTGGTGGAGATGATGGACGACGAGCTGATCACCGCCTGGACCGGGGTGCCCCACCCGTACACCGCCGAGGCGGCCAGGGACTTCGTCGGCAGAGCCGCGCCCGCCGAGCGTACCGAGGGCCGCGGCCTGGTGCTCGCCGTCACCGAGTTCCTCACCCAGCGGCTGGTCGGCACGGTCTCCCTGCAGCGCACCGACTGGCGGATCAGGGCCACCGAGATCGGCTACCTCACCGCCTCCTGGGCCCGCGGCGAGGGATACGCCTGCGAAGCGGTGCTCGCGGTCTGCCGCTGGCTCTTCGCGGAGCAGTCCTTCGCCCGGGTCGAACTGCGGACCGCCGCCGACAACACCGCCTCCCAGCAGGTCGCCCAGAAAGTCGGCTGCGTCAGCGAGGGAGTGCTGCGCGGAGCCGGGCTGGTCCGTACCCTGACCGGGGACGGCACCTGGGCCGAGACCCGCACCGACCTGCTGGTGTGGAGTCTGCTGCCGGAGGACCTCGACGAGAGTTCCGGCTCCGGCGCGGGCGACGACCGGTACGGCAACTACACCCAGTACACCGACTACACCGCCTACGCCGACTGGCACTGACCGCGCCGTAACGCGGCGCACAGCTCCGGGTTAGGGTTCTCACCCCGGGACTGTGTTCCGCACGGTCCCGTGGTTCCGTGTCCTCGTGTTTCCCGCGTTCCGCGCGATTTTCCGCTCCCGGTTTCCGGCCGGGGAGACCACCAGCACCACCGCGATCCGCACCGCCATGGAGGGGCAGACGATGGCCGACCGGGTCACCGTGATCGGTTGGGACGGCTCACCGCCGTCCGACGCCGCCAAAGCCGCACTCAGCGCGGCGACCCTGGTGGCGGGTACCCGACCGCATCTCGCCCTTCCGTACGTCAACAAGAACGCCGAGCAGATCGTGCTGGGCAGCATCGAGATCGCCGCCCGGCGGATCGCCGGCCACCGCGGCACCGCCGTGGTGCTCGCCGGCGGCGACCCCGGCTTCTTCGGTGTGGTGCGCGCCCTGCGCGACCCCGAACACGGCCTGGAGGTCGAGGTCATCCCCGGCGTCTCCGCCGTCGCCCAGGCGTTCGCCCGGGCCGGTATGCCATGGGACGACGCGCGGGTGGTCGCCGCCACCAGCCGTACCCTGCGCCAGGCCGTCAACGTGTGCCGCGCCTACCCCAAGGTCGCGGTGCTCACCGCCCCCGGCGCCGGCCCGGCCGAACTCGCCCTGCTGCTCACCGGGGTGCACCGCACCTTCGTCATCTGCGAGGCGCTGGGCACCGAGCAGGAACAGGTCACCGTCCTCACCTCCGACAAGGTCGCCGACCACATCTGGCGCGAGCCCAATGTGGTCCTGGTCGTCGGCGGCATGACCTCGAACGCACCCGGTGTGGCCGGCCGCACCGGCTGGATCGCCGGCCGCGACCCCGGCTTCCCCGGCCCGGTACGCGGCTGGGCGCTCGCCTCCGAGTACGGCGGCCACGTCCCCGCGCAACTGCGCGCCTTCCAACTGGCCAGGCTCGGGCCGCGTACTGGCGACCTGGTGTGGGACATCGGCGCCGCGGACGGCTCGATCGCCATAGAGGCGGCCAGGTTCGGCGCCGCCGTCATCGCCGTCGACCGCGACGCCGACGCCTGCGACTGGATCAAGGTCGCCGCCCGGCGCGGTGGTGTCGAACTCCACATCGTGCACGGCACCGCGCCGCAGGCCCTCGAAGACCTCCCGGAGCCCGATGTGGTCCGGATCGGGCACGCCGACGCCGAGGTCGTCAGCGCCTGCGTGGCGCGCCGCCCGGAGCGGATCGTCACCACGGCCGCCACCCGGGACACCGCGGAATCGGTCACCAGGGCGCTCGCGGAGGGCGGTTACGAGGTCGAGCGGGTGCTGCTCCAGTCCGTCGAACTGGACAGCGAATGGGCCGAGCGGGAGCGCTCGGTGACCTTCGCGCTGAGCGCCAGCCGACGCTGACCCGTGCAGGGACCACCCACTTTCGCAACCCCTTTCACAGGGGCACCCTTGACCGTGTTTTCGCTGGTCGTAGCGGTACTGGGGTGGTACGGGAGGGGGGCGTGTGAGATACGTCCCGAGGTGCGGACTCCGGGCCGGAGGGCCTCCCGGCGGGGGGTAGGCTGACGGATCGTTGTGCCGTCGTCGTGCGTTGACGAGGTGTCGAGCTCTACCGGCACCCGGCGCCGACGTGCCGCATCCCTGACACGCTCGTTGTGCTTCGTGGGGGTCGGGCTGTGGCGGCGCAGCGGCTGGAAGGAGCGAAACCGATGGGCGAGGGGCACGCATGACGGACACCGGTCAGATCCCCGGCGAGGGGCTGCCGGAGAACGCAGTCGGAGAAGCGGCTCGCCGGCCGCACCTCGACGTTCCCGGCAACGGCGTACCGCAGCAGCCCGGATGGGGAGCGGAAGCGCAGGCTCCCCTCGCCCCGCAGCCGCTGCCCGCGCATCAGGGGCTCCCCGCGCAGGCCGCAGAGCAGCACGGCGCCGTCGCGTACGACTACCTCGACCACCCGGCGGCACCCGGCGCCGCACCCCTGGACGACGAGGACGACGTGCTGCTGATGCCCGGGCCGCAGGGCAGCTGGAGCGATCCGCAGCCGGTGCCCGCCCAGCGGTATGACGCGCCGTCGGTTTCCGATTCCGTCGGGCCGCTTCCCGTCCCGCACCAGGGCGGCCCCGAGCCGGTGTACGCGGAACAGGGCGCCACCGGTCAGCACGTGCCCGCACCGGGCATGCCCGGGGGTGTTCTGCCCGAAGAAGCTGGTGCCGGGCAGGCGTTCGCGGGCCAGGCCGTCCCCGCGCAGGGTGCGCCGGGGCAGAGCCTGCCCGGACGCGGTGCGCCGGCGGGCGGGCCGGCCGAACAGGGATACGCAGGTCAGGGTGTTACCGGGCCGGCTGGGTTCGGGGGCGGGCTGCCCGAACAGAACGGTGCCGGGCAGGCGTTCGCGGGCCAGGGTGTTTCCGGGCCGGGCGAGCCCGGGGGTGTTCTGCCCGAACAGGCCGGTGCCGAGCCGGTGTACGCAGGTCAGGGCGCCACCGGTCAGCACGTGCCCGCACCGGGCATGCCCGGGGGCGGTCTGCCCGAAGAGGCCGGTGCCGGGCAGGCGTTCACCGGGCCGGGGAGTGAAGGACAGGACGTGCACGGACCGGCCGGTGCCGCACCCTCGGGCGGCCTTGCCGGGCAGGCGTTCGCCGCCTCCGCGCAGGCCGGCGCCGAACAGGGCCCGCCCCCGGGTGAGGTCAGCGAGCCGGTCGCCGCCGCCGGGCAGGGTGCCGCGCAGCCGCTGGGGGAGCCGGCCGTCCAGCCCCCCGTCGCACCCGCTCCGCGCCGCCCGCTGCACATGGGCCCGCCGATCCCGGACCCGTCGAGCGGCGGCGTCTCGGTACGTTCGCTCGCCGACCGGGGGCCCGCGGTCCGCGCCTCGGGACCGGCCACTTCGGGACCCGAATACCTCGACGTGCCCTCCGACGACACGGCCGGCATCCCGGCGCAGCAGACCGGCGAGCCGGGCAACCCGGCGGTGCCGGTCCCCAGCAGCGCCTGGCCCGCCGCCGGCGCCGCCGCGCCCGAGGTCTCCCAGCAGTCGCTGATCCCGCACGCCGACAGCATCATCGCGCCGCAGCACTTCCCGGCCGCGCCGCAGGGCGAGCAGGCCACGGAAGGGCCGCAGTTCGCGGCCCCGGCCGGGCAGGAGCCGTCCCCGGGCGCGGGATCGCCGGCGCCGGTCGCCGAAGCGGCCGCCGCGCCCGCGGCCGTGCCCGTACGGGAGCCGGCCGAGCCGGTCCAGGCTCAGCCCGGCCCCGAGCCGGTGGAAACCGCACCGGTGACCGCCGAGCCGGCGGCTGCCCCGGAGCGTACGCAACCGCCGGTTGACGCCGCACCGGCCGCCGTGGCCGCCGCCGCACCGGCCGCCCCGGCTCCGGCCGAGGAGTCCGGCACTCCTGCCGCCGGGGTCGCGGTGACCGCGGCGGCAGTCGTCGGGGTGCCGGCTGAGACGCTGGTCGCGGCGGTGGCGCCGGAACCCGCCGTCGCGGCGCCGGACGAGACCGCGCCGCCCGTCCCCGCGGAGGCCGCCGTACCGCCCCCCGCCCTCGCGGTGGAGGACGTGGCCGGCTCCGGCAACTTCGTCGTACGCGCCCCGGCCGAGGCCATAGAGCCCGCGGTCCCCGGAGAACCGCAGCCCACCCCGGCGGAAGCCGAAACCCGCCTCGCAGCCGAGGCCGGCAAGGGCCGCAGGCGCCGCGCCGCGTCCGCCGGCGAACCGGACCCCTCGTTCACGTCCGGCGTGGACATCTCCACGGCCCTTGAAGAGGAGCAGGGCGCACCTGCCGAGCCGTACGAACCCGCGGTGCGGGACGCGGTGCACCGGGTGATGCGCGAACGGCGGGACATCCGTAACGGCTTCCGCTCCGACCCGATCCCGCACGACGTGCTGCTCCGGGTCCTGGAAGCCGCGCACACCGCGCCGAGCGTGGGGCACTCCCAGCCGTGGGACTTCGTCGTGATCCGGTCGGAGAAGACCCGCGAGAAGATGCACGAACTGGCCATGCACCAGCGCGACGCGTACGCGAAGTCGCTGCCCAAGGCGCGGGCCCGGCAGTTCCGTGAGCTGAAGATCGAGGCGATCCTCGACACCCCGGTGAACATCGTGGTCACCGCCGACCCCACCCGCGGCGGCCGGCACACCCTCGGCCGGCACACCCAGCCGCAGATGGCCCCGTACTCCTCGGCCCTCGCGGTGGAGAACCTGTGGCTCGCGGCCCGCGCCGAAGGGCTCGGCGTCGGCTGGGTCAGCTTCTTCGACGAGCGGCAGATGGTCACCGAACTCGGCCTGCCCGAACACCTGGAGGTCGTCGCCTACCTCTGCGTCGGCTACGTGGACGAGTTCCCGGACGAGCCCGAGCTGATGCAGGCCGGCTGGTCCAAGCGGCGGCCGCTGTCGTGGGTCGTCCACGAGGAGGAGTACGGCAACCGGGCGCTGCCCGGCGAGGAGCCGCACGACCTGCTCGACGAGACACTGCGCGGCATCCGGCCGCTGGACGCGAAGGCGCTCGGCGAGGCATGGGAGCGGCAGAAGCGGATGACGAAGCCGGCGGGGGCGCTGGGCATGCTGGAGATCATCTCCGCGCAGCTCAGCGGGCTCTCCCGGCAGTGCCCGCCGCCGATCCCGGAGCCCGCGGCGGTGGCGATCTTCGCCGGGGACCACGGGGTGCACGCCCAGGGCGTCACGGCGTGGCCGCAGGAGGTCACCGGGCAGATGGTGGCGAACTTCCTCGGCGGTGGCGCGGTCTGCAACGCGTTCGCCAATCAGGTGGGGGCGGAGGTGTGCGTCATCGACGTCGGTGTCGCCTCGGAACTCCCCAGCACGCCGGGGCTGCTGCCGCGGAAGGTGCGGCCCGGCACGGCGGACTTCACGCAGGGGCCGGCGATGAGCCGGGAAGAGGCGCTGCGAGCGATCGAGGTCGGGATCGAGACGGCGCGGGATCTGGTGTCGGCGGGGAACAAGGCGCTGCTCACCGGGGAGATGGGGATCGCCAACACCACGGCGTCGGCGGTGCTGATCTCCGTCTTCACCGGGGCGGACCCGGCGGAGGTGACCGGGCGGGGTACTGGCATCAACGACGAGATGCACGCGCGGAAGATCGAGGTGGTGCGGCGCGCGCTTGAGCTGCACCGGCCGGATCCGGCGGACCCGATCGCGGTCCTCGCGGCGGTCGGCGGGCTCGAACACGCGGCGATGGTCGGGCTGTTGCTCGGTGCGGCGGCGCTGCGGACGCCGGTCATCCTGGACGGTGTCAGTGCCGGTGCGGCGGCGCTGGTCGCGCGGGCGATCGCTCCCGAGGTGCTGGCGGCGTGCATCGCGGGGCACCGCAGCGCTGAGCCGGGCCATGTCGCGGCCCTCACCACGCTCGGCCTGCGCCCGCTGGTCGATCTCGACCTCCGCCTCGGCGAAGGCACCGGCGCGCTCCTCGCCCTCCCTCTCGTCCAGAGCGCGGCCCGCGTCATGCACGAGGTAGCCACCTTCGACGCGGCCGGCGTCACCGAAAAGTCCTAACGGCCCCCCGCCGAAGGTGGGTGCGCCGGGCGCCGCTGGGGGGGTGCCCCCTTTTCCGCCGTCGCGGCGGGACGCGGGATGGCGCTTTTCGGCGGTGCCGGGCCGGCCCTGGCCCGGTTGGGGTGGGTTTGGCACCGCCGGTTCGCGCCGTGTGGCTTCCCGCCGTCGCGGCGGGATGTGGGGTCCCGCCGGGCTTCGGGCGCGGCTTCGGCGGTGGGTGCCGTGCTCTTGCGTGCCGTTGGGGGTTGGGTGCCCCCATTGCCGCCGCCGCGGCGGGGTGGTGGGTGGCCGGGGAGAGGAAGGGCGCACCGTAATCTGGGGGTGACCTGGTGAGGCGGGCCGCAGGGCCGCGTGGGGATGACTGAGCGCAAGGAGCCGCAGATGGACCGGCAGGACGTGTCCGCATACCCCGTAGGGCTGCGGCTGGCCGGGCGGCGCGTGGTGGTGGTCGGCGGCGGACAGGTCGCCCAGCGGCGGCTGCCCGCCCTGGTCTCGGCGGGAGCCGACATCGTGCTGGTGTCGCCCTCGGTGACCCCCTCCGTCGAGGCCATGGCGGCAGCCGGTGAACTGCGCTGGGAGCCCCGCCCCTACCAGGACGGTGACCTCGAAGGCTCCTGGTACGCCCTGATCGCCAGCACCGACCACGCCGCCAACGCCGCCGCCTCCGCGGAAGCCGAAGCCCGCCGGATCTGGTGCGTACGCAGCGACGACGCCGAAGCCGCCACCGCCTGGACCCCGGCCACCGGCCGCACCGACGGGGTCACCGTCGCCGTCCTCACCGGCCGCGACCCGCGCCGCTCCGCCGCCGTACGCGACGCGGTCGTCGCCGGCCTGCGCGACGGCACCCTCGTCGCACCGCAGCACCGGACCCGTACCGCCGGCGTCGCCCTGGTCGGCGGCGGCCCCGGCGACCCCGACCTGATCACGGTCCGTGGCCGCCGCCTCCTCGCCGAGGCCGACGTGGTGATCGCCGACCGCCTCGGCCCGCGCGACCTGCTGGACGAACTGCCCCCGCACGTCGAGGTGATCGACGCGGCGAAGATCCCGTACGGCCGGGCGATGGCCCAGGAGGCCATCAACACCGCACTGATCGAGCACGCCAAGGCCGGCAAGGCCGTGGTCCGGCTCAAGGGCGGCGACCCTTACGTCTTCGGCCGCGGTATGGAAGAGGCCGAGGCGCTCGCCGACGCCGGCATCCCGGTCACCGTGGTCCCCGGTATCTCCAGCTCCATCAGCGTGCCGGGCGCGGCCGGCATCCCCGTCACACACCGCGGCGTCGCGCACGAGTTCACCGTGGTCAGCGGCCATGTCGCCCCCGACGACCCGCGCTCCCTCGTCGACTGGTCCGCGCTGGCCCGGCTGCGCGGCACCCTCGTCCTGCTGATGGCGGTGGAACGGATCGGCTCCATCGCCGACACCCTGATCGCGGGCGGCCGGTCCGCGGACACTCTGGTCGCCGTCGTGCAGGAGGGCACCACCGCCGCGCAGCGCCGGGTGGACGCCACCCTGGCCACCGTCGCCGCCCAGGTGGCGGCCGAAGGCGTACGCCCGCCCGCCGTCATCGTCATCGGCGACGTGGTCGGTGTGGGGGCCGGCGCCGGCCGGGCGGTGGCCCCGCGTGGCTGAACCGATCGTCCTGGACGACCCCGCCGACCCGCGGTTCACCGACTACACCTCGCTGACCGACGTCGCCCTGCGCCGCCACCGCGAACCCGCCGAGGGCCTGTTCATCGCCGAGGGCGAGAAGGTGATCCGCCGGGCCACCGCGGCCGGCTACGCGATGCGGTCGATGCTGCTCTCCGCGAAGTGGCTCGATGTCATGGGCGACGTCATCGAGGCGGCCACCGCCCCGGTGTATCTGGTCACCCCGGCACTCGCGGAACAGGTCACCGGCTACCACGTGCACCGCGGCGCACTCGCCGCCATGGCCAGAAAACCGCTGCCGGCCCCGGCCGGGCTGCTCGCCGGTGCCCACCGGATCGCGGTCTTCGAGGACACCGTCGACCACGCCAACCTCGGCGCCGCCTTCCGTAACGCCGCCGCCCTCGGCATCGACGCGGTGCTGCTCAGCCCGCGCTGCGCCGACCCCCTCTACCGGCGGGCCGTGAAGGTCTCGATGGGCACCGTCTTCCAGATCCCGTGGACCCGGCTCGACTCCTGGCCCGCGGACCTGGAACTGCTGCGCTCCCACGGCTTCGTGACCGCGGCCCTCTGTCTCGCCGATGACGCGATCACCCTCGACGAACTCGCCGCCCGCCGCCACGAGAAGCTGGCGCTGCTGTTCGGCACCGAGGGCGACGGCCTGTCGAAGGGGGCTCTCCAGGAGGCCGACACTCAGGTGAGCATCCCGATGGCCGCGGGCGTCGACTCCCTCAATGTGGCCGCCGCCTCCGCACTGGCCTTCTACGTCACCCGGCGCTGAGCGGCCTCAGCCGCCCTGCTCGGCGGGGGAGTGGTACGCCGGCCGCGCCGCCGTCAGATCCTGCAGATCCCCGCCGGCCGTCAGCCAGCCCAGCAGGCAGGAGGGCCAGAGCCACTGCCCGTGGGGCATCGTCACCGGCACCAGCGTGACCTGCCGGCTGACCGTGTCGAGCACCGCCCACCCGCCTTTGACCAGCGGCACCGCCGCCATCCGGCACGCACCGCGGCCGGCCGTGATGCTGTGCAGCCAGTGGACCGCGTCGCTCACCCCGCGCGGGCGGCTCCCGTAGAGCAGGTCGGCGCAGTCCAGCCAGCCCGGTTCGTGCCGGGCGTCGGCGTTGACCACGAAGTGTTCGTCCAGTACCTGCGGGCCGCCGGGGTGCGCGGCGCCGACCGAGGCCCGCAGCAGGATCTCGCCGGCGGGAGTGGGCACCGCCAGCGACAGGGCGGCCACCCGGCGGTCCGGCTCCGGCGGCTGTGACCGCTTCACGTCGTACCGCTCCACACTGACGAAGCAGCGTAATCCGGCCGGCCCCGCTGCTGATGTTCTGTCGGACTCCATCGAAGGCGGCCTCCTGCTCCGGCGGACCGCCCCTGCCACGGCTTCGTACGGCAGCCGGGCCCGCCGGGTCCGCGGGGGCGAGCGATGCCCGAACTGCAGCCGTCCTTGGGCGGTTTCCTACCGTTACAGCACATCAAGCCGGTGTTTCTCCCGCATTACGGCAGGCGAACAACACATGACGCAGGCCACGTCCGCAGGCCGGTGCGCCCCGCTCCCCGGCCGGGGAGCAGGGCGCGGGGAGCAGGGCGCCGCGCCGGTCAGCTCGCCGGCACGGCAGCGGTGACGAAGTCGGCGTGCAGCCGCCGGGTGTGGTCGAGCCGGCGCACCGGACCGGTGAGCGTACAGATCACCGTCAGCCGCGGATCGGCGGACGACGGGCCGAGCCGCAGCTCCAACTCGCCCGGTTCCACGATCCGTTCGCCGTCCCGGCCGGTGAAGCCCGCCAGGTCGGCCGGCACCCGCACCGCGACCCGGGCCGCCGCCCCCGGCGCCAGCTCCAGCCGCTGGTAGCCGACCAGCCGCTGCACCGGCTGGACCACGGAGGCCACCGGGTCGTGCAGATAGACCTGCACCACCTCCGTACCGGTCCGCTCACCGGTGTTGCGTACGGTGAACGCCACCCGGATGTCCCCGTCGGTCCCCGTCTGCAGCTTCCCGACGTCCAGCTCCGACCAGCGGAACGAGGTGTACGTCAGCCCGTGACCGAAACCGAAGGCCGGCGTCGGGTCGATGCTGGACACCTCGCTGAGCTGGCCGAGCCGGGCCGCCAGATAGGTGGACGGCTGGACACCGGGGCGGCCGGGGACGGAGACCGGCAGCCGCCCCGAGGGGTTGACCCGGCCGCTGAGCACCCCGGCGATGGCCCCGGTGCCCTCCTCGCCGGGGAAGAAGGACTGCACGATGCCGGCGGCCTCGGTCACCGCCCGGCCCAGCGCGTAGGGCCGGCCGGCCAGCAAGGTCACCACCACCGGCACTCCGGTGTCCAGCAGGGCGTCGAGCAGGTCCTGCTGGACACCGGGCAGCGCCAGCGACTCCGCGTCGCAGCCCTCCCCGCTGGTGCCGCGCCCGAAGAGCCCGGCCCGGTCGCCGAGCGCGAGGACCACCACATCGGCGGTACGGGCCAGTTCGG
Organism: Streptomyces sp. NBC_01476; assembly: GCF_036227265.1. Lineage (NCBI taxonomy): Bacteria > Bacillati > Actinomycetota > Actinomycetes > Kitasatosporales > Streptomycetaceae > Streptomyces > Streptomyces sp. NBC_01476. Next base: position 1,381,221 of record NZ_CP109446.1, on the reverse strand, counting down.
CCGCCGCCGCGAAGCCGCCGGTGCCGGGGCTGTCGACCCCGCAGCCGGCCGCGGTGACGATCTCACTGCCGGGGAACTCCGCGGTCAGCGTCTCGCGCAGCGTCGGCAGCCCGATGCCCGCGGGCACGTCCGGGTGCTGGCCGCCCACGTGCACGGGGAAGGCGTAACAGCCAAGAACGGCCGTCGGCGCCTCGGAGTTGGGGCCGATCAGGGCGATCCTGGCGGGCCGCGCCAGCGGCAGCGTCCCGTCGTTGGCGAGCAGCACGATGCTCTGCTCGGCGACCTCCCGGGCCAGGTCGCGGTTGGCGGCGCCGTCCAGTTCGACGGTGCCGCGCAGTGCCTGCGGATCGGCCAGGTCGGCGCCCGCGAGAACGGCGGGCACCGGGTCCCAGTCGGCGTCGAGCAGTCCCAGCTCCGCCTTCTGCGTCAGGACCCGCCGCAGCGCCCGGTCGACCAGCGCCTCGTCCACCTCGCCGTCCGCGAGCGCCTTCAGCAGCGGTTCCCCGAAGGTCTTCACGGTGGGCAGTTCGACGTCGACGCCCGCGCCGAGCGCCGCGCCCGCCGCTTCACCGAGGGTCGCCGCCACACCGTGCAGGGTCTTGAGGAAGGCGATGCCGAAGTAGTCCGCGACGACCGTCCCGGTGAAGCCCCAGGTCTCCCGGAGCAGCCCGGTCAGCAGCCGCTCGTCGGCGGCGGCGGGCACGCCGTCGGTGTCGGTGTAGGCGTGCATCACCGACCGCGCGCCCCCTTCGCGTACCGCCATCTCGAACGGCGGCAGCATCACGTCGGCGCGCTCGCGCACCCCCATGCCCACCGGCGCCAGATTGCGGCCGGCCCGGGAGGCGGAGTAGCCGGCGAAGTGCTTCAAGGTGGCGACGATCCCGGCGGCTTCGAGGCCCTGCACATAGGCGGTGCCGACCGTGCCGACCAGGTACGGGTCCTCGCCCATGGTCTCCTCGACGCGGCCCCACCGGGCGTCCCGCACCACGTCGAGGACCGGAGCGAGCCCCTGGTGGACGCCCACCGAGCGCATGTCGCGGCCGATGCGTTCCGCCATCCGGCGCACCAGGGCGGGGTTGAAGGTGGCGCCCCAGGCCAGCGGCACCGGATAGGCGGTGGCGCCCCAGGCGGCGAAGCCGGCCAGGCATTCCTCGTGGGCCAGCGCCGGGATGCCGAAGCGTCCTGCGGCGGCGATCCTGCGCTGGGTGCGCAGCAGTGACAGTGCGCCCAGCGCCGGATCGACCGGCGCGGTGCCGAACGGCCGGGTGAGCTGGCCGAGTCCCTGCGGCAGCAGCGACTCCAGGGTGACGGGCTCCTCCATCTCGTGCTGGTACGGGGCGACTTCGCCGCCCTCGTCGGACGCCCCCACCCACACGCCGAACAGCTGCGCGACCTTCTCCGGCAGGGTCATCGCGCTGATCAGCGCATCGGCCCGGGCAGCCGGCTCCAGCGCGGGGTCACGCCAGAGGGGAGCGGCGGAATCTGTCTCTTCGACCACGGTGTCGGTCACTTTCCTCCGACGCCCATCAGCCCCTGGACCAGGGCGCGGCGGGCGAACAGGTAGACGATGAGAATGGGCAGCATCGACAGCACCACCGCGGCCAGCAGGCCGGGGATGTCGACGCCGTGCTCGGTCTGGAAGTTGTACAGGCCCAGCGTGATCACCTTCGCCGAGTCGGACTGGGTGAGCACCAGCGGGAAGAGGAAGCCGTTCCACGCCTGGAGGGCGGAGAAGACCACGATGGTGGACAGGCCCCCCTTGGACAGCGGCAGCACCAGCTGGAAGAAGACCCGCCACGGCGGGGCGCCGTCCACCGCCATCGCCTCGTACAGATCGGGGGTGATGTCCCGCATCACCCCGGTGAGGATCAGCGCGCACACCGGCAGCGAGAAGGCCGCCGTCGGCAGGATCACCCCGATCAGGTTGTCGTAGAGACCGGCCTTGCTGATCACGTAGAACATCGGCACGATCACCGCCTGCGCCGGGATGGCGAGGCCGAGCAGGAACAGCCGGAAGACACCGGTGGTGAGCCGGCCGCGGCTGCGTACGATCGCGTAGGACAGCGGCGGCACCAGCAGCAGCACGATCGCCACCACCGCCGCGGTGACCACCACGGTGTTGAGGAAGTAGCGGCCGAAGCCATTGGAGAAGTCGGCCGAGTAGTTGTCGAAGGTGAAGTGCTTCGGGAAGGCCAGCGGGCCGTTGGCGGAGTAGTCGGCCCGGCTCTGCAAGGTCGCCGCCAGCATCACGTACAGCGGCAGCCCGACCAGGAAGAGCCAGACCAGCGAGCCCAGGCCGGCCAGGTAGTTGGGGCGGTTGCGGCGGCGCCGCCGGCCGGCGGGCCGGCTGCCGGGCGCGGTCTGCGCGGTCATCACAGTCCCTCCGCCGTGCTGCGCATGTCGTCGTAGCGGGAGACCCGGACGACGATCAGCGAGATGATCGTGGCCACGACCACCAGCACCAGGGCGATCGCCGAGCCCGCGCCGAAGTCGAAGCTCTTGAAGGCTTTTTGGTACATGTAGTAGGCGCTGATGGTGGTGTCCGTGCCGGGGCCGCCCTGGGTGAGGATCAGCACCGTGTCGAAGGTGGTCAGGCCCCCGACGACCATCAGGATCATCGAGGTGATCATGGTGTTGCGCAGCTGCGGCAGGGTGATGTGGAAGAACTGCCGTACGGTGCCCGCGCCGTCGATCTGCGCCGCCTGGTAGAGGACTTGCGGGATCGCGCGGGCCGCGCCCTGGTAGATCAGGGTGTGGAACGGCGTGTACTGCCAGGCCCCGACGAAGACCAGCACGCCGATGGCCCCGCTGCGCATGCCCAGCAGATTGCCGTCGCCGAAGAGCCAGCGGGCCTGCGAGGGCACCCCGAAGTTGGGGTCGAGCAGGGCCCGCCAGAGCACGGACACCGCGGTCGCGGAGAGCAGCAGCGGCACGAAGTAGACGGCCGAGAGCACCGCCCGGTTGCGCTGCCTGCCGGCCGCCCACACCCCGAGCAGCAGGCTCAGCGGCGTCTGCACCGCGACGCCCAGCACCGTGATGAGCAGGCTCAGCCACAGGCTCTGGATCATCACAGGGTCGTGCACCAGGGCGGTCCAGTTGTCGAAGCCGGCGAACTCGGGTGAGCTCAGGCCGTCCCAGCTGGTGAAGGAGAGCACCGCGACCAGCACCAGCGGAACGACGGCGAACAGGACGAAGAACAAGGTGGCCGGGACCGCCCAGGCGAAACCGGGGCGGGTCACCGCGGCGCCGGTCCGGCGGGTGGGCCGGCGCCGCGGTGCGAGGGCGGCGGACGCGGGGTCCGCCGGGGACTTGGTGAGGGTCATCGTTGATCCCGGCTCATGAGGACGGCAGGGCCTGCATGGCCTTGATGAAGCCGTCGGCGTCGAGCTTCCCGTCGAAGAACTCCTGCACGGCCTGGTGGATGGGCGTGATGGCGGCCGGCGGGTACGCCTGGTCCCACGACAGCTGGAACGAGGGCGCCTGCTTGACCAGGTCGAACTGGTACTTCGAGTACGCGGGGCTGGCCGAGGTGCTGAGGAAGTTCGCGGTGTTGTTGGTGGTCGGCAGGTTGCCGATGGCCAACTGCGCTTTCACGAACTCGTCCGAGGACTGCAGCTTGAGGAACTGGGCTATCGCGTCCGGGTACTTGGTCTTCTTCAGCACCGAGTAGAAGTTGTTGGTGTTGCCGACCAGGTCGTTCGGGTCGCCCTTGCCGCCGGTGACGGTCGGGAAGGAGCCGTAGCCCAGGTCGGTCTTGGCGAAGTCCGGGCTGGCGTCCTGCTGGGTGGAGTACTCCCACGAACCCATCAGTTCGAAGCCGGCCTTGCCGGCCGCCAGCAGCGCGGGGGAGCCGCCGTCGGTGAACTTCACCGAGTCGTAGGCGCTGCCGAACGCGCCCGCGTCGACCAGCTCCTTGAGCATCGACAGTGCCTTGCGGCTGTCGGCGCTGTCCCAGGCGCTCTTGTCGCCGGACATGGCCTTCTGGAAGAGCCCGGGGCCGGCCACCCGGTCGTAGACGTACTCGTACCACATCAGCGTCGGCCACTGGTCGCCGCCGCCGAGCGCGATCGGGGTGACGCCCTTGGCCTTGAGGGTCTTCACCGCGGCCAGCAGCTCGTCCCAGGTCTTGGGCGCGGTGACACCGGCGTCGGCGAGCACCTTCTTGTTGCTGAAGAGCAGGACGGGCTGGGTGCCGCGCATCGGGATGCCGTAGGACTTGCCGTCGATCACCGCGGTGTTGAAGACCGAGGGCAGGTAGTCGGACTTGAGAGCCGGGTCCTTGGCGATGAAGTCGTCCAGCGGCAGCAGCAGTCCGGCCTTCACGAAGGGCTGGATGCTGCCGCCGCCCCAGTTGAAGAAGACGTCCGGGGCCTGCTTGGTGTTGATGATCGTCTGGAGCTTCTGCTGGTAGTCGGCGCCGGGGATGGTGTCCAGGACCGCCTTGACCTTGGAGGTCTTGTTGAAGGTGGCGACAATCTGCTTCTCGACCTTGTTGGTCGCGTCCCCGTAGACCAGGACGTGGAAGCTGCCGGAGCCGCCGCCGCTGCCGGAGCTGCCGCCGCCGCAGGCGGCCAGGGAGAGCCCGAGTACGAGCGTCACGCCGCCGGCCACGGCGCGGGAGTGCCATTGGTGCTTTTTCATCGCCCCGCCTTTCGAAAGTTTCGGCTACTCTGCCGAAATGTGCTGCGGGCTGTGACGCTAGAGTTCGGCCCAGGAGGGGTCAACCCTCGGGTCCGTTGTTGCCAAAGCGTTACGTCGGGAGGTGGCGGGAGGTGACATATCCTGCGGTTCATGGATGACGACGAGATACCGGGCCGGGTGACCCTGGCCCAGGTCGCCGAAAACGCGGGGGTCTCGATCTCGACAGTTTCGAAAGTGCTCAACGGCCGGCAGGACGTCTCACCGCCGACCCGGCTCAAGGTCGAGAAACTGCTGGAGGCCCACGGCTACCGGCGGACCACCCGCACCACCCCCGACGCCCCGCTCATCGAGATCGTCTTCCACGAACTCGACGCGATCTGGGCGATGGAGCTGATCCTCGGCGTCGAGAAGGTCGCCAAGGAGCACTCCGCGAGCGTCGTGCTCACCCAGAGCGGCACCCGCCACTCACCGGGTCCTGAGTGGATCGAGGGCGTGCTGCGGCGCCGGCCGCTCGGCGTGATCCTGGTCTTCTCGGCCCTGCCGCAGGAGTACAAGCTCCAGTTGCGGTCCCGGTCGATCCCGTTCGTCATCATCGACCCGGCCGGCGACCCCGAACCCGACGTGCCCTCCGTCGGCTCCGCCAACTGGTCCGGCGGCCTCGCCGCCACCCGCCATCTCATCGAGTGCGGCCACCGCAGGATCGGCATCATCACCGGCCCCGAGGACATGATGTGCTCGCTGGCCCGCCTCGACGGTTTCCGCTCCGCGATGTCCACCGCGGGCCTGGACATCGCACCCGGACTCATCGCGCACGGTGATTTCCACGTCGAGGGCGGCTTCGAGCGCGCCCTGGACATGCTGCGCCGTACCGACCGCCCCACCGCGGTCTTCGCCGGCAGCGATCTGCAGGCCATCGGGGTCCTGGAAGCGGCCGCGGCGCTGGGCCTGAGCACCCCGGCCGATCTCTCCGTGGTCGGTTACGACGACGTGGCCGTCGCGAAATGGTCGCGCCCGGCGCTGACCACCGTCCACCAGCCGCTGCGCAGGATGGCCGAGGCGGCGGCGGAGATGCTGCTGCGGCTCAGGGCGGGGGAGCGGACCACCACCCGGATGGAACTGGCCACCAGCCTGGTGATCAGGAAGAGTACGGCCCCGCCGCCGCGGTGAGGCTTTCGGTACGGTTTCCGACCGGCCGGCGGGCGGTGCTTCCGCCCGTCGGCCGGACACCGTCCCCTCGAGGACGTGAGAGCGCCGCGACGGTCAGGACCGCGCAGAAGCCTCCCGGCCCGGCGCCGGCGGCAGATCCACCAGCGCGGCCAGCGCCGCCCGGTGCCGCCCCGGTGTGCCCAGCGCGATCTCGTCCGCCTTCGCCCGCTTCAGGTACAGGTGCAGCGGATGCTCCCAGGTCATGCCGATGCCGCCGTGCAACTGGACCGCCTCCTCCGCCGCGTGGACCGCGACCCCGCTGACGTACGCCTGCGCGACCCGTACCGCGACGGCCCGGTCCGGCGCGCCGGAAGCCACCGCGTCGGCGGCGGCCCGGGCCGCCGCCCGCGCGTTGACCACCTCCAGCCAGAGGTCCGCCAGCCGGTGCTTGAGCGCCTGGAAGGAGCCGACGACCCGGCCGAACTGACGGCGTTCGCCGAGATACCGGACCGTCTCGTCGAGGCACCACTGGGCCACACCCAGCTGTTCCGAGGCGAGCAGCCCCGCCCCGGTGAGCAGCGCGGACTCCAGCGCGGCGGCCGGATCCGCGGCCGGCAGCAGCCGGCCGGGCGCGCCCGCGAAGCGCACATCGGCCGGCGGCCTGGTCAGGTCGAGCGCGGTGAACCGGCCGACCGTCACCGCGTCCGCGGCCACCTGGTACAGCGCGGGCCCGGCCGGCCCCACCGCCGGGACCACCAGCACGTCCGCCGCGACGGCGTCGGCCACGCTCGTCACCGTGCCGGTCAGCCGCCCGTCCGCGTCCGCCCGTACGCCGGCCGGGAAGGCGTCCCCGGGCGCGGCCGACAGCGGTACGGCGAGCGCCGCGGTCGCCGTACCCGCGGCAAGCCGCCCGAGCAGTGCGACGACCCCCTCGTCCGCCGGGTCGCAGGCCAGCAGCGCGGAGGCAGCCAGCACCGCGCTGCCCAGGAACGGCACGGGCGCCACCGCCCCGCCCAGTTCCTCAAGCACCACCGCGGCCTCCCGCGCGGAGGCGCCCTGCCCGCCCAGCTTTTCCGGCACCAGCAGCCCGGCAAGCCCCAGTTCGACCGCGAGCACCCGCCACAGTGCCGGGTCGTACGGCTCCGGGCCCTCGATCCGGGCCAGCACCGCGGCCGGCGGGCAGTGGTCGGCCAGCACCGCGCGGACGGCGGCCCGCAGATCGTCCTCGACATCCGTGTAGAGCAGATTCACCGGGGCAGGTCCTTCCAGGCGACGTCCTTGTCGGTACGGGGCTCGGCGGGCAGCGCCAGCACCCGCTCGGCGATGATGTTGCGCAGGACCTCCGAGGTGCCGCCCTCGATGGAGTTCCCCTTCGCCCGCAGATAGCGGTACCCCGCGTCCCGGCCGTAGAAGTCCACGCTCCGCGGCCGGACCATCGTCCAGTCGCTGTAGCGCAGCCCCTCCTCGCCGCGCAGCTCCACCTCAAGACCGCTGATCCGCTGGTTGAGCCGGGCGAACGCCAGCTTCAGCCCCGACCCCTCCGGGCCCGGCGCACCGGCCGCGAGCTGCTGCCGTCCCCGTTCCGCGCCGAGCCGGGCGACCTCCGCCTCCACCCACAGGCCCAGCAGCCGGTCGTGCAGTTCCGGCGTCCGCAGCTCCGGCCGCTCCCGCCAGACCGCGGCGGCCTGCCCGATCATGCCGCCCTCGCGGGGCAGCGCCATGCCGCCGATCGCCACCCGCTCGTTCATCAGCGTGGCCTGGGCGACCCGCCAGCCGTCCCCGACCGCCCCCAGCCGGTGGGCGTCCGGGATCCTGACACCGGTCAGGAAGACCTCGTTGAACTCCGCCTCACCGGTGATCTGCCGCAGCGGTCTGACCTCGACCCCGGGGGCGGTCATGTCGCACACGAAGTAGGTGATGCCCTGGTGCTTGGGGACGTCCGGGTCGGTGCGGGCGATGAGGATCGCCCAGCGGGCGGTGTGGGCGCTGGAGGTCCACACCTTCTGCCCGTCCACGATCCAGTCCTCCCCGTCGCGCACCGCCCGGGTCCGCAGACCGGCCAGGTCGGACCCCGCGCCCGGCTCGCTGAAGAGCTGGCACCAGACTTCCTCGCCGGTCCACAGCGGCCGAAGCCACCGCTGCATCTGCTCCGCGGTCCCGTACCGCAGGATCGTCGGCGCGGCCATCCCGAGCCCGATGCCGATCCGGCGCGGATCGTTGTCCGGTGCCCCCGCCGCCGCCAACTCGGCGTCCACCACGCCCTGCAGGGCGCGCGGCGCGCCCAGACCGCCGAGCCCTTCGGGGAAGTGCACCCACGCCAGCCCGGCGTCGAACCGCGCCCGCAGGAAATCCAGCGGCGCCGTCCCCGCCGGATCCACCGCCGCCAGCAGCCCTCTCACCCGCTCCCGCACGTCCTCCGCCGTCGCCATACCGCCGCCCTCTCCGTACTCGACCGCCACTAAGCAAGCGCTTGGAAACGTAACCGAAGTGGGGCCGGTACGAAAGGGGGTCGGCGTCAGCCGGGGGCCTGAGCGCCGTCCCGCGCCTCGTACCGCTCGGGGAACTCGTCGGGGTGCCCGAGGAACCGTTCGCGCCAGTGCGCGTGGTAGAGCCGCTGGTCGGTGACCCCTGCGCCGGCCACCGCGGCGTGGAAGACGTCCGGCCGGCGCAGTACGGCCAGCGCGGCCAGGGAACCGCTGAAGGACCAGCCGCGGATGCCGACCCGCCCGAGGTCGAGTTCCGGGTGCAGGCGCGCGGCCTCCCGCAGCGCGGCCACCTGGCCGGCCAGCACCGGCCCGAACAGGTCGCCGTACACCTCGCGGCGGCGTGCCCCTCCCGCAGGACGGTGACCCGGCCGCCCGGCCGGTTCCGCCCCAGCGCAGGGTCAGCCGCCGGCGGTGGCGTACCCCCGCGGGGGGACCGTCAGCCGGCAACGTATCCGCACGGGTGGTGCGGGTGGGAAAGACGCCGTGAAGTGCCCGCACTCCGCCGGAGACGGAGGGGCACCGCACCGGTCAGCGGACCGCAGGGGTTACCGCACCGGTCAGCGGACCGCAGGGTTACCGCTGGAGGACCGCGATGCACACCGCCGCCAGCACCGTGACGATCACGAACACCACCAACCGCTGCCGCATCAACCTCCGCGACGCCCCCTGCGCCCGCCGCGCAGCGGCCCCCGCGGGGGTCCGCACCGGCGTACCGCTCCCCCCGGAGGAAGAAGGTCCCGTCCCAGGCGAAGTCCGCCGCGCCCCCGACGTCACCGCGGGCGTCCGCCGCCCGCCGACCGGCTCGCGCGGCGCCGTCCGCTGCTGGGCGTACTCCTCCGCGCGCCGCCCCACCGGACGCTCCGGCCGGGGCCCGGCCGCCTTCGGCACGCCCTCCCGGCGCGGCGCCCCGATCCCGCGGGCCTCACGCGTCGCGATCTCCCCCAGCCGCTCCGACAACTGCACCGTGCTCGGCCGGTCCGCCGGGTCCTTCGCCAGACACGCGTAGACCAGCGGAGCCAGCGCGTCGGGCACGCCGCCCAGATCCGGCTCCTCGTGCACCACCCGGTACAGCATCACCTCGGAACTCCCCTGCCCGAAGGGCGAGTCCGCGGTCGCCGCGTACGCCAGCGTCGCCCCGAAGGCGAACACATCCGTGGCCGGCGTCACCGCCGCCCCCCGCACCTGCTCCGGCGCGAGGAACCCGGGCGAACCCACCGCCGTACCCACATGGGTGAGCGTGCTCGCCCCGGTCGCCCAGGCGATCCCGAAGTCGATGATCCGCGGCCCCTTCGGCGACAGCAGGATGTTCGACGGCTTGAGGTCCCGGTGCACCACCCCCGCCTCGTGCACCGCCACCAGCCCGTCCGCGAGCGCCGCGCCGATCGAGGCGACCTCCGCGGCCGGCAGCACCCCATGCTCGGCGACCTTGTCGTGCAGGGACGGACCCGGTACGTACTGGGTGGCGAACCACGGCCGTTCGGCCTCCAGGTCCGCCGCCACCAGCCGCGCCGTGCAGCCGCCGCGGATCCGCCGGGCCGCGGAGACCTCACGGGCGAACCGGGACCTGAACTCCTGGTCCTCGGCCAGCTCGGGCCTGATCACCTTCAGCGCCACCCGCTGCCCGCGCTTGTCCGCCCCGAGGTACACCACACCCATGCCGCCCGCGCCCAGCCGCCGGTGCAGCCGGAACGCGCCGACGACCCGCGGATCCTCGCGCCGGAGCCGCATCATCGCCATGTCTGTCCGTCCCCTACCTCCGGTGGTGGGGGAAGGGCCCCACTCCGCTGACTGGCCGGTCGGCCGCCCACAGCTTACGGACTCACCTCCCCGTCCGCGCCGAAGGCCCGCAGGCGACGGGCCGTGAATTGTCAGTGCCGGGTGGGACCCTGAGGTGTGGGAGCACGTAACTCCTGCTCCCCGCCTCGCCAACGGACCGTCTGCCAAAGGGGATTGACGCCGTGAAAGGTGATCGTGTGGAGATCGTGGTTGACGCGGGGGACACCACCCGCACTTATGAGGTCATCGCCACCCGAGCCGGCCGCCGGGTCGAGACCGCGGTGCGCCGCGGTGTCGTGGAGGTCAGCGAGGTCACCCGTAACGGCTCGGTGGTCCGCACCGCCCGTTTCATGGCCAACCGGGTGCTCGCCCTGGTCGAACAGCCCATCCCGCGGGACGACGAACAGGCGGGCTGATCCGGGCCGCCCCCTCTCAGGGATCACCCCGGGATCGGGGGCCGGCTCCTCCACCCAGGGGAGTAGCCGGGGTCCCCGCCGTCATCCTCCGGGAGGCCCACAAGAGGGTCCGGGGGCATGACGACCGGGTTGCCGCCCGGCCCCTAATGTTGAGGTCAAGCGGCGGGCGAAGCACTCGTCCCCCGAGGTCAAACGCCCGCCGCTCCCCAATGTCACACCACACAGACCTGACCACCCGCGCACTCCCGCCCCCTCCCCGGCGTGGAAGCGGTGGTCACACAGATGTCGTCCGCAGCCGGCCTCATGGGGTGCCGCAAGGCACTCCAGCAGGCCCGGAAGAGCGGTCCGGGCCGGGGACATACCGGTATCAACCCCGTGGGGACGGGGGTACGGCGGACGACTGCGGTTGCCCGGGTATCACCAGATACCCGGGCATTACGCTGTCCGGACACGAGCGCGGGGGAGCAGCCCATGATTCCGGTCGATCCGACCTCAGCCGTACGGTCCCCCGATCCGCTGGTGGCCGTCCTCACCGCCCACGCCACCGCGGCCACCGCGCGGAACCGTTCCGCCACGGCCACGGCCACGGCCACCGCCACCGGCACCGGTACTCCGGCGGTCCGGATCGCGGTGATCCCCGCCCCCCAGCCCGATCCGATCGTGCTCGCCGACCGGCCGGACGGCACCGTCGTACGGGTCGGCGCGATCGTCGCCAAGGCGCACGCGGGGGACACCGAACCGGGCGCCCTCGGGGTGCGGCTGGCGATCGCGGCGCATCCGCGGCTGCGCGGCATCCTGCTGCCGCCCTGCGCACCCGTGCCCAGCCGCGCCGAGAACGGCCGGCTGGTGAGCGTCTGGCCGTACGGCCGCACGGTGGACCCCGCCGATCCTGCCGCCGCGCCCTGGGAGGCAGCCGCCGTCCTTCTGGCCCGGCTGCACGCCGTACCGCCCGCCGAACTGCCCGGCCCGCTGCCGGTGATGCGCGGGCCGGCGAAGGCCGCGCGGGCGATGTCGCGGCTGCGCGCCGCCCCGGACTGCGCCGCCGCCCGCACGGTACGGGCCGCGTGGCGGCGGCTGCCCGCCTGGGTCAGGGACGAGGCGCCGTACGAGGGCCGCCGTGCGCTGTGCCACGGCGACTGGCACCTCGGCCAACTGGTCCGCCACCCCGCGCCGGAGGGCGCGTGGCAGCTGATCGACGTCGACGACCTCGGCACCGGGGAGCCCGCCTGGGACCTGGCGCGGCCCGCGATGTGGTTCGCGGCCGGCCTGCTCGCGCCCGAGGTGTGGGCGCGCTTCCTCGGCGGCTACCAGGAGGCGGGCGGCAGCGCGGTACCGGCGAACGGCGACCCGTGGGCCCATCTCGACGTGCCCGCACGGACGTTGGCCGTGCAGAGCGCGGCGACCGCGGTGGCGCGGGCGGCCCGTGAGGAACGGGCACTGGACGAGGCCGAGTCCGAACTCCTTGCCACCTGCGCGCGTATCGCCCAACTAAAGTGAACGTACCTTTTATTTGCGAGGAGTTGAACAGCCCATGGTCTGCCCCAAGTGCCACGGCCCCATGCAGACGTACAACCGCAACGGTGTCCAGATCGAGCAGTGCGGCAACTGCCGGGGTATTTTCCTGGACTACGGGGAACTGGAGGCGCTGACCCGCCTCGAAGGCCAGTGGAACCAGCCCGTGCCCCCGGCCCCGCAGGCATACCCGGCCCCGCAGGCATACCCGCCGCCGGTGTACCAGCAGCAGCCGCCGGCCCCGGCCTGGGGAGCCCCGCACCACGGCGGCGGCCACCACGGCGGACACCACGGCAACAGGCACGGCGGCTTCGCCCACATGCTCTTCTCGTCCTGAACCGGCCGGTACCGGACAGCGAAAAGGGCCGGAAGCCCGACAAGGCTTCCGGCCCTTCTCACCTGCTGCTGGTGGACGATACTGGGATTGAACCAGTGACCTCTTCCGTGTCAGGGAAGCGCTCTCCCGCTGAGCTAATCGTCCTTGGTGGTGCGGGTGCGGCGTGCGCGATACTGGGATTGAACCAGTGACCTCTTCCGTGTCAGGGAAGCGCTCTCCCGCTGAGCTAATCGCGCCGGGATTCAGCAAAAGCCCCGGTCAGGGGCCAGTGGACGATACTGGGATTGAACCAGTGACCTCTTCCGTGTCAGGGAAGCGCTCTCCCGCTGAGCTAATCGTCCTTGGAGGTGGAGACGGGATTTGAACCCGTGTAGACGGCTTTGCAGGCCGTTGCCTCGCCTCTCGGCCACTCCACCAACACAGCGGGGGCTCGGGAAGACCCCCCACATCGAGCGGACGACGAGATTCGAACTCGCGACCCTCACCTTGGCAAGGTGATGCTCTACCAACTGAGCCACGTCCGCAGATGCCGCCGCCGGGACCATGTCCCGGACTTGGCCGCCGCCGTGGCGTTGCACACCCCGGCGACGAGTTGAACTCTAGCGGATACCGGGTCCAGCTCAAAAACGGGTTTGCGCAGCGTGCCGGGCCAATGACGAGCAGTTGACGTCCGGCCGGCGCCGGCCGCGGCCCCGCGCCCCGCCGTCGGACCCGGCCTAGACTCGGGACCCACCGCCTCACCACCACCGGGAAAGCAGCGTGCACGACCTCGCCCCCATGGCCCGCTTCGGCCCCCTCGTCGCCTCCGACCTGCGGGATGTCACGGCTGACCTCGGCGCGCTCGACTCGTCGGGCTTCTGGGCGGTCGCCGTGGACTTCGAGGGCCGTACGGTCTGCGCGCGCTTCGGCGACGTCCGCCCTGCGCCCGCCCCCGACCCGGCCCGCTGGCGCGGCCCGGCGCCGCACGCGTGGATCTCCTCGCTGGACCGGGAGGCCTACCAGGCCGGGGTACGGACCATCCGGGACCGCATCGCGACCGGCGAGGTCTACCAGGTCAACCTCTGCCGGGTGCTCTCCGCGCCCCTGGGCAGCGAGGACGGCGCCCCGCACGACATCGACCTCCTCGGCGCCGCACTGGCCCGCGGCAACCCGGCTCCGTACGCCGGCACGATCCGGCTGCCCGCGCACGGCGTGGAGATCGCCACCGCCTCCCCCGAACTCTTCCTCAGCCGTAACGGCTCCACCGTCGAGTCCGGCCCGATCAAGGGCACCGCCCGCACCGCCGACGGCTTCCTCCCCAAGGACCGGGCGGAGAACGTGATGATCGTCGACCTGGTCCGCAACGACCTCGGCAGGGTCTGCGCCACCGGCACCGTCACCGTGCCGGCGCTCTGCGCCGTCGAACCGCACCCCGGCCTGGTCCACCTCGTCTCCACCGTCCGCGGCGAACTGCGCCCGGACGCCGGCTGGCCAGGACTCTTCGCCGCCGCCTTCCCGCCCGGCTCGGTCACCGGCGCCCCCAAGTCCAGCGCGCTGCGGATCATCGACGAGCTGGAGACCGCGCCGCGCGGACCGTACTGCGGCGCCGTCGGCTGGGTGGACGCCGACCGGCAGACCGCCGGACTCGCCGTCGGCATCCGCACGTTCTGGATCGACCGGACCGGTCCGGCGGGCCCTGAACTGCGCTTCGGCAGCGGCGCCGGCATCACCTGGGGATCCGACCCGGCCGGCGAGTGGGCCGAGACGGAACTCAAGGCCGCCCGGCTGCTGGCGGTAGCGTCAGGGGTGTACGGGAGAGATCAGCAGGACCGGCTGGACGAGCGGGACCTCCGCACCAAGGACGGAACCGGTGGCCGTACGGACACCGGGCACCACGCGATCGGAAGGATGCTGTCGTGAGGATCTGGGTCGACGGCGGACTGCGGGACGCCGCGGACGCCACCGTGTCGGTGTTCGACCACGGGCTGACCGTCGGCGACGGCGTCTTCGAAACGCTCAAAGCCGTGGACGGCCGCGCCTTCGCCACCACCCGGCACCTCAACCGGCTGGCCAGGTCGGCCCGCGGGCTCGGCCTGCCCGAGCCCGACCTCGCCGAAGTGGCCCGCGCCTGCCAGGAGGTGCTCGCCGCCAACCCCGTGCCGTACGGGCGGCTGCGCGTCACCTACACCGGCGGCCTGTCCCCGCTCGGCTCCGACCGCGGCGACGCCGGCCCCACCCTCGTCGTCGCGCTCGGCGAGGCCGCACCGCGCCCGGACACCACCGCGGCCGTCACCGTCCCCTGGACCCGCAACGAGAAGGGCGCGCTCAGCGGCCTGAAGACCACCTCCTACGGCGAGAACGTGGTGGCCCTGGACCGGGCCCACCGGCACGGCGCCTCCGAGGCGCTCTTCGCCAACACCCAGGGGCGGCTCTGCGAGGGCACCGGCTCCAATGTGTTCGTCGTCATCGGCGGCCGGCTGCTCACCCCGCCCCTCGCCTCCGGCTGCCTGGCCGGCATCACCCGCGAGCTGGTCATCGAGTGGTCCGGCGCCCAGGAGGCCGATCTCCCGCTGGAGGCGCTGGCCGAGGCGGACGAGATCTTCCTGACCTCCTCGCTGCGCGACGTCCAGGCGGTGCACCGGCTGGACGACCGCGAACTCCCCGGCGCCCCCGGCCCGGTGACCGCCAAGGCGATGCGGGTCTTCGCCGAGCGGTCGGCCGAGGACGTCAACCCGTAGGGCGGACCCGCATCCGTGAACCGCCGCCACCACCTGGGAGTTCGACCGTGACGACCACCCTGCGACCCACGGGACCCGAGCGGCGGGAGGCCGACGGCACCCGGGCGCGCTCCTACGCCGTACGCGTCAACAGCCGCACCGTCGGCGCCCTCGACCTCGGCACCGACCGGCTCTACGGCCCCCGGGTGGGCAGGATCACCGCCCTCGGTATCGCCGAGGCCGACCGGCGGCGCGGTCGCGGCACCGTCGCCGCGCTCGCCGCGGAGGAGGTGCTGCGCTCCTGGGGCTGCGACCGGGTGGAGGCCGCGGTGCCGGCCGGGGCGGAGTACGCCCTGCGGATGGCCGCCGCGCTCGGCTACACAGAACGCCAGCTGAACATGGTCAAGGAGCTCGGCGGCGCCGCGCTCCCGCTGCCGGCCGGCAGTTCCCTGCGACCGCTGACGGACGCCGAGTACGGGCCCTGGCGGGATCACGAACGTGCGGGGTTCATCGCCGAGTTGATGTCGCGGGGGATACCGCGCGAGCAGGCCGCGGCACACGAGGAGAGCGGCTTCACCACGGCGCTGCCGGACGGTCCGGCGACCGAGGGCACCGCCCTGCTGGTCCTGGAACACGACGGCGACAGCGTGGGGATCCTCTGGGTGCGCACCACCGAGCCCGCCTGGGTGTACTCCGTCGAGGTCGGCGCGGCCCACCGCGGCCGGGGCCACGGCCGGACCCTGATGCGCGTCGCCGAGCAGGCCGCCGCGGCGGCCGGCGCCGAGACCATCGGGCTCAATGTCTTCGCCGGCAACACCCCGGCGCTGCGCCTCTACGGCTCCCTCGGCTACCGGCCCACCCGGCGGCACTTCGCCAAGACCCTGCTCTGACCGGTCCGGTCCGGGCCGGTGCGGCCGGCCGGCGTCAGTTGTTCACGGACAACCGCTGTTCGACGATCTCCGCGATCCGCTCGCGCAGGCCGCTCTGGTCCTTGGAGCCGTCCAGCAGTTCACCGCCGACGAGATACGCCGGCGTGCCCTTCACCCCGATCGCCCGCCCTTCGGCCTCGTCGGAGTCCACCACCAGCAGATGGCGCCCGTCGATCAGCGCGGTGTCCATCTCCTCGGCGTCGAGGCCCAGTCCGGCCGCCACCTCCACCAGCAGCGCCTCACCGCGCCGTTCCAGCTCCCCGGTCCTGGCCAGCACCGCCGCCGCGTACTCCGGCCCCCGGCCCTGCGCGTACGCCTCTTCGTACGCCTGCGCCGCCGCCAGCGCGTACTTGTGCTTCTCCATCGGGAAGTGGCGCAGCTGCACGGCGAGGGAGTCGCCGAAGCGGGCGCGCAGCGCGTCGACGTCGGTCAGGGCGGTGCGGCAGTCAGGGCACTGCAGTTCGCACCAGACGTCGAGGACGACGGGGGGAACGGGGTCGGTCATGACGCAAGTCTCCCACTCACGGAGGAGGCGGCCCCGCCCGCGGGGAGGAGCGGTGTCCCCGAGATCACCCTGAACCCGGCCCGTGGCCATGGCTTCCGGAGGCCGGGCGGAGGCACGATGGGGTGAGGAGTTCCCGCGGGGCCCTTGGCCGGACCTCACGGGCCACCGGAGTGCCCAGGAGCCGCAGGATGCTGACCACGACCCTCTGCGTCGCCCTGTCCGTGGCGGGACTGGGCCTCGCGGCACTCACCGCCTACCGGCGCCGCTATCTGCGGGCCACCAGGATCGCCGCGCTCGCCCTGCTGCCGGCCGGTCTCGGCCTGGCCGGCCTGGTCACGCTCGGCCGCAGGATCGGCACCGCGGTCGGCGACTGGGCCGTGGACCTGGTCTTCAAGCCGACGGTGTGGCTCGGCTTCGGCGTGATCGCCTGCTCGGTCCTGCTCTACGGGATCACCCGGCTCTTCTCCGGCCGCGGTCCGGCGCAGGCGGGGGAGCCGGCCGCGGGCAGCCGGGCGCCGGCCGCCGTACCGGGGGCTTCCACCCCGGCGATCCCGGCCGGGCGGCCGGCCGCGGGCAAGCGGCGCGGCGGGTCCGACAGCGGGCTCTCGGACTTCGCGGACGTCGAGGAGATCCTCAAGCGGCGCGGCATCTGACCGGGCGCGGGGGCCGTCGGATGCCGGGCCACAGGCGGAATCTGTGATTCCGCCGCGGCCGCAAACGACGCACAGTATCTGAGACCAGCTGTCTCGGCAGTTGGATTCCGGCATCCGAGACGCAGGTAAACGGGCTTGTAAACTCTGCGTGTTGGGGCCCTGGCGGTCTTTCGCTGCGCGATCATCAGGCTGTGCTGACCTACCCCGGGGACCGCCTCGCCCCCCAGTGGCCGGACGGTGCGGAACCTCCTGTTTCCCACCCCGCCGCCCTCACCGCTGCCACCCTCGCGCCGTCCCCGGCGGTCACGCCCGTACCGCGGACGCTGCCGGAGGAGGGGCCGGAGGAGGGGCCGGAGACCGCACCGGCGGCCGTATCTGTGCCCGTACCTGTGCCCGTGCCCGTGCCTGTGCTGCGGCCGGGGTCCGTACCGAAGGCCGCGCCGGCTTCCGTGCCGGTGCCTGCGCCCGTGCCGGTGTCCGTGCCGCGGCCGGCGAAGGCGAGGCGGGCCGCGAGACGGCAGGCGAAGGCGGAGCGGGTGTTCGTGGAGCCCAAGGGGTGCCTCTACGCGCTGTCGCAGCCGCCGCTGATGCTCTTCCTCTGCGTGATCAGCGGCCTGATCGGCGGCGGCGCGGCCTGGGACCTGCTCTTCCTGTGAGCCACCCCGCCCCGCGGGTCCGCGACCGCGCGGCGCCGCCGGGGCCGGACGTCAGGCGCTGGCCTCGCGCCTGCGGGCCCGGTACGCGGCGACGTGCAGCCGGTTCCCGCAGGTGCGGCTGTCGCAGTAGCGGCGGGAGCGGTTGCGGGACAGGTCCACGAAGGCCCGCCGGCAGTCGGGGGCGTCGCAGCGCCGCAGCCGGTCCCGTTCGCCCGCGACGATCAGGAAGGCCAGCGCCATGCCGCAGTCGGCCGCCAGGTGGTCGGCGAGCGAGGCGCCTGGTGCGAAGTAGTGCACATGCCAGTCGTACGCGTCGTGGTCGGTGAGCCGCGGGGTGGTGCCGGCCTCGGCGATCATCGCGTTCAGCATGCGGGCCGCCGACGCGTCGTCGGTTGCGGCGAAGACCTCGGTGAACCGGGCGCGGACCGCCTGGACGGCCAGGATGTCGCGCTGGTCGAGCCGGCCGACCTCGCTGACCTGGTTGCGCTCCACGAAGCCGCGCAGGGCGGCGACGTCCCCGAGGCCCTCCCGCCCTTCGATCTGCGGCTGGGTGTTGACCAGGTCGACCACGCTGTCGAGCGCGCACCTGGTGTCGTGGTTGATCAGCACGGAAACGCTCCCTGGCCCGCGGGGTGTGCGGCTGCGGTTCCGGGTGACTCTAGCGCGCGAGAGCCGCCACTGCGGGCTGTGCTGCCCTTGGTGACGGCTCTCGTGCGTGCGGTCCGGCCTGCCGTACCGGTCGGGTGCGGCGGTCGGCGGTCCGGGCAGTCCCCCCGAGTAGGACGGCCGCGGACAACGGGATACGGGGCTCAGCTCTCCGCGAGGATGTGCGAGAGCTCCGTATCGAGATCGAAGTGACGGTGCTCGGTGCCCGGCGGTACCGCGGCGTCCGTCCGCTTCAGGAAGGACTCCAGGGCCCGGGCCGGGGCTTCGAGCAGGGCTTCGCCCTCGGGGGAGCTGAGGGCGATGCACACGACGCCCTGACCGTGGCTGCGGGACGGCCAGACTCGGACGTCGCCAGTGCCGGTGGGGCGGTGCAGCCCCTCGGCGAGCAGGTCGCGGGCGAACACCCATTCGACCGTCTCTTCGGCGCCTGTGTGGAAGGTGGCGTGCACGGCATACGGATCGGCCGTGTCGTACCGCAAGCCCGCGGGTACAGGCAGTGAGGATTCGCTCGACACGACGAGGCGCAGGTGCAGCTCGCAGCTGACCGTGGTGTTCATAAGCGCCATGGCCTTTCGCTCAGTGTGCGCTCGGGGATTCGCACGTCGGCGAAATCGACATGCCACCTGCGAGGGCGTTGTAAACACCTCTGAGCGGTTTGTGAAGCTTCTGATAGCTCGTCCGGCCCAGCGTTCGGACCTGCGATGCGGCCATTTCAGTGAGGGCAATTCACGCGGTACGTTTAAACATCCGACTGCGGAGAGTGACGATTCCGGGACGCTGCGGCCAACTCTCCCGGCGCGGGCTTCTCGGGCGCGGAAGGCGGGCGGGCGGGAAGGGCCGCGGCGCCGGCCCGGGGAGGACCTGGCGATGGTCAGGAGCCCTGACCAGGTGCGGTAGAGTTGTCGGCACGCCGGGGCGATTAGCTCAGCGGGAGAGCACTTCGTTCACACCGAAGGGGTCACTGGTTCGATCCCAGTATCGCCCACCCGGAAGAGAGATCCCGGAGATCGGAAACGGTCTCCGGGATCTCTCGCTTTCCGGCAGGCACGGGCCGGCCCTCGCGGAGACTTGACCCATGGACCGCTGGAGCCACTACCGATTCCGCAGTGTCTGGGAACTCGCCGCCGACCCCGACACGGTCTACGGCGTGCTGGAGCGGCCCGACCGCTACCCCGACTGGTGGCCGCAGGTGCGCGAGGTGGCCCGGACCGACGACTCCAGCGGCACCCTGCGCTTCCGCTCGGTCCTCCCGTACGACCTCGTCGTCACCGCCCGCGCCACCGTGCAGGACCCCGGGCGCCGCGTCCTCGAAGTCGCCATGGCCGGCGACCTGGAGGGCACCGTCCGCTGGACCGTCCTCCCCGCCGCGCCCGAACTCCCGCCCGGCGGCACCCACTTGGTCTTCGAGCAGGACGTCGTGGTCTGCAAGCCCCTGATGCGGCTCTTCGCCCTGCCGTGCCGCCCGCTCTTCATCGCCAACCACGCCCTGATGATGCGCGGCGGCCGGACCGGGCTGCTCGCCCGACTCGCCGCAGACGCGGGCAATGTGGTTTGAACCCAGCCCCGCCAAGACGGTAAGGTTCAAGCCGTCCCGGG
Organism: Streptomyces sp. NBC_01476; assembly: GCF_036227265.1. Classification (NCBI taxonomy): domain Bacteria; kingdom Bacillati; phylum Actinomycetota; class Actinomycetes; order Kitasatosporales; family Streptomycetaceae; genus Streptomyces; species Streptomyces sp. NBC_01476. The sequence continues at coordinate 1,361,206 of NZ_CP109446.1, read as the reverse complement.
CGATTAGCTCAGCGGGAGAGCACTTCGTTCACACCGAAGGGGTCACTGGTTCGATCCCAGTATCGCCCACCACCGTCGCGCCCTCGTTCCGTCAGCGGAACGGGGGCGCTTCGCTGTCCGCGGGGGGCGTCGTTGTCAGGCGGCCGCGGTGGCAGGGGGGTCCGGGCGGAGGGGCCAGGCGGGGTCGCAGGTTTCGTCGGAGCCGTTGCGGGCGAACCAGGCCTGGAGGCCGCGGGACTGGGCGGCGTGCCAGACGGCCTGGCGGGAGTGGAGTTCCAGCCGGCTCAGCGCGGCGAGGCGTTCGGCGTAGCGGCGGGCTATGGCGCGGGTCAGGATGAGGGACGCGGCGGCGTCGGCCGCCGCGTCATGGGCGTCGGTCAGCGGGACGCCGTACAGGGCGCAGAGGTCGGTGAGGGTGCGGCGGCCCTTGCGGTAGCGGTCCAGATGCTTGTCGAGGACCCGGGGGTCCAGCACGCACCACGCCGGACCCTGGAAGTACGCACTGAGCGCGGCGCCCCGGTGGCGCTTCAACTCCCGGTCCAGCAGGGTGAGATCGAAGGGCGCGTTCATCACCACCAGCGGCACGCCGGCCGCGCAGCGGGCCGCCAGCTCCCGGGCGATCTCCTCCAGCACCGGCCCGGGCCGCCGGCCGTGGCGCCGCAGGAAGTCCTCCGACAGCCCGTGCACCGCCTGCGCCGCTTCCGGCATCGGCACCCCCGGATCCACCAACCACCGGATGACCTCGGCCGGTTGTCCCGGCGCGGGCTCCACGACCAGCGCGGCGGAGACGATGCGGTCCCGCTCCACGTCCACACCGGTCGTCTCGGTGTCGAAAGCGGCCAGCGGGCCCTCGGACCAGTGCGTCATGACCGACCCCCAAAATTCCGGTGAAGAACATGCGTCAAGGGGATGTTCGGGAGGAGTCAGGTCAACTCCCCACCAACGGTGTACCCATGACGTCATGTCATCGAAACGGGACGGTTTGTCAGTCGCCGCAGGTGGAGAAGACACAGGATGACGGGAAAACGTACGACCAGCGCATGATCGTATGAAGCGACCACCGACGCCGAGGCAGAGACGCTCAGCACGGAAGGCACGAGGAGCGATGGCGCTCGCACAGCCAGAACCGTCACGGCTGCTGCCGGAACCCGCGGCGGCGTTCCGCGGCGGGATCGCCACCACCAGCTGCATGGAGACCCTGCAGGTGGGCTACCTGCACGCGGTCGCCGCCGCCGCGGGCTGCTCGCTCGCCCAGCCCTTCCCCGACAACGGCATCGACTGGCACCTCAGCCACAGCTCGCGCGCCCACGCGGTGGACGACGAGGTCACCATCAAGGTGCAGCTCAAGAGCACCTATCAGCTCGCCCCGCACCCGCCCGGCCCCACCTTCGCCTTCACCCTGGACAACGACCACCTGGCCAAACTCGCCAGGACCCCGGTGTCGGTGCACAAGATCCTGGTCGTGATGATCGTCCCCCGCACCCAGGAGGAGTGGCTGCGCGCCAGCCACGACCGGCTGGAGCTGCGGCACTGCTGCTACTGGACGAACCTGGCGGGCCACGCCGTGACCGGCCGGAACAGGACCACCGTGCGGATACCCACCACCCGGATCTTCGACGACCGGGCGCTGTGCGAGATCATGGCCCGCGTCGGAGCCGGAGGAAAACCGTGACGCACCCGACCGCCGGCGAGCCCGCGCCACCCGACCCCGAGCGGGTCGACCCCGCCGTCCTCACCGCCCTGCTCCGCCGGCACGGCTGGCAGCGCCGCGGCGGCGCCCCCGGCCGCTACAGCCGCTGGACACCCCCCGGCGGCGACGGCACCAGCCTGCTCGTCCCCGACGGCCGCCCGCACGGCGCCCGCCCCGCCTACGCCGACTACGGCGACCTGCTCGCCGAAGCGCTCACCGCCCTCACCCGCTCCGCTGCTCCCTCGGCCCGCGACGTCCTGCACGCCCTGAGCAGCCCCGGCGACGAGATCCGCTGGCGCCGTGAGATCACACCGACCGGCGACGCGGTGCCCTGGACCGCGGCGGAGCAACTGCACTCCGCCGCCCGGGCCATGCTGCTCGCCGCCGCCCGCGCGGCCCTCGGCCCGGCCGGCTACTTCGGCGAACGCCACGGCCCGCAGGCCGCCGGCCTGCTCGACCAGGTCCTCGTCGGCCCCGCCGCCGGCCACGTGCTCACCGCCTACACCCCCGTCCCCGACGCCCGCCCCACCGCCACCACCCTGCTGCGCGCCCTCCAGGCCACCCGCGACGCCGTCGATCACCAGCGCGTCACCGGCGCACTCGACGCGTTCGACGCCGCCATCGCCCTCGGCGTCAGCCACGAGCTCGCCCGGGCACTGATCAAACTGGTACGCGGCACCGAGGGCGTCACCATCGCCCTCGCCTGGTCGCCGCTCACCGCGCCGCCCGGCGGTTTCGCCGCCCGCCCGGAACCGGTCGCCTTCTCGCCCGGCGACCTGCCCGCCCTGCAGGCCGCCGGTGACCGTTACCGCGACCGCGAACCCTCCGTCCGGGTAGACCTCACCGGCACCGTGGTCCGGATGCGCCGCCCCGCCCCGGCCGGCGGCGGCACCGTACGCCTGCGGGTGCTGACCGGCGCCGGGGTCCACCAGATCCGGGTCCGCCTCGACGAGGACGCGTACCGCATCGCCGTCCATGCCCACCTGGTCGGCCTCCCGCTGCGGATCAGCGGCCGGCTGGAGAGCCGCGGGGGCTTTCGCCGGCTCACCGATGCCACCGGCGTCGCCCCCGTCCACGTCGACGAGGCCGAGCGCGACCGGCTGCTCAAATCCCTCCAGGGCGGCCTGGACACCTTCGAGGACGCCTGCGGCGGCGACCCCGGATGAGCGACGCACCTGACAACGGAAACCCGCGGACTCGGTACGATTCAGCAGTACGGCGGCCATCGCGGCCGGCCGTCACCCCTTACGTACCGCCCATGTCAGGAGCAGACCGGTGTCAGACCTCCGTGTGATCATCAAACGTGATTCCGCCGAACCGGAAGAGCGAGTGGTCACGACGGGCACGACCGCGGCCGAGCTGTTCCCGGGCGAGCGGTCGGTGGTCGCCGCCCGCGTCGCCGGTGAGCTGAAGGACCTCGCCTACGAGGTGGCCGACGGCGACGAGGTCGAGCCCGTCGACATCACCAGCCAGGACGGCCTCAGCATCCTGCGGCACTCCACCGCGCACGTCATGGCCCAGGCCGTGCAGGAGCTCTTCCCCGAGGCGAAGCTCGGCATCGGCCCGCCGGTCAAGGACGGCTTCTACTACGACTTCGACGTCGAGAAGCCCTTCACCCCCGATGACCTCAAGGCCATCGAGAAGAAGATGCAGGAGATCCAGAAGCGCGGCCAGCGCTTCTCCCGCCGCGAGGTCACCGACGAGGAGGCCCGCAGGGAACTGGCCGCCGAGCCGTACAAGCTGGAGCTGATCGGCCTCAAGGGCGGCGCCGACCCCGAGGACGCCGCCGACGGCGCCGAGGTCGAGGTGGGCAGCAACCAGCTCACCATCTACGACAACCTCGACGCCAAGACCGGCGAGCTGTGCTGGAAGGACCTCTGCCGGGGCCCGCACCTGCCCACCACCCGCAGCATCCCGGCGTTCAAGCTGATGCGCAACGCCGCCGCGTACTGGCGGGGCAGCGAGAAGAACCCGCAGCTCCAGCGGATCTACGGCACCGCGTGGCCCACCAGGGAAGAGCTCAAGGCGTACCTCGACTTCCTGGTGGAGGCCGAGAAGCGCGACCACCGCAAGCTCGGCGCCGAGCTGGACCTGTTCTCCTTCCCGGACGAGCTGGGCTCGGGCCTGGCCGTCTTCCACCCCAAGGGCGGGGTGATCCGCAAGGAGATGGAGGCGTACTCGCGGCGCCGCCACGAGGAGTCCGGGTACGAGTTCGTCAACACCCCGCACATCACCAAGGCCAAGCTCTTCGAGACCTCCGGCCACCTGCCGCACTACGCCGAAGGCATGTTCCCGCCCATGGAGTTCGAGGGGCAGGACTACTACCTCAAGGCCATGAACTGCCCGATGCACAACCTGATCTTCGACGCGCGCGGGCGGTCCTACCGTGAACTGCCGCTGCGGCTCTTCGAGTTCGGCACGGTGTACCGGTTCGAGAAGTCCGGTGTGGTGCACGGCCTGACAAGGGCCCGCGGCTTCACCCAGGACGACTCGCACATCTACTGCACCAAGGAGCAGGTGCCCGACGAGCTGGACTCCCTGCTCACCTTCGTGCTGAACCTGCTGCGCGACTACGGGCTGAACGACTTCTACCTGGAGCTGTCGACCCGGGGCGACTCGGACAAGTTCATCGGCGGCGAGGAGGAGTGGGCCGAGGCCACCGAGCAGCTGCGGCAGGCGGCCGGGAAGCAGGGCCTGGAACTGGTCATGGACCCGGGTGGCGCCGCCTTCTACGGCCCGAAGATCTCGGTCCAGGCGCGCGACGCCATCGGGCGGACCTGGCAGATGTCCACGATCCAGGTGGACTTCCAGCAGCCGGCCCGCTTCCACCTGGAGTACACCGCGGCCGACGGCTCCCGGCAGCAGCCGGTGATGATCCACCGGGCGCTCTTCGGCTCCATCGAGCGGTTCTTCGCGGTGCTGCTCGAGCACTACGCGGGCGCTTTCCCGGCGTGGCTGGCGCCGGTGCAGGCGGTCGGCATCCCGGTCGGCGACGCGCACGTGCCGTACCTGCAGGAGTTCGCCGCCGAGGCGAAGCGCAAGGGGCTGCGGGTCGAGGTGGACGCGTCCTCCGACCGCATGCAGAAGAAGATCCGCACGCACCAGAAGCAGAAGGTGCCGTTCATGATCATCGTCGGTGACGACGACATGACCGGCGGCACGGTCTCCTTCCGCTACCGGGACGGCTCGCAGGAGAACGGCATCCCGCGCGACGAGGCGCTCGCCAAGCTGGTGGACGTGGTGGAGCGCCGGGTCCAGGTCTGACCGGCGCCGCACCTGCGGCCCCCGGCCGGCTGTTCTCAGCCGGCCGGGGGCCGCTCGTCGTCCCGGGTGAAGGTCTGGATCAGCCAGGAGGAGAACGCACCCGTGACCGCGCCCAGCAGCGCAACGCCGCAGATCATCAGGCCGGTCGCGATGGTCCGGCCCAGCGGGGTGACCGGGGTGATGTCGCCGTAACCGACCGTGGTGAGGGTGGAGGCGGTCCACCACACCGCGTCGCCGAAGGTGCGGATGGTGGCCCCAGGGGCGTCGCGTTCCGCCTGGAAGACGGCGAGCGCGCCGGCGAAGCCGAGCAGGACGGCGGTTGTCCCGGCGTACGCGATGACCCGGCCGTACAGGCTCAGCCGGGGCTCGTCGCGGCGCCGCTGCACCGCGTCGTAGAGGTGGATGATCCGCAGCGGGCGCAGCAGCGGGAGCACCAGGACGACGGTGTCCAGCGGGTGGCGGCGCAGGTACACCAGGAACCGCCGCGGTCCGCCGAGCCGCCAGCGGACCGCGTAGTCGACGGCGAAGGACGCCCAGGTCGCGCAGGTGACGGCCAGGCAGAGGTCGATCCAGGCGGGCGGCAGACCGCGGTCGAGCACCCGCACCGCGTAGGAGCCGAGGTAGAGCAGGGCGGCGATGAACAGCGGGATCTCGGCGCGGGCCTCCCATCGGGCCACGCGGCTGTCGGCGTCCATCCGGCCAGGATCGTGGGTCGCACCCGCGGGCGGGGCCGCCGACACGCTTCCCGGGGGTGGAGTCCTATGCTGAGCGGCATGACGAGTGAGCCGGAGCAGCAGATCGGGGTGGGGGAGCCGGACGCGTTCCAGCGGCTGTGGACCCCGCACCGGATGGCGTACATCCAGGGTGAGAACAAGCCCACCGGCCCGGGTGCCGGCGACGGTTGTCCGTTCTGCGCGCTGCCGGCCAAGTCGGACGAGGACGCGCTGATCATCCGGCGGGGCGCTCACGTGTACGCGGTGCTCAACCTCTACCCGTACAACAGCGGGCATCTGATGGTGGTGCCGTACCGGCACGTCGCGGACTACACCGCGCTGGACGCCGACGAGACGGCGGAACTCGCCGAGCTGACCAAGCAGGCCATGACGGCGCTGCGGTCCGCCTCGGGCGCGCACGGCTTCAACATCGGCATGAACCAGGGCTCGGTGGCCGGGGCCGGGATCGCCGCGCATCTGCACCAGCACGTGGTGCCGCGGTGGGGCGGCGACATGAACTTCATGCCGGTGGTCGGGCACACGAAGGTGCTGCCGCAGCTGCTGGCGGACACCCGGAAGATACTGGCCGACGCCTGGGCGGTGTGACCGTGCGGTCCGCCCGGGCGGCCCCGGCTACGCGTCGTACGTGTCGGCCTTGCGGGGCTCGACGCCTTGGACCAGGCCGCTGAGGACCATCGAGCGGTTGGTGAAGTGCGAGGTGTCCACGCCGTTCTCCTCCATGACCTGGATGGCCGCGGCGTGCACCGCGCGCAGCACCGGGGTGGCGGCGCGCAGCGCGTCGTCGGCCATGAAGCGGTGCTGCCAGGGCTTGTCGGCCCAGGTGTGGCGGAGCCCGAACGGCTCGGGCAGCTTCAGGGTCCCGCCGAGGTGGTCCAGGACCGACGGGAAGCGGGTCAGCGGGGCACGGGCGGCCAGCCGCACCACCTCGGCGGAGTCCATCAGGGGCAGCGAGACGGTCTTGGTCTCCCAGAACTTCACCGGCTTGGAGACGGTCTTCTCCTTGGCCGGCGGCCCGGAGGTGAAGATGCCGTCTATCGGGCCGAGCGCGTGACCGGTGACCTCCACCCGCAGGGTGCTGGCCAGTACGGTCACCGACACCATCAAGGTGATGACGAGATTGCCGTCCCACAGGACGAACTGGATGCCCAGGTAGTGGCGGCTGCCCTTGCCGAACTGCTGCTCATTGCATATCCGCTGGACCTCGAAGTCCTTGACGACATACGCGTCGACCTCGGCGCCGGTGGGCCGGGAGATCTTGCCCGCGCCGGGGCCGATCGGCACCACGACCCAGTGCTTTATCGACGGCTTGGGGAAGCCGCCGGTGTGCAGCGGGCCGCGCTCCAGCATGCGGAGCTTGTCGTGGATGGCGCGGATCACGTCCCAGCTGCGGAACGGGTTGATCTCGGCCAGACCCTCGCGCGGGATCAGCTCCTCGGCCATGTGCCAGGCGCCCCAGCGGCTGCCCATGCCCAGTATCCCCTTGGGGCCCGCGTAGAAGACCACGTTGCTGTTCTGCTCGGCGGCGAGCTTGGCCAGGCTCTGGCGCAGCGACTCGGCGCGCAGCTGGTTGGGGTTGCGGGGGACCGCCTCGGGGATCTTGGCGCCCACACCGCTGCCCTTGACCAGGCCGTCCCAGCGGTCGCGCAGGTCCTTGGCGGTGCGCTCGCAGATCCGCTTCGCCCAGTACCAGCCGATGATCGGCGCGAGCATCAGGACCCGGAAGTACTCGTGCCAGAAACCGGTGAAGGGCGGCCGGATGACCAGCAGCACGGTGAAGCCGATGGCCACGGCGATCACGATGCCGCCGAAGGCCCCGGCGCCCCGGCGTTTGCCGTTGAGCGCGGAGAGGGTCTTGCGGAGCTGGAAGGCGCCGAGCCAGACCAGTACCCCGGGCAGGAAGAGGACGCCGAAGACGACCATCAGGATGCCGAGCCGGTTGTCGCGCTCCTGCCGGATGCGGTTGGCGGCCAGGCAGTGCTCGACGACCGACTGCGGTTCCACGCCGAAGGACTGGACGAGTTCGTTGCGGGAGGCGCCGAGCATCCGGTTCTGGACCGCGCGGGCCCAGGCCTCACCGAGGTTCGGCTGGAAGAGCGAGAGCCGCGGAGCGGTGACCGAGGAGCCGTCGTGCAGATCGGCGAGAGTGGCCACCGGGGTGTCGCGGTACGCGGCCGAGGCGAGCGCCTGGGTCGCGGCGGTGCCGCCGTCGATGCCCGTCAGCGGGACCTGCGCCCCGGGGCTGAAGTCGAACCCGATCGTCACCACGGCCCCCAGCCGGTTCGATTCCGCCCACCCGTACAAGTGGCTTGCGGCCCGCGGTACGGGCCGGTGCTTCCGCTCCGACGGGGCCCATTCCCCACGGGCCGTCACATCACACGTTCGGAGCAGTGACCAGATTACCGGCGCGGCGGCCCGCGAGGTGGCCGCGAGCCGCCGATTGGCCGGTGACATAGGACGAGTTGGCGCTCCTGCGACGGTCAGCGGGCGGGTTTTCCACCGGTGATCGGACCCGCCGCTCGTGGTGTGTTCACCGGGTCCGCACCTCTGCTGAGCGCCGTCCGGGCTTCTTCGTGCGCCGGTTCACCGGGGATGCGCCGCGCGCTCCCGCTCCTCCTCCTGCCGCAGCCGCGCGGCGACACCGGCCGGCATCGGCTCATGACGGGCGTACCGCCGGCTGAAGCGGCCGGTGCCGTGCGAGACCGAGCGCAGGTCGACCGCGTAGCGGCCGATCTCGATCTCCGGGACGTCGGCGCGCACCAGAGTGCGGCCTGGGCCGGCCGGTTCGGTGCCGAGCACCCGGCCGCGCCGCCCGGACAGGTCGCTCATCACCGGGCCGACGTACTCGTCCGGGACCATCACGCCCACCTCGGCGACCGGCTCCAGCAGATGGATCCGGGCGGCCGCGGCGGCCTCCCGCAGCGCCAGCGCGCCCGCGGTCTGGAAGGCGGCGTCGGAGGAGTCCACCGAGTGCGCCTTGCCGTCGGTGAGGGTGACCCTGATGTCCACCACCGGGAAGCCGAGCGCCACCCCGCGGGCGGCCTGCGCCCTGATGCCCTTCTCCACCGAAGGGATGAACTGCCGGGGCACGGCGCCGCCGATCACCTTGTCGACGAACTCGATCCCCGAGCCCACCGGCAGCGGCTCCACCTCGATCTCGCAGATCGCGAACTGGCCGTGCCCGCCGGACTGTTTGACGTGCCGGCCGCGGGCGGTGGCCGGTTCGCCGAAGGTCTCCCGCAGCGACACCCGGTGGGCGACGGCGTCGACCTGGACTCCGTAACGGCTGCGCAGCCGCTCCAGCGCCACGTCGGCGTGCGCCTCGCCGAGACACCACAGGACCACCTGGCGGGTGTCCGGGTTCTGCTCCAGGCGCATCGTGGGGTCCTCGGCGACCAGCCGGGACAGGCCCTGCGACAGCTTGTCCTCGTCGGCCTTGCTGTGCGCCTCGATGGCCACCGGCAGCAGCGGGTCGGGCATCTGCCACGGCTCCATCAGCAGCGGCCGGTCCTTCGCCGAGAGGGTGTCGCCGGTCTCGGCACTGGCCAGCCGGGCCACACAGACCAGGTCGCCGGCCCCCGCCGACGGCACCGGCCGCTGGTGCTTGCCGAACGGGGAGGTCAGCGCTCCGACCCGCTCGTCCACGTCGTGGTCCTCGTGTCCCCGGTCGGTCATGCCGTGCCCGGAGACGTGGACGGTCTCGTCCGGCCGCAGGGTGCCGGAGAAGACCCGCACCAGGCTGATCCGGCCGACGTACGGGTCGGAGGAGGTCTTGACCACCTCGGCGGCCAGCGGTCCGTCGGGGTCACAGGCCAGCAGCGGCCGGTTGCCGCCGTCCGGGCCGGTGACCGCCGGCAGGTCCCGCTCCAGCGGGGTCGGGAAGCCGCCGGTGACCAGCTCCAGCAGTTCCACGGTGCCCAGACCCTGCCGGGCGCCGTCGGCGGCGGGCGCCGCGGCCAGCACCGGGTGGAAGGTGCCGCGGGCCACCGCCCGCTCCAGGTCGGCCACCAGGGTCCTGGGGTCGAGTTCCTCGCCGCCGAGATAGCGGTCCATCAAGGTCTCGTCCTCGCTCCCGGCGATGATCCCCTCGATGAGCCGGTCACGGGCCCGCGCCAGCGACGGCAGCAGGCCGGGCCCCGGCGCGGACTCGGTGCGCTCGCCGGTGCTGTAGTCGTACACCCGCTGCGAGAGCAGGCCGGCCAGGCCGGTGACCGGCGCGTGGCCGTCAGGACCTGCCGGGCCGTGCACCGGCAGGTACAGCGGCAGCACCGCGTCGGGATCGTCGCCGCCCAGCTCCCGGGCGCACTGGGCGGCCATCTCCTCGAAGCCGGCCCGGACCGCCTCCAGGTGCGTGACCACCACGGCCCGGGGCATCCCGACCGCCGCGCACTCCTCCCACACCATGCGGGTGGCCCCGCCGATGCCCTCGCCGTCCTGCGCCGCCGAGACGACGAAAAGGGCCGCGTCCGCTGCCCGCAGACCGGCCCTGAGTTCCCCGACGAAGTCCGCGTAGCCGGGGGTGTCCAGCAGATTGACCTTGCATCCGCCCCATGCGACCGGGACGCAGGACAGCTGTACGGAGCGCTGCTGCCGCTGTTCAATCTCGTCGTGGTCGGAGACCGAGCCGCCGTCCTCGACCCGGCCCGCCCTGTTCACCGCTCCGGTGGTCAGCGCGAGCGCCTCCACCAGCGTCGTCTTGCCCGCTCCGCTGTGGCCGACCAGCACCACATTGCGCACCTTCTCGGGGCGGCCGGCCGCCGGTGCTCTGCCGGCGGCCCCTGGCGTCGTGTCTCTCCTGTCGGATGCACCACCCATGTCCTCGCCTCCCGGTCCGTCATCGCACGGGGGTCTTCCGACCTTCCCACGGGTGTCAGGCCGCGTCCATACGTCGTACCCCGCGGTACCGGCGCCTGTGGCGCCGGGGTGCTCCGGCGGCCCGGGACGGTGCCACCCGCGTCCGGGGTCCGGCGGCTGGCTACGATGGGCCAGCGCGGCGGCCGGTACGGTCTGCCGCACTGTTCACGTCCGTCGTCACGTTCCGGAACACCGACAGGTCGGGAAGGCCATGCTGAACAAGTACGCGCGTGCGTTCTTCACGCGTGTTCTCACGCCGTTCGCCGCGTTTCTCATCCGCAAGGGGGTCAGCCCCGACGCCGTGACCCTGATCGGCACCGCGGGAGTCGTCGCCGGCGCGCTGGCCTTCTACCCCAGGGGCGAGTTCTTCTGGGGCACGGTCGTCATCACGCTCTTCGTCTTCTCCGACCTGGTGGACGGGAACATGGCCCGCCAGATGGGCCGCTCCAGCCGCTGGGGCGCCTTCCTGGACTCCACCTTGGACCGGGTCGCCGACGGAGCCGTCTTCGGCGGCCTGGCCATGTGGTACGCGGGCCACGGCAACGACCAGGTGCTCTGCGCGGTGTCCATCTTCTGCCTGGCCAGCGGCCAGGTGGTGTCCTACACCAAGGCCCGCGGCGAGGCGATCGGCCTGCCGGTCAAGGTCAACGGCCTGGTGGAGCGGTCCGAGCGGCTGGTCATCACCCTGGTGCTCTGCGGGCTCTCCGGTTTCCACCGGACCTTCGGCGTGCCCGGTATCCAGTGGCTGCTGCCGATCGCCCTGTGGGTGGTCGCCGTGGGCAGCCTGATCACCCTGATCCAGCGGGTGGTCACGGTCCGCCGGGAGTCGGCGGAGGCGGACGCGGCGCTCGCCCGCGAGACCGCCGACCAGGGGAGCGGCGCGTGAAGGAGCGCCTGACCGACGGCTTGTACGGACTGGGCTGGGGCGCGGTCAGGACGCTGCCCGAGCCGGCCGCCCGGGCGCTCGGCCGCGGCATCGCGGACGTGGCGTGGCGGCAGCGCGGCAAGGGCGTGCAGCGGCTGGAGGCGAACCTCGCGCGGGTGGTGCCGGACGCCGGACCGCGGGAGCTGCGGGAGCTGTCCCGCGCCGGCATGCGCTCCTACCTGCGGTACTGGATGGAGTCCTTCCGGCTGCCCGCCTGGAGCAAGGACCGTATCCGCGGCGGCTTCGCCCCCGCCGACGTGCACTACCTCACCGACGGGCTCGCGGCCGGCAAGGGCGTGATCCTGGCGCTGCCGCACATGGGCAACTACGACCTGGCCGGCGCGTGGGTCACCACCAAGCTGGAGACGCCCTTCACCACCGTCGCCGAACGCCTGAAACCCGAGACGCTCTACGACCGCTTCGTCGCCTACCGGGAGAGCCTGGGCATGGAGGTGCTGCCGCACACCGGCGGCGCCGCCTTCGGCACCCTGGCCCGCCGGCTGCGGGCCGGCGGGCTGGTCTGTCTGGTCGCCGACCGGGACCTGTCCACCAGCGGCGTCGAGGTCGAGTTCTTCGGCGAGCGGACCCGGATGCCCGCCGGGCCCGCGATGCTCGCCCAGCAGACCGGGGCGCTGCTGCTGCCGGTCACCCTCTGGTACGACGACACGCCCGTCATGCAGGGCCGGGTGCACCCGCCCGTCCCGGTGCCGGCCGGCGGCGACCGCGCCTCCCGTACCAGCACGATGACCCAGGCGCTCGCCGACGCGTACGCCTCCGGCATCGCCGCGCACCCCCGTGACTGGCACATGCTGCAGCGGCTCTGGCTCGCCGACCTGACGCCGCGCCCGGCCGCGATCCCCGGGGTGGCCCCGGTGGACACCGTCGGCAGCCGGCCCGATCGTTCCGGAACGGAGAATCCTTGAGGATCGGGATCGTCTGCCCGTACTCCTGGGACGTCCCAGGCGGCGTCCAGTTCCACATCCGCGACCTCGCCGAGCATCTGATCGGCCTCGGGCACGAGGTGTCCGTACTGGCCCCGGCCGACGACGAGACGCCGCTGCCGGCGTACGCGGTGTCGGCGGGCCGGGCCGTGCCGGTGCCGTACAACGGCTCGGTGGCCCGGCTCAACTTCGGGTTCCTGTCCGCGGCCCGGGTCCGGCGCTGGCTGCACGACGGCAACTTCGACGTCGTGCACATCCACGAACCCACCTCCCCCTCGCTCGGGCTGCTCGCCTGCTGGGCGGCGCAGGGCCCGATCGTGGCGACCTTCCACACCTCCAACCCGCGCTCCCGGGCGATGATCGCCGCGTACCCGATCCTGCAGCCGGCGCTGGAGAAGATCCGGGCCCGGATCGCGGTCAGCGAGTACGCGCGGCGCACGCTGGTGGAGCACCTGGGCGGTGACGCGGTGGTCATCCCCAACGGCGTCGACGTCGACTTCTTCGCCCGCGCCGAGCCGCGCAAGGAGTGGCAGGGCGGCACCATCGGCTTCATCGGCCGCATCGACGAACCCCGCAAGGGCCTGCCGGTGCTGATGAAGGCGCTGCCGAAGATCCTCGCCGAGCGGCCGGAGACCCGTCTGCTGGTCGCCGGGCGCGGCGACGAGGAGGAGGCGGTGGCCACCCTGCCAGAACAGGCCAGGGACCGGGTGGAGTTCCTCGGCATGGTCAGCGACGAGGACAAGGCGCGGCTGCTGCGCAGCGTCGACCTGTACGTGGCGCCCAACCTCGGCGGGGAGAGCTTCGGCATCATCCTGGTCGAGGCGATGTCCGCCGGCGCGCCGGTGCTCGCCAGCGACCTCGACGCCTTCGCCCAGGTGCTCGACCAGGGCGCGGCCGGCGAACTGTTCGCCAACGAGGACGCCGACGCGCTGGCCGCGGCCGCGGTCCGGCTGCTCTCCGATCCCGGCCGGCGCGACGCACTGCGCGCCCGCGGCAGCGCCCATGTCCGGCGCTTCGACTGGTCCGTGGTCGGCGGCGACATCCTCGCGGTCTACGAGACGGTCACCGACGGCGCGGCCCGGGTCGCCCCGGACGAACGCACCAGCTTCCGGGCCCGGTTCGGCCTGGCCAGAGACTGACCGGGGGCGGCCGGCGCAGGTGCGGTGGCCCGAGGTGACGGCAACACCCCACCGCGCGGGTAGCCTTGCCGCCCGTGAGCACCATCATCTGGGTCGCGGTGGCGATCGTCGCGATCGGCCTGTACCTGAGCTGGACCGCTGGGCGGCTCGACCGGCTGCACGCGCGGATCGACGCGGCCCGGGCCGCGCTGGACGCGCAGTTGCTGCGACGGGCCTCGGTGGCACAGGAGTTGGCGACCTCCGGGGTCTTCGACCCGGCCGCCTCCATCGTGCTGTACGAGGCCGCGCACGCGGCCCGGCAGTCCGACGCCGAACAGCGCGAGGTCGCCGAGAGCGAACTGAGCCAGGCGCTGCGCGCGGTCTTCCCGGCTGCCGAGGCGGTCGCCGAGGTACGCGAGGCGCCCGGCGGCACCGCGGCGATCGGCGAACTGACCCAGGCGGTACGGCGGGTGCCGATGGCCCGGCGCTTCCACAACGACGCGGTCCGCGCCGCCCGGGCGGTGCGCGAGCACCGGGTGGTGCGCTGGTTCCGGCTGGCCGGCCACGCCCCCTTCCCGCTCGCCTTCGAGATGGACGACGAACCGCCCCTCGCGCTCACCACCGACGGCGGCGCCAGCGCGCTGTGAACGGTGACTGGTGCTGGTGACCGGTGAACGGTGACTTGGGCTGGTGACCCGTGACCCGTGACCCGGCGGGTGGGAGCCACCTGAGCCGGATTGGCCCTTTCCGGTTCCGCCCTCCCGTCCGAGGATGGAGAAAAAGCGGCTTTTCGTCAGGAGTGAGGTCACCGTGTCCATCGCACCGTCCCCCGCCGGCACCCCCGAGACAGGCACCGCCCGCGTCAAGCGCGGCATGGCCGAGCAGCTCAAGGGCGGCGTGATCATGGACGTCGTCACCCCGGAACAGGCCAGGATCGCCGAGGACGCCGGCGCGGTCGCGGTGATGGCCCTGGAGCGGGTGCCCGCCGACATCCGCAAGGACGGCGGGGTGGCCCGGATGTCCGACCCCGACATGATCGACGGCATCATCGGCGCCGTCTCCATCCCGGTGATGGCCAAGTCCCGCATCGGCCACTTCGTCGAGGCCCAGGTTCTCCAGGCGCTCGGCGTGGACTACATCGACGAGTCCGAGGTGCTCACCCCCGCCGACGAGGTCAACCACTCCGACAAGTGGGCCTTCACCACCCCCTTCGTCTGCGGCGCCACCAACCTCGGTGAGGCACTGCGCCGGATCGCCGAGGGCGCCGCGATGATCCGCTCCAAGGGCGAGGCCGGCACCGGCAACGTCGTGGAGGCGGTCCGCCACCTGCGCCAGATCAAGGGCGAGATCTCCCGGCTGCGCGGCCTGGACAACAACGAGCTCTTCGCTGCGGCCAAGGAGCTGCGCGCCCCGTACGAGCTGGTCAAGGAGGTCTCCGAGCTGGGCAAGCTGCCGGTGGTGCTCTTCTCGGCCGGCGGCGTGGCCACCCCGGCCGACGCGGCCCTGATGCGGCAGCTCGGCGCCGAGGGCGTCTTCGTCGGCTCGGGCATCTTCAAGTCCGGCGACCCGGCCAAGCGCGCCGCCGCCATCGTCCGCGCCACCACCTTCTACGACGACCCCAAGGTCATCGCGGACGCCTCCCGCAACCTCGGCGAGGCCATGGTCGGCATCAACATCGACGTACTGCCCGAGGCCGAGCGCTACGCCAACCGCGGCTGGTAACCCCGAGATGACCCGCACCACTCCCACCATCGGCGTCCTGGCACTCCAGGGCGACGTACGGGAGCACCTGACGGCACTGGCCGCGGCGGGCGCCGCGGCCGTGCCGGTCCGGCGCCCCGAAGAGCTCGCCGCGGTCGACGGCCTGGTCATCCCCGGCGGCGAGTCCACCACCATCTCCAAGCTGGCCGCGCTCTTCGGCCTCACCGAGCCGCTGCGTGCCGCGATCCGCGGCGGCCTGCCGGTCTACGGCAGCTGCGCCGGACTGATCATGGTCGCCGACAAGATCCTGGACCCGCGGTCGGGCCAGGAGACCTTCGGCGGCATCGACATGATCGTCCGCCGCAACGCCTTCGGCCGGCAGAACGAGTCCTTCGAGGCGTTCGTCGACGTACGCGGCATCCCCGGCGGCCCGGTGGAGGGCGTCTTCATCCGGGCCCCGTGGGTGGAGTCGGTCGGCGCGGACACCGAGGTGCTCGCGGAGTACGGCGGGCACATCGTCGCCGTCCGGCAGGGCAGGGTGCTCGCCACGTCGTTCCACCCCGAGCTGACCGGGGACCACCGGGTCCATGAACTCTTCGTGGACACGGTGCGCACCTCGGGATGACGCTCTCCCGGTAGGATCGGCGGCGCGACGAAAGACAGCATTTGGTGACGCGAAGGAGACAGTCGGATGTCCGGCCACTCTAAATGGGCTACGACCAAGCACAAGAAAGCCGTGATCGATGCCAAGCGCGGCAAGCTCTTCGCGAAGCTGATCAAGAACATCGAGGTCGCGGCGCGCACCGGCGGCGCTGACGTGGACGGCAACCCGACGCTCTTCGACGCGATCCAGAAGGCGAAGAAGAGCTCGGTCCCGAACAAGAACATCGACAGCGCGGTCAAGCGCGGTGCGGGCCTGGAGGCCGGCGGCGCCGACTACCAGACGATCATGTACGAGGGTTACGGGCCGAACGGCGTCGCGGTCCTCATCGAGTGCCTGACCGACAACCGCAACCGCGCCGCCTCCGACGTCCGGGTCGCGATGACCCGCAACGGCGGCTCGATGGCCGACCCGGGTTCGGTGTCGTACCTCTTCAACCGCAAGGGCGTCGTCATCGTCCCCAAGGGCGAACTTGGCGAGGACGACGTGCTGGGCGCGGTCCTGGACGCGGGCGCCGAGGAGGTCAACGACCTCGGCGAGTCCTTCGAGGTGATCAGCGAGGCCACCGACCTGGTACCGGTCCGCAAGGCGCTCCAGGACGCCGGGATCGACTACGACTCGGCCGACGCCAACTTCCTGCCCACCATGCAGGTGGAACTGGACGAGGACGGCGCGCGGAAGATCTTCAAGCTGATCGACGCGCTGGAGGACAGCGACGACGTGCAGAACGTCTTCGCCAACTTCGACGTCTCCGACGAGGTCATGGAGAAGGTCGACGCCTGACAGGCGCGCACCGGCGCGTGCTGCATGCGGGCGGGCAGCGGGCAGCGGGCCGGCATGCGGCGTGCGGCGCGCACATGGCACCGGAGCGGCCCGGGCGGGGAGACACCCGCCCGGGCCGCACTGCGTCGTCCGCCCGCTGTCGGTCCGAACCGATAGCCTGCACAAACAGGTGAGCGAGAAAGGGGGCGGGATGCGCGTACTGGGCGTGGACCCGGGGCTGACCCGGTGCGGAGTGGGCGTGGTGGACGGCGTCGCGGGCCGCCCGCTGACCATGGCGGGCGTCGGTGTCGTCCGCACCCCCGCCGACGCGGAGATCGGTCACCGGCTGGTGCTGATCGAGCGCGGCATCGAAGCCTGGCTGGACGAGTTCCGGCCCGAGGCGGTCGCCGTCGAGCGGGTCTTCAGCCAGCACAACGTCAGGACCGTGATGGGCACCGCCCAGGCCAGCGCGGTGGCCATGCTCTGCGCCTCCCGGCGCGGCCTGCCGGTGCACCTGCACACCCCCAGCGAGGTCAAGGCCGCCGTCACCGGCAGTGGCCGGGCCGACAAGGCGCAGGTGGGTGCGATGGTCACCCGGCTGCTGCGGCTGGACGCCCCGCCGAAACCCGCCGACGCGGCCGACGCCCTGGCGCTGGCCATCTGCCACATCTGGCGCGGCACCGCCGCCAACCGCCTGCAGCAGGCCATCGCCGCGCACCGGACCGTACGAACCCAGGAGACCGCCACGTGATCGCCTTCGTCAGCGGCCCGGTCGCCGCCCTCGCCCCGGACGCCGCGGTCATCGAGGTCGGCGGCATCGGCATGTCCGTGCAGTGCGCCCCCGGCACGCTCGCCGCCCTGCGGATCGGCCAGCCCGCGCGGCTGGCCACCTCGCTGGTGGTCAGGGAGGACTCGCTGACGCTGTACGGCTTCGCGGACGACGACGAGCGGCAGGTCTTCGAACTGCTGCAGACGGTCAGCGGAGTCGGTCCGCGGCTCGCCCAGACCATGCTGGCGGTGCACAGCCCCGACGCGCTGCGGGCCGCGGTGGCCTCGGGGGACGAGAAGGCGCTCACCGCGGTGCCCGGGATCGGCAAGAAGGGCGCCCAGCGGCTGCTGCTGGAGCTGAAGGACCGGCTGGGTGCCCCCGTGGGCCCCGGCGCCTCCCGTGGCCTCGGCAGCCCCGTGGGCACCTCCTGGCACGAGCAGCTGCATGCGGCGCTGCTCGGCCTCGGCTATGCCACCAGGGAGGCGGACGAGGCGGTCGCCGCGGTCACCCCGCAGGCCGAGGCGGCGGCCGAGCCGAATGTCGGCGCGCTGCTGCGGGCCGCCCTGCAGACCCTCAACCGCACCCGCTGAGCCGCCACCGCCCGGCAGACCGGGCCCCGTAGCCGCCACCGCCCGCCGATCCGAGAGACCACGATGAACTGGGACGACGCCACCGCCGAGCCGGAGCGACTGGTCGGCTCCGCCGCCGACCGTGAGGACCAGGCGGTCGAGGCGGCGCTGCGCCCGAAGGACCTGGGGGAGTTCATCGGACAGGAGCGGGTGCGCCAGCAGCTCGACCTGGTGCTCAAGGCCGCCCGGCAGCGCGGCGCCACCGCCGACCACGTCCTGCTCTCCGGCGCCCCCGGCCTCGGCAAGACCACCCTGTCGATGATCATCGCGGCCGAGATGGGCGCGCCGATCCGGATCACCTCGGGCCCGGCCATCCAGCACGCCGGCGACCTGGCGGCGATCCTGTCCTCGCTCCAGGAGGGCGAGGTGCTCTTCCTCGACGAGATCCACCGGATGTCGCGGCCCGCCGAGGAGATGCTCTACATGGCGATGGAGGACTTCCGGGTCGACGTCATCGTCGGCAAGGGCCCGGGCGCCACCGCGATCCCGCTGGAGCTGCCGCCGTTCACCCTGGTCGGCGCCACCACCAGGGCCGGCCTGCTGCCACCGCCGCTGCGCGACCGGTTCGGCTTCACCGGGCACATGGAGTTCTACGCACCCGCCGAACTGGAACGGGTCATCCACCGCTCGGCCGGACTGCTCGACGTCGAGGTGGCAGCCGACGGCGCCGCCGAGATCGCCGGCCGCTCCCGGGGCACCCCGCGGATCGCCAACCGGCTGCTGCGCCGGGTCCGCGACTACGCGCAGGTACGGGCCGACGGCGTGGTCACCCGGGAGATCGCCGCCCAGGCCCTGGAGGTCTACGAAGTGGACGCCCGCGGCCTGGACCGGCTGGACCGGGCGGTGCTGCACGCGCTGCTGAAGCTCTTCGGCGGCGGCCCGGTGGGTCTGTCGACGCTGGCGGTCGCGGTCGGCGAGGAGCGGGAGACGGTCGAGGAGGTGGCAGAACCGTTCCTGGTCCGTGAGGGCCTGCTGGCCCGTACCCCCCGGGGACGGGTGGCCACCCAGGCCGCGTGGGCCCACCTCGGCATGGTGCCGCCGCAGGGCTCGGGGAGCACCGGGACAGGTGGGGCCGGAACGGGACAGACCGGGCTGTTCGGAACGTGACCTCGGATAGACTCGTGCCTTCAGGAACCCCGGTGCCATGCTTGGCGTTGTTCCAGCGGCGAAGCAGCGCTTAGACTCCGCCGACGCCCTTCCTCCGGATCGGCACCCACATCCCGAAACCCAGGCCGGCCCCCACACCGACCGCGCGAAGGAACGTCCACACCGTGAATCTCGTCACTCTCCTCCCCCTGATCCTGATCGTCGGCGTCATGTTCCTCATGACCCGCTCGGCGAAGAACAAGCAGCGCCAGGCGTCGCAGATGCGCAACCAGATGGAGCCCGGCGCGGGCGTTCGTACCATCGGCGGCATGTACGCGGTGGTCAAGGAGGTCAACGACGAGACGGTGCTCCTGGAGCTGACCGACGGCGTGCACGCCCACTTCGCCAAGAACGCCATCGGCGCGGTGCTCAGCGAGGGTGAGTTCAACCGGATCGTGCACGGCATCGAGCCGGAGGAGACCGAGGACGAGTCCGCGGAGGACGCCGCCGGGGATGCCGCCGGGACGAAGGACACGTCCGGCTCGGACGAGGCTCCCGTCGACCTGACCAAGGACGACGAGGACGCCCCCGTCGAGCTGACCAAGGACGCGGAGCCGCAGGTGCAGGAGCAGGACGGCTCCACCGCCGGCTCCAAGTCCAAGTAAGGGTCCCGCTCTCACAACATCGTGGCCACCCCCTGAGCGCGCAGGCCCGGGGGCGGTAGGACAGGGAGAATCAAGAAGGTGGCAGCAGCCAAGAAGGGCCGCAGGTCCTCGGCGAGTCAGGGGTATCCCGGGCGCGCCCTGGCCGTGATCCTCATCGCCCTGGTGGCGCTGACCGGAGGGATCTTCCTCTCCGGCCACAAGACCCCCCGGTTGGGCATTGACCTCGCAGGCGGTGTCAGCATCACGCTGACCGCCAAGCCGCACCAGGGCGACGTGGTCAACAAGGCCAACATGGACACCGCGGTGAGCATCATCAACCAGCGTGTCAACGGGCTCGGCGTCTCCGAGGCCGAGGTGCAGACCCAGGGCTCGAACACGATCATCGTGGACATCCCCAAGGGCACCAACGCCGACCAGGCCGAGCAGCAGGTGGGAACCACCGCTCAGCTGTACTTCCGGCAGGTGCTCACCGAGCTCGCCGGGACGCCCACGGCCCCCACCCCCACTCCCTCTCCGACGAAGCCCGGGGCCACGCCCTCCGGCTCCGCCACCCCCAGCTCCACGGGCACGCCGAAGT